>UQSP01000004.1 GCA_900543755.1 uncultured Eubacteriales bacterium
AAGCGTGGGGAGCAAACAGGATTAGATACCCTGGTAGTCCACGCCCTAAACGATGGATACTGGACGAAGCGGATATAAAGTCTGCTGTGTCGAAGCAAACGCGATAAGTATCCCGCCTGAGGAGTACGGCCGCAAGGTTGAAACTCAAAGAAATTGACGGGGACCCGCACAAGCAGCGGAGCATGTGGATTAATTCGAAGCAACGCGAAGAACCTTACCAAGACTTGACATCGTACGACAGACTGTGAAAGCAGTTTTTCCTTTGGGACGTATAGACAGGTGGTGCATGGTTGTCGTCAGCTCGTGTCGTGAGATGTTCGGTTAAGTCCGGCAACGAGCGCAACCCTTATGAACAGTTGCCAATATTAAGTTAGGAACTCTGTTCAGACTGCCGTGGATAACACGGAGGAAGGTGGGGATGACGTCAAATCATCATGCCCCTTACGTCTTGGGCCTCACACGTGCTACAATGGGCGTAACAAAGAGCAGCGAGACCGTAAGGTTAAGCGAATCTCAAAAAAGCGTTCTCAGTTCGGATTGTGGGCTGCAACCCGCCCACATGAAGTCGGAGTTGCTAGTAATCCCGAATCAGCATGTCGGGGTGAATGCGTTCCCGGGTCTTGTACACACCGCCCGTCACGCCATGGGAGTTGGGAGTACCCGAAGTCAGTGACCTAACCCGAGAGGGGAGGAGCTGCCGAAGGTAAGACCGATGACTGGGGTGAAGTCGTAACAAGGTAGCCGTATCGGAAGGTGCGGCTGGATCACCTCCTTTAAGAGAGTGACAAACAGAGTCACTTAAACGAAACATAAGAACCTGAAGAATTGATTGCGCAGTGGAAAAGCAATCAGGGAAGGATTTATTCAGATTACCTTACCCACCTTACTTTCCTTTCTCGAAACATTGTGCATAACCGTAAAGGACGTCTTAACCAAGACGTCCTTTTTTCATGCGTCAAAAAAACCAGTTTGGCGTAAAAAGTTATATTACTATAACTTTTTGTGCTATTTTTGTTAAATCGTGAAAACAACCGATACTTGTGTATATGATTGACTTGAATAGCTCAAAAATGGTATTATGTTTTCGGAGGAGCGCTTATGATAGGAATAATCGGAGCAATGGAAATAGAAACCGACGGCCTTATAAGTATCATGACCGATTCTTTCGTTAAATCGGTCGGGTCGTACAATTTCGTCAAGGGGAAAATCTGCGGTAAGGAAGCGGTGGTATGCCGCTGCGGAATCGGCAAGGTTTTTTCTTCAACTGCAGCGGTTTTAATGATTGCTCTTTTTGAACCCGAAACAATAATAAACTTAGGCGTAGCAGGAGGAGCTAAACCTTTAAAGCAAGGCGACATAGTGGTTTCCGAGCGCACCGTTCAACATGATTACGACGCAACGGCTGACGGGCTGGAAAAGGGAAGAGTTCACGGATTCGAATCGCCTTTTTTCGATTGCGACCGCGCAGCCGTGGGACAGCTTTGCGAGGTTTTGGAGCGATTGGGTTACAAATATAAGGTGGGGACGATTGCTTCGGGCGATTGCTTTGTCAGCGATCGGAATAAAGCAGCGGATATAAGCCGAGTGTTCGGAGCGATTGCTTACGACATGGAAAGCGCGGCGATAAATCAGGTTTGCGCCTTTCAAGGAACAGGATTCGTTTCCGTGCGTGCGATTTCCGACAACGGCGATGATGGAGCGGTCAAAAGTTTTTACGAGTTTGTTTCCGAAGCAAGCGCAAAGGCGATAGAGGTTATAAAGGAATATATTGCAAGTTTCGGTTGAATAAAGGCGTCTTAAAGCGGAAAAGTTTAAAAATAAATATTTTTATTTTATACAGAAAATACTACCGATATCATGTTGGTAGTATTTTTAAAATCGCTGATAACTTTTTTTCTGGTTTTACTGGTGGTAAGACTGATGGGAAAACGGCAACTTGGTGAAATGCAACCTTTCGAGCTGGTAATAACTCTTATAATTGCCGAGGTCGCATGTATACCCATGAACGACCCGTATATACCTTTTTACGCGGGACTCGTACCCATAGTGACGCTTGCGTTTTTGCAGATTCTGCTTTCGACTTTGGCGCGTAAAAGCCTGAGAGTAAGACGTTTTTTAAGCGGCAGCGCCATTATCGCGATAGATAAAAACGGTATAAACTACGAAAATCTGAAGAAAATGAACATAAACATAAACGACCTTATCGAATCGGCAAGGTCAGGCGGATATATGGATTTCAACGACATAGCTTATGCCATATTCGAAACCAACGGAAATTTATGCGTTATCGAAAAGCCGAGTGACCCTACGGTTCTCAAAAAACCCGTATTGCCGCTGACGATTATAGTGGACGGCGAATGGGAAGAAGATAATCTTAAAATTGCGGGAATAACAAAACCCGAAGTTATAAAAGTGCTGAAAAAGAACGGTATAATGAACATTAAAGAGGTGCTTTATTTTGACGTAAGACAAAACGGAGTCGTCTACATTGCGCCTAAGCACGGAAAATACATCAACGATAAAATGAAAGTCGAGGGGGAAAATTGGTAAAAAGCGGTTTACCTTAATAAAAATGAAAAAATTTATTTGTGTAATTGTTATTTTAGCTATAATGTTAGGGGCGGGAGTCGCGGAAATCATCATGACCGGCAGTCTCTTTAAAGATATAAACGCACAGCTTTTCGAAGTGCGAAATACCCTGCAGGAAAACAAAGAAGACATTTCTTCATCGGATGTAGGAGAAATGATGAAAAAGATTATGGATAAATGGAACAAAAGTAAAAATTACGCTTTAATGTTTTCCAACCATACCGTTATACGCACTCTTGACGAAAAGCTTGTTTCGTTAAACGCTTATATCGAATGCGGCGAATACCTCGACGCGCACGCATATTGCGAAATCTCCATTGCGCTATCCGAAGACCTTATAGACGAAACTTATCCGGTCCTTACCAATTTGTTTTAAACTTTGACTTATGAAGCGGTAATTTATTTGCAATTTACCGCTTTTTATATTACAATTATATTGCCGTGGAAAACGATACGGCTGACGGAGAAGATTATTGAAATTTACCGAACTAAAAAAAAACCTGATGACTGCGCCGCCTAAGTCTTGTTACATACTGACCGGCGACGATTCGTTTGTCGTAAAAAGTGCCGTTAATATGTTTTCGGTATTTACCGGTGAATTCCGCGACCTGAATTTTACATCTTTCAACAAGGATGCTTCAATCAGCGAAGTAATCGCCGCATTGCTTACTCCGCCTATGTTTTCCGAATACCGCGTCGTGTGCGTAAACGATTATACGGGCGACCTTAAACAAATAAAAGAATACCTTAAAAATCCATCGTCTACTTCGGTGCTGCTGTTTACGGGTGCGCTTACGCCTAACTTTAACGGCATTATCCCTTTATGCGAAATAGTGGATTGCAACAGGTTGGAAAAGTCGTATCTTGAAGGATGGGTTGTCAGAAAAGCTGCGTCGCAAAAAATATCGGTTTCGCAAAAAGCTGCGTCGCTTCTGGTCGAATACTGCAACCGCGACATGAACTCCGTTTATAACGAGCTTGTTAAGCTTATGGATTACGCCGAGGGCGCTATCGATGAAAGCGACGTTAAGGAGTTGGTTTCGCCGCAAATAGAGTATAAGGTTTTCGAACTGAGCGAAGCCATTGCCGAAAAAAATGCCGATAAAGCCGTGGAACTTGTAAACTTAATGCTTGCCGAAAATAATTCCTCGGTATCGTTGATGGGTATGCTGTTCAATCATTTCAGGCGCTTGCTGTTTGTTTCGCTTAACCCTAAATCCGACACTCTGTCGTCTGATTTGAAAGTCAAGGAATACGCGGTAAAGGTTGCTTTAAGACAAGCGGCAAAATTTTCTCCGCGAAGGCTGAAAGCAGTATTTGACAGACTGAATTCTTTGGATGCGGGTGTAAAGGCAGGTAAAATATCGGATAAAAACGCACTTATGGAGTTTGTGTGCGAAACCGTTACCGTAGGATAAACAGGAATTTGAACATGAATTTTATTAAAGAGAAAAAAATAAACAAATACATAATGATTGCGGCGCTGTTTCTCAGCTTCGGCTATTCGGGGTTTTATTACATGCGCGGCGCATTGGCGCTTCTTACCGTAAGCGGGACTTTTGTATTCAACGACGTGTGGGCGTTTCTTTTTGCCGCCGTCATAGGAGGCGGAGTTTACGAACTTGTTACTATGTTCCTTGCGCGCGGGTCCGCCGCACGGCTCAACAACAGGGGTGCCGACATGCAGTATGCCCTCAGGTTTTTCTATATTCCCGCAAATCTTTTGTCGGGAGTACTTAAAACTTTATATTTTTATTTTCCGTTTTTGTTTTCTTACGGCGAAATATTTTTCGATTTCTTTTTCGTGCTTATATTTTTTATTCTTTATATCGTGTTTTGCTGTAAAGCCTATTTCAAAAAAGAAGAGTATGGCAGAGTCGTAATGTTTTTGGGCAGTTCGTTTCTGTGCGTTTACGGTTTTATAGCCGTGGTCGCGCTTCTTTCGGGGGTGCTGGCATGAAAAAAGCGTTATTGATATTTTTTACCGTAATCATTGGTTTGTGCTTTTGCTCCTGTTCGGGAGAAGTCGCGGTTATGAAAGTAAGGACCGCCGAGCAGTCCGCTGTTTTTAACGACGTCGCTATGGCGGAGGAGCTGGACGCTTTTATCGGAAGCGGAGAGGACGCGCGCAAGGACCGCACGTCTTTCAGCGAAGGCGAAAAGAAAGCCGCCGAATATATAAAAAACAGACTTACCGAGTACGGTTACGTTGCGGAACTTGACCTTATAACTCAGTCTGTGAAAACGGAAGTCGTCAAGGGCTACGGCGGAGAAACTCAGAAACTTTATTCGCAGAATATTATTGCGACTTACAACGGCGGCAAGGAAAAAACCGTTGTGGTGGGAGCGAATTACGATAATCTTTATAAAAACATCGACCTTGTGGGTTCGAGCGGCAACGGAAGCGAAGGAATCATGAACAACGCGACAGGCGTGGCCACGCTTTTACAGCTTGCAAAGGTATTTAAGGAAAATGCTCCTGCGCTTGATTATACCGTCATTTTCGCGTTTTTCGGGGCAAGCGAGGCGGGCGTCGTAGGAAGCAGTCGGTTTGTTTCCGATTATATCAAGGACGCGTCAAACGTGCTTCTTATGGTTAATCTCGATTCGATTGCGGGCGAAACTGTAAACGTTTATTCCGACGAGGTAGACACGCTTGAGGGTAAAATGTTTTTGCAGCAGGGCGAAAATTACGCTACCGAATTTAAAAAGATGTCGCGTTTTATTCCCTTGATGCCGCAGGTATATGCTGAAAATCTGAATTACACGCATATCGGTCAGCTTGGCGACCACGTTGTGTTTTTCGAAAAAGACGTGCCCGTGGTAAATCTTTTCGGGGGAGATGCTGACGGATTCAACTATTACTCGGATAAAATAGACAACGCGGATTCTTTTAAAGCCGAGAACCCCAATTACGGCAAAACAATGGCTGATACCGCGTCGCTTGTTTACGATTGCCTTACCGCAGAAGGCTTTTCGGCAGCGGCTGCAGGTTTCAGAACGGAAAAGTTCGATTATTCGTTTTTCATGGGCGGATATTTCGCTTATATAGTTTTAATAGCAATAATCATAGTCGCGGCGATAACTCTCATTTTCGTAGTTAAGCATCTTGAGAAAAAATATCCGTATAAACCGGTAATAAAGCGATTGAAAATTGCGGTTTTCGGTATGGAATACGAACAAAATACCGATAATGATATTTACGTCGACATCAGGAAAGTCGAAAACAATCCTTTCCCCGAAAACAAGGACGACATAGACCCTTTTGAATAAAATTTATTAATTTTTTGCAAAATTCCATTGTTTTTATTGATAAATACTTTCCTTGATTGTATAATATTGCATAAGATGGAAAATGGGTATAGCATTTTAAGCGAATGAAAAGAGTATCGAAGTAACGAGGGCTGATAAATTGAACAACTTTCTAGACAATTTAAAAGAGGCTTTTTCCTCCCCGATAAACACGGTTTACAGCGTGCTTGACATTATAGTCACGATTATGATTGTTTACGGAGTATCGATATTCCTGAAGAAAAACAATGCCTCGAGACTTATTAAGTATCTTGCGATTGTCGCCGTTTTGTCGGTGTGTTTCGTTTCGGAATTCGTCTATATGCCCGTAACTTCCAAGATATTCAAAAACATAGTTATTTTATTGTTCGTCAGCGCTTTGGTTCTTTTTTCCACGGAAATCAAGCGCGGAATGTGGAAAATAGCAAGCCCTAAAAACGCTGAAAATTCTTATACGACGGAATATAACTGTTCGGACGAGGAGTTGCATGCGGCGATTGACGATATAGTACGTGCCGCTCAGAATATGTCCAAAAAAGACGTGGGCGCGCTTATAATTATTGCCCCCGATAATATTCCGGAGCATATTCTGGACAGCGGAACAAGACTCGACGCCGATTTGTCCTGCCAGCTTATCGAGTGTTTGTTCAACACAAAAGCTCCGCTTCACGACGGGGCGGTGTATATACGCGGAAACAAGATACTCGCGGCAGGTTGCTTTTTGCCGCTTACTCAGCAAACGGACCTCGATAAGGAACTGGGTACGCGTCACAGGGCGGCAATAGGAATAACCGAGCAATATAATCACCTTGCGATAATAGTTTCCGAAGAAACGGGTATCATTTCCGTTGCAAGGAACGGCGAGATAATGCGTTACTTCGACACTCAGATGCTTACCGACGTGCTTGAACAGATTTACGGACTTAAGGCGGTGGGTAAACCCGGCAAACACTCCAGGAAAAAGGCAGGTTGACATGGAAGAAAAAATTCGTCAGGAAAAAAAGCAGAACGGTTTCGTCAGAATCCTTAAAATATTATTCGTAAACAATTTCACCTATAAGTTGTTTGCGGTGTTGTTCGGTGTTCTTTTGTGGTTGCTTTCGGTGGGACTGGGAAACAATGGCTTGTTATAAATTCGGAGAAATTATATTACCCGAAAATTTTTCGGTGGAAAACTGGTCGGTAGTTGCGTGCGATCAATACACTTCGGACAAACAATATTGGGACAACCTTTACAAAACACTTAAAGAACCCACTTCGCTGAATCTGATTTTTCCCGAGTGCTATTTGTCTTCCGACAATTCGGCGCGCATAAACCGCGTTATAGAAAAGCAGAAAGAATATATTTCGGGCGGTATATTCCGCAAGGTGGAAGGTACCGTTTTGGTTAAAAGAAATACGCTTTACGGCAACGAGCGTTGGGGGCTTATGTGTCTTATAGATTTGGACGCATATTCTTTCGATCCGTCCGATAAAACCTTGATACGCGCCACCGAAGGACTTGTGGCGTCGCGTATTCCGCCCAGAATGGAAATACGCAGAAATTGCCTTATCGAGCTTCCTCACGTCATGCTGCTTATCGACGACGAAAATCGTACCGTCATCGAGCCGCTTAAAGGCAAGGGTAAAGTGCTTTACGACGGCACTCTCAACAGCGGCGGCGGTCATATTACGGGATATAACATTACCGATACTTCGGGCGTAACCCGCGCGCTTGACAATTTGTTGCGATCGTCAAAAGACAAATACGGCAGTCCACTTTTGTTTCTGGTGGGCGACGGCAATCACTCGCTTGCGACGGCAAAGGCGTGCCGTGACGAAAATAATCCGCTTTCCCGATACGCTCTTGTCGAAATAGTCAACATCTACGACGAAGGCCTTAAGTTCGAGCCCATTTACCGAGTGATTTATAATGTCGATAACGAAAAGTTTTTGACCGGATTGAAAGAAAAAACAGCGTCTCAAAGCGGAAAAACTTCAATTTACATGGGCGGAGAAAGCGTTGAGATTTCTTTCCCGACTGACGCGGTGGAAGGCGTTAAAATCGCCCAGGACTACATCGACGAATATCTGGCTGAATACGGCGGAGAAGTCGATTACATACACGGTCTTAAAGAACTTAAAGAAATATGCAGGCGCGACAACGCTTTGGGAATAGAGCTTGCGCCCATGGATAAAGCTTCGTTTTTCAGTTACGTCGCAAAAAACGGTTTGCTTCCGAGAAAAACTTTTTCCATGGGAGAGGCGGACGAAAAACGTTTTTATACCGAAGCAAGATACATAAAGTAAAATAAATTTTTGGAGATAAATAAATGAAAGTTTGTAAATTCGGCGGTACTTCGATGGCGAACGCGGAGTGCATTAAAAGGGTGGCTGAAATAGTTTCAAGCGACGACGCGGTGTCCTGCGTAGTGGTTTCCGCACCCGGCAAAAGGGCAAAAAACGATACCAAAGTTACGGATTTGCTGTATGCGTGCCTCGATAAAGTCAACGACGGATTAAGTCCTCAAGAAGCGTTTAAACCCATCGAAGAAAGGTTTGACTCCATCTTGAGGGGACTGAATTTAAATTGCGATTTCAAAACTTACTACGACGATATAAAAAGCGAACTCGCTAAAGGCGCGACCAAGGATTACATTGCAAGCCGCGGCGAATTTTTAAGCGCGGTGGTTTTGTCCGAATATCTTAACTGGAAGTTTATAGACGCCAAGGACTTCGTGAGATTCGACGACAAAGGTAATTTTTTATCCGAGGAAACAAACGCTTACGCAAAAGCCGTTCTTCACGGCGTGAAAAAAGCAATTATTCCCGGTTTTTACGGGGCAACGGGCGACGGCACGATTAAGACTTTCTCCCGCGGCGGTTCTGATATTTCGGGTTCAATAGTGGCGCGCGCGCTTTATGCGGACATTTACGAAAACTGGACGGACGTAGACGGCTTTATGAAGTGCGACCCGCGAATCGTGGAAAATCCCGAGGTTATGGAGCTTATTACATATAAGGAACTGCGCGAGCTTTCTTATATGGGTGCAAACGTACTTCATCCCGATTCGATTTTCCCGGTAAGGAAAAACGATATTCCCATACACATAAGAAACACTTTTAATCCTCAGGCAAAAGGCACGATGATAGTTTCGTCCAAAAAGTTTTTCTCGGGCGCATACGAGAGAAAGGAAAGCACTGTTACGGGCATTGCCGGAAAAAAACATTTCATTGCCATCAACATCGAAAAGTCCATGATGAACAACGAGTTGGGTTTTGCGCGTAAAGTTCTGGAGGTCATCGAGAAAAACGGACTGGGAATAGAACATATGCCCAGCGGCATCGATACTTTGTCCGTTGTGATTGACGGAAGCAATCATGACGAGGACGCTTTGGAGAGAATAGTGGAGGGCATCAAAAAAGTATGCCAGCCCGACACGATAGACGTAGAGCGTAATCTTGCATTGATTGCCGTTGTAGGTCACGGCATGAGCAGGAAAAAAGGTACCGCGCAGAAAGTTTGCAACAGCCTATACGAAGCGGACGTCAACATTCGCATGATAGACCAGGGCAGCAGCGAGCTTAATATTATAATCGGAGTGGAAAACAAGGATTACGAAAAGGCAATTTCCGCGCTTTATAAGGAATTTTTAAGCTGACGTTTATATTAATTTTATAAAACAAATCCCGGATATATAATAAAGTCCGGGATTTTTGTTTTATTGTATCTTGATTAATATTGTATGTTGCATAAGGCGAAAATATATAATTTATTGATGTTGCTTTTTCGCTTTATACTGTTTAAGCGCTTGGGCAAATTGATCGGGACAGGATGTGCCCGCCCTGCACCGGATGCCTTCCAGCAAACCTATAATTTCGTCAATATTGCGTCCGACGGATAATTTTGCAATACCCTGAGTGTTTCCGCTGCAACCGTTTATGAATTTTACCGAAGTAAGTATATCGTTATCGTCCACAACAAAAACGATTTCTCTGCAACAAGTGCCTTTAGTCCTGTAGCTTTCCATTAAGTACTCCTAATCGATCAATTCCTCGTGTAAATAGCCGTAGATTTGTGCCGCCTTGTCTTCCCACTTGTTGTATACCATTTTTGCGGTGTTGCGGTTTGCGACGTTAAGCTTGATTTCAAGCACCGTCTGCACAGGGTCGACGATTTTCATCTGAACGGTGTAAGTGCCGTCGTTGTTTTTATAATAATTTCTGTAATATTCCTGTTTGCGCCGCATGGACATACGGTTTTCTTTAACGTACTCGGTTATTTCCGTGCGCAAAGAGGAGGGAATGCGCGTGTAAAACAGCGCAAGGCATTGTCTGCCGTCAGCCGTAATGTTATAGTAGCTGTTTTTTTCCTTGGAGGACTGATAAATAAAGCCCGATTCAAGCAATTGGTTTATCGTAATCGTGCAGTCCATGTAGCTTAACCAAGTGTTTCGGCTGGTGCACATTTCAATTATAGTATTGCCCGTAATCGCAACGTCCATCGCTTCGAAAACATACAGCAAAATAAGTTTATTTATTGTAGATTCGTCCGCGAGTTCCACTTTGTACCTCCTGATAAGAAGTTTATTATATCACACTTTTGTCTAAAAACAAAGAATTTTATCGTAAAAATGTGAATTTTAATGGTTTAATTTATTATTGTAAACTATTTTATTGTTTTTGGTTGACAATATCTGCGCATTTTGTTATTATATGATGCAAGAGGTTATTATGGCGTTAAAAGATGAAATATTGGCTATACTTGAGTCGAACCGAAACCGGGCCGTTTCAGGTCAGGAACTGGCGGAAAAATTGTCGGTAACAAGGGCCGCCGTATGGAAAGCCGTAAAGAGTCTTAAGGACGATGGCCATATTATAGAGGCGGTGACAAACCGCGGTTACCGGTTGCAGAAAACGTCGGACGTCCTGACTGATGCCGGGATAAAATCCTGCCTTAAACACGATTGCCGTGTGGAAGTATACGATAAGGTAGAATCCACTAATATAACCGCAAAAATTGCCGCGCTTGGCGGGGCGCCTGCAAACACGATTATTGCGGCAAACTGTCAGACGGGCGGCAGGGGACGTCGCGGCAGAGTGTTTTATTCGCCCGAAAAAAGCGGAGTTTACTTCAGTGTAATTCTGCGCCCTAAAGTTACCGCGAAAGAAAGCGTGTTGCTTACCACTGCGGCGGCGGTATCGGCTGCTGAGGCGATAGAGGAGCTTACGGGTAAAAAAGCTTCCGTAAAGTGGATAAACGACGTTTATGTGGACGGAAAAAAATGCGTAGGAATACTGAGCGAGGCGATTTTCGACTATGAAAGCGGCGAAGTGGACTGCGTTATCGTAGGAATAGGTATAAACGTAAGTACCGTTGACTTTCCTCAGGAAATAAAGGATAAAGCGGGCAGTATAGGCGCGGTTTCCAGAAACGCTTTGGTTGCGATGGTTTCTGACAAACTTATTGACATTTGTGACAAACTGCCGGATAACTCTCATCTTGAAAGTTATCGTAAAAAATGTTTTATTCTCGGAAGAGAAATAACGGTAATGCCTTTCGGAAGCGAGGAGTACAGCGCGACGGCCCTTTCGGTGGACGGAGAAGGGCGTCTGGTAGTGCGAACCGCTTCAGGCGAAGAAAAGACGTTATCGAACGAAGAGGTAAGCGTAAGGATTAAATAAGAGATATGACCACTAAAAGGATTATAAGAATAAGTTTTTTTACACTGCTTGCGATTATCGGCGGATTTATAAAGATACCCGTGGGTACCGTCGCTTTCACACTGCAGACCGTGTTCGTAGTGCTTGCGGGGTTTGTACTTGGCGCGCGCGACGGAATGTTTGCGCTTTTGGCGTATATGATTATAGGGCTGATAGGAATTCCCGTATTTACTCAGGGCGGCGGATTCAGTTATATTTTCATGCCGTCGTTCGGCTATATAATCGGTTTTGTGATAGGCGCGTTTACGGCGGGGTTTGTGATGTCGCGTTTTTCCACCGTCAACACTCTCAAGATTTGGGTTGCCGGTATTATCGCGCTGCTGCCCGTTTACATTATCGGTATGGCTTATCAGGTAATGATTCTTGTTTTCGTCAACGGGCTTACCGTTTCCGCAGCTTTAATAACGTTAATCAGCATATTGATTTATTGGGCTATTGACATAGTTATGATTTTTATCATTTCCATCGTTTATCCTCGTCTTATGTCCATGATGAAAATTACCGCAAACAACGTTACTTCTTCCCCTGACGACGATAATAAATTAATGAGCGACAAAATAAGCGGCAAGGTTGACAACACAGACGAAAAATCGGAAAATAATGAGAGCAAAAATTGAAAACCTTATCAAAAATTGCCGCATTATTTGCGATGTGTTTTATTGAAATAATAAAAAGTTGAGATTTTGCTTCATAATAAGCTTAAAATTGTCCTTGAAAGCATTACGTCTTTATAAAAATAAGCTCACGGTTTTAGCTTTATATAATTTAAGGCAGGTAAAGGTTTTTACTTGCCTTTTTTTAATGTTTTTGATATACTTCGTTTAAGGAAAAAACGGAGTATAAAGAATTATGGAAGAGAAAATTAAAATTTTGTTGGATACTGATGCGGGCGACGATATCGACGACGCGCTTGCAATTGCGCTGGGCTTTTCATCCGAAGAAGTTGAATTTGTGGGAATAACGACCGTATATAAAAATACGGCGGACCGTGCGCGACTTGTCAAAAAGCTTGTGCTTGACGGAGGGAAAAATATTCCCGTTTATGCAGGATATTGCGGCGGATTCAAATTTCCGACCGACCCATACAGCGGCTTTCCCAACCAGATAAAAGGCGAAGACGGTAAATACCATATGTGTCAGTTTACCGAGGACCTTCTTTCCTCCGAATACGATCCGGTAAATGCGGAAGAGGGAGTTGAGGGCGCTGCTGCCGTCGATTTCATAATCGAAAGTTGTTATAAATACGGAAAAGACCTTACCGTGCTTGCAATAGGACCTTTTACTAATATAGCCAAGGTGATAGAAAAGGACCCGGAAGCTCTTAACCACGCGAAGAGAGTGGTAATCATGGGCGGCGCGTTTTACACCACGTTTCCCGAATGGAATGTGTTTTGTGACGTGGAAGCGGCGGACTTACTGTTCAGCGGAGCAGTTAAAAATCTCGAATGCGTCGGTCTTGACGTGACGTGGAAGACTACTTTACGTCCCGAAGAGGCGGATATAATGAGAAATTATAAAGGTAAAGCTTACTCCGAATACGCTTCGAAACTGGTGAAAATCTGGATGCAGCGCAATAACGGAGCAATGCCCACGCTTCATGACCCGCTTGCTTTCTTTTACTGCATTTGTCCCGACATTCTTGAGATGGAGGATATGCAAGTTAAAGTCGCAACGCAGGGAGAGGCTCGTGCCGTAAATCTTAACGTCGGCAGGTGGAATTCGTTTCGCAGAAAAGAAATGAAGTCGGCAATAGTCAAAGTGGCAAAAGGCCTTGACCGCGAAAGATTTCTGAAAGAATACCTGAAGCGTGTTTTCGATTACGGCAAGCTTTGATTGCTTTAATGTATAATCACATTATAATGATTTTAATTTAATATTTTTAAGACGTTTTCGTTAACCTTTTTTCTGACAAAACAAAATCAAATGCACCCTGAAAGTTATCCGACTTTCAGGGTGCATATTTATATTACCGCGTGATTTTTTCAAATTAAAAAAGGACACAAATATTACCGCGTGATTTTTTCAAATTAAAAAAGGACGCAAACCCAAGTTGCGTCCTTTTTGCGTATTTAATCGTTAAGCCTTGTTGTTGCAGCCAAGCACGTTAACCAATTTGTGTTTAACGCACTGTTTGATAAGTTCTCTTGCGGGACCGAGGTACTGTCTGGGGTCGAAGTGTGCGGGATTTTCGGCGAAATGCTTTCTTATAGCTGCAGTAAACGCAAGGCGCAGGTCGGAGTCGATATTGATTTTGCATACAGCCATGGAAGCAGCTTTTCTGAGCATATCTTCGGGCACGCCTTTTGCACCGGGCATTGTGCCGCCGTACTGGTTGATGATGTCAACGTATTCGGGGATGACGGAGGACGCGCCGTGAAGCACGATGGGGAATTTGGGAAGACGCTTACCGACTTCTTCGAGGATATCGAATCTAAGTCTTGCTTCGCCTTTGAATTTAAACGCACCGTGCGAAGTGCCGATTGCAATGGCAAGAGAATCGACGCCCGTTTTCGTGACGAATTCTTCAACCTGATCGGGATCGGTGTAGCAAGCGTTTTCTGCGGAAACGTTGACGTCGTCTTCGATTCCCGCAAGACGGCCGAGCTCTGCTTCTACGACTACGCCGTGGTCATGCGCGTATTTAACCACTTCGGAGGTGATTTTGATGTTTTCCGCAAAAGAGTGGTGGGAAGCGTCGATCATGACGGAGGTAAAGCCGTCGTCAACCGATGCTTTGCAAAGATCGTAGCTGTCGCCGTGGTCGAGGTGAAGAGCAATGGGTAACCCGGAGTCTTCAACAGCCGCTTCAACCAACTTTTTGAGGTACTTGGGATTGGCGTATTTACGCGCACCGCTTGAAACCTGCAGTATGAGAGGAGCGCGCTCTTCCTTAGCGGCTTCCACGATACCCTGTATCATTTCCATGTTATTTACGTTGAACGCGCCGATTGCATAGCCGCCTTCATACGCTTTATTAAACATGTCTTTTGTTGTTACTAATGGCATAACAAACCCTCCAATAAATTATTTACCGTATTATTATACAATATAAGCGTTTATTTGGAAAGCGTTTTTTCACGTAATTTCATAAAATATGTTTTTTAGGTCAAAGTCAGAATACGCTCGGACGGATAAAGGCGGATTTATGTTGACATTTTAAGGTTATAATAATATAATAGACGGCGGAATTAAACTATTGCCAAAGGAGATTGTAAAATGCTTGACAACCGTATCAAGATTCTTGCAAAAAATCTGGTTAACTATTCGGTAAAAGCCAAAAAAGGAGACAAAGTTCTTATCGAGGCTTACGATTTGGATTCTGCGCTTGTGACTTGCCTCGTCGACGAAATACGTTCCGTGGGCGCGTATGCTTTCGTGGAGCTGTTCGACAGCAAAGTTCAGCGCAGACTGCTTCTGAATGCGGACGAAACTTACTGTAAATTGCTTGAAAAATACAACCGCGTCCGTATGGAGGACATGGACTGCTATATCGGTATAAGGGGTGCGTACAACTCATTCGAGTCCAGCGACGTTCCCGGGGAAATAATGGATATGTATTCAAGGCTCTACGCGCATCCCATTCATCACGAATTAAGGGTGTGCAAAACCCGTTGGGTGATACTGCGTTATCCCAACGATTCCATGAGTCAGCTTGCGGGTATGCCCACCGAGAAATTCGAAGATTTTTATTTCAACGTTTGCAACCTCGATTATTCCAAAATGGACAAGGCCATGGACGCGCTTGTGGCGCTTATGAACAGGACGGATAAAGTGCGTATCGTGGCAAAGGACACGGACTTAAGCTTTTCCATTAAGGGAATTAACGCCGTCAAGTGCAGCGGTGCGTGCAATATCCCGGACGGGGAAGTGTATACCGCGCCCGTCAAGGACAGCGTGAACGGAGTCATTTCCTACAATGCGCCGTCTATCGAAAACGGTATCAAGTTCGAAAACGTGCGTCTTGAATTCAAAAACGGAAAAATCGTAAAGGCAACTTCCAATTTCACCGAGGAATGCAATAAGATTTTCGATACCGACGAGGGCGCAAGATACGTAGGGGAGTTCGCTGTGGGCGTCAATCCTTATATAATTAAACCCATGGGCGATATACTTTTCGACGAAAAGATTTCGGGTTCCATTCACTTTACGCCCGGGTGCTGCTACGACGACGCGCCCAACGGCAATAAATCAGCCGTTCACTGGGATTTGGTGCTTATCCAGACTCCCGAATACGGCGGAGGTAAAATTTATTTCGACGACGTTCTTATCCGTGAAGACGGCCGTTTCGTCATTGACGAGCTTAAGTGTCTTAACCCCGAAAACCTTGTATAAAGATAAATTTTTATTGATTTATTGCGTTATTTCGCTTGTCAAAAAATTGAAAAACCTGTATTATATATATGGTCGGACAAGTTAAAGCTTTATGTGTGTCCGACACGACAAAAAAGTAAATACTATTTTGGAGGATAGATTATTATGGTAAAAGTTGGTATCAACGGTTTCGGCAGAATCGGTCGTCTTGTCTTCAGGGCAAGCCTTTCCAAGAAGGACCTCGTCGTAGTGGGCGTTAACGATCCGTTCATCGACGTGGCTTACGCCGCTTACATGCTTAAATACGACACCATTCACGGTAAATTCGAAGGCACCGTCGAAGTAGAGGACAACGCCCTTGTCGTTAACGGCAAGAAAGTGGTGTTCTTTGCCGAGAAAGATCCCGCAAACATCGATTGGAAGTCCTGCGGCGCCGAGTACATCGTGGAGTCCACCGGCGTGTTCTGCACCACCGAGAAGGCAAGCGCTCACTTCAACGGCGGCGCTAAGAAGGTTGTTATTTCCGCTCCTGCTAAGGATAAGGAAACCCCGACTTTCGTTTGCGGCGTTAACCTTGACAAATACACCAAGGACATGAAGGTTGTTTCCAACGCTTCCTGCACCACCAACTGCCTTGCGCCTTTGGCAAAGGTCATCAACGATAACTTCGGCATCGTGGAAGGTCTTATGACCACCGTTCACTCCACGACCGCAACCCAGAAGACCGTCGACGGTCCTTCCGCTAAGGATTGGAGAGGCGGCAGAGCTGCAGCCGGCAACATCATTCCGTCTTCTACGGGTGCTGCCAAAGCTTGCGCGCTTGTTATTCCCGAAGTTAAGGGCAAACTTACCGGTATGGCTTTCCGCGTTCCCACTTTGGACGTTTCGGTTGTCGACCTTACCGTTAAACTTGCAAAGCCCGCAACTTACGACGAGATTTGCGAAAAGATTAAGGAAGCCAGCGAGACCACTATGAAGGGTATCCTCGGTTACACCGAAGACGCTGTGGTTTCTTCCGACTTCTATTCCGACGCGCGTACCTCTATTTTCGATAAGACCGCAGGTATCGCTCTTAACGACACTTTCTTCAAGCTTGTCAGCTGGTACGATAACGAATGGGGTTACAGCAACAAGGTTCTCGACCTTATTTCCCATATGGCTAAAGTCGACGCACAGTAATCGCGTTGAAACAATTCGTTAATTTAAATTGCACAGTCTCTTTCGGGGGACTGTGCATAATTTTTATTGGCACTTTAGCATGAAAAAACCCCCAGTTCTACTGGGGGAAGATAAAAAATAGCTTTAGCAAATTTTATAATTAAAGAAGTTTACCATATAGCTAATGCGATTTTGTTCCTTTATAGCACGAGGAACCTGTTTTACAGGTGTGCCGTGCGATAGGACGCTATAGTAAAAGCGATACCCGTTAACGGGTTGGCTGGTAGTTTACCCTTCTAGGGTATGTGCAAACCACCAGTTTAACTGGTGGTTTTGAATTAAGCGACAAGAAATATTTTTATAAAAAGGAAAAGTAAAAATGAAACAATATTGTGAAAAACTTTTAAGCGAAATCAAAAACAAAAAAGTCTTAATTTCCTCACACCGCGGACAGGCGGGGACCAATATTATCGAGAATACTGTTCCCGCATTCAAAAACGCGCTTTTGCACGGCGCCGATATTGTGGAAATGGACGTGGCGATGTCCACGGACGGGAAGTATTACGTTTTACACGACGGCAACGAAATGCGCCTTTTGCGCACGGCTAAGAATATCCGCTCCATGACTTCGGAGGAAATCGAAAACCTTGATTACTACAATTATGAGGGCGTAAAATCCGGCGGTAAAGTTAACCGTTTCGAAGACGTTTTATCCGCGCTTAAGGGGAAATGTCTTATAAATATCGACCGCTGCTGGGACCTTAAGTTTGAAAATTTCAATTACCCGTTGGGTGCTTTTGACATAATCAGAAAGCTTAACATGGAAGACCAGATAATATATAAAACCGGCATAAACGAATATTACCTCAGCGAGATGAAAAAGAACAACGTGCGTTTAATGTATATGCCCATCGTCAACACGCCGGAAGAAGTGGAAAAAGCGGAAAGTTACGGACTTAACATAGTCGCGCTTGAAGTTATTTATCCTACAGTGGACAACCCCATGGTATCAGACGAAAACATAAAGAAATGGAAGGATAAGGGCTATCTTTTATGGACAAACTCCATAAACGTGTGGGACGACTTTGTGATTTCGGGCGGACATGACGATATGCACGCTATTAAAGAGGGAACGGCCGCATGGGATTTCTGCATCAATAAGGGTTTTGACATCATTCAGACCGACTGGCCTGCGGTACTTAAAAACTATCTTGAGGAAAAAGTCAGGTAACGTCGTTTTTTTCGGGTTTTGTTAAACGCGCGCGTTTCGTTTGATTTTTTTGTAAAATTTTGTTAAAATAAAATATAAATTGTTTCGGAGTTTTGTGCATGAACGGATTTCTTTTTTCGGTTGCGTCAACAGCAAATATCGGCGCAGGCGTAGCTTTTACGGTAATAGCCGTTATTTTTACGTTTGCCGTACTTCTTACCGCCGTGTGGCTTTTGGCGCGCTTTATCGGCGCGGATAAGAGCGAAAATGCCGTAAGGTACGTCGTTGCGTTAGTTGCGGCGGGCGTAGTTTTGCGTTTTTTGACGGCGTTTTTTATAGGCGGTTACAGGTTCGATTTTGCCGTTTACAACCGTATGATAGAGCATTTTTTGACTAACGGCGTTACCAACTACTATTTCAAGCTGGGGCCCGAGGTTTATCCGCTTACGTTTTACGTTTTTGCATTGTTCGGCGGATTGGGCAGAGTGTTCGGAATAGCGGCGGATTCGGCGTATTTATCGGTAATGATTAAAATTCCGTTTATTATTGCCGATGCCGTTACTGCGGTAATACTTTATAAAATCGGCAAAAAGTACATTAATCCGCAAACGGGCGCCGTTATTGCAGGAGTATTCAGCATTTGTCCCGTTTTCTTTACGGCTTCCGGAATATGGGGAACTTCGCTTACGCTTTTGTTGCCTTTTATTGCAGGAAGCTTTTATTGCCTTATTGAGAAAAAACACTTTGCGGCGATAATGCTTTACGCGCTTTCCATGCTTGTTGCGAAAGAAGCGATTTATATTTATCCCGTCTATTTCGTTTATTATCTTTATATTTTCATACGCGCCTTGGTTGCCGCGGTTAAAGCAAAAAAACCTTTTGGCGAAATCGCAAAAGACGCAAATCTCTCTTTGGCGTACAAGGTTCCCGTATATTTTGTTTGCGCGTTTTTAATTAAGTACGTCGTGTCTTTGCCGCTTATAGCAGTCGATATGAAAGGCAATCCTTTCACGTTTGTGTACGAATTGTTTTTGGCTCCGCTTTCTCAGCTTGAATACTTCAGTTACAACGGTTTAAGCGTATTCAATATTTTCGGTTACAACGGGGAAACCGTAAACGTGACTTTCCCCAGCGTGATTTTTGCCGTATGTTTTGCTTTGCTTATTACGGGTATCGTTTGCGCGGTTTATTTTTCCAAGAAAAACCGAGCCGTTTTACCTCTTCTTGCGGCATACGTTTTCTATACGCTTGCAACTTATTTTCTCGACAGCAGCGTGATGAGCCTGTATCCCGTGGTTTTCTTATTACTGCTTGCCTTTGCTTATATCAAAGACAGACGTTTATTGCAGGTTTTCTTTGCTACTTCGGTTTTACTGACCGTAAACGCGCTTTCCGCCATGGTTAACGGCGGGTTTATGAACATGCTTTCGGCTTCTTCGTTCGTTGCGCCTTCTTATACGGGGTCTCCTTTGATGGACGCAGGTTTTGCACTCGGGCTTAATATCGCGCTTTCGGTGCTTGCGGTCGCGACGCATATTTACCTGACGCTTGTGACGTTTGATATTTCCATGAGCAATAACCGCAAACTTTTAAGCGGCCGCGAAGATATCGGATATTTCGAGGGAATTAAAAAGCTGTTTAAGTAGGAGGGGGTAAGCATGCTTGCCAAAATCAACGGTTACGGCCTGCAGGGAATAGAGGGCTATGCCGTTCAGATGGAAATAGACATCAATAACGGATTGCCGGGCTTTGAAATAGTGGGGCTTGCGGATACCTCCGTTAAAGAATCCAAAGAACGCGTGCGCAGCGCGATAAAAAACAGCGGTTTCAAGCTTTCGCCTAAAAAAATTACGGTTAATCTTGCGCCTGCTTCAATTAAAAAGGAAGGGGCTGTTTATGACCTGGGTATTGCGGCGGGCGTCCTTTACGCTACCGAACAATTAGAGTGTCCCGATATCGCTGATTATATTTTCCTTGGCGAGTTGTCTCTTGACGGGAGATTAAGACATATACGCGGTCTTATGCCCATACTTATTTCCGCGCGCGGCAAAGGCTACAAAAAAATTATCGTGCCCTACGCCAACGCAAATGAGGCAAGTTATATCGACGGTATAGAGGTTTACGCATTCGAAACGCTTCGGGAAGTAATAAACTTTTTAAACAAAAGCGTCGAATGTCCTCCCGTGGAAAGCCGCAAAATAATGCTTGGAAGCGTCGGAAAATACAAGGAAGACCTCAAATACGTAAAAGGTCAGTATGTTGCCAAACGCGCTTTGGAAATTGCCGCAGCCGGGGGACATAACGTGCTTATGATAGGTCCGCCGGGCGCAGGTAAAACCATGCTTGCAAAGTGTATTCCGTCGATACTTCCCGACTTTACCGTTTCCGAATCGCTTGAAACTACTAAAATTCACAGCGTTGCGGGAGTTTTAAGCGAAGAAGACGGGCTGGTTTTTGCCAGGCCTTTCCGCTCGCCTCACCATACGGTCAGCCGCGTGGCGCTTACGGGCGGCGGCTCAAACGCAAAGCCGGGAGAGATGAGTCTTGCGCATAACGGTGTGCTTTTTCTGGACGAATTGCCCGAGTATCCGAGGTCGTGTCTGGAAATTCTCCGTCAGCCGCTCGAGGACGGAGTCATAACCGTTTCGCGCGCGGCAAGGACGGTAGTATATCCCGCGGATTTTATGCTCGTTGCCAGTATGAACCCGTGTCCGTGCGGGTATTACGGCTCTTCCACTCATGAGTGTTCGTGTACGCCCGCGCAGATAGCGAAATATCTTGCGCGTCTTTCGGGGCCCCTTATGGACAGAATAGATTTACATATTTCCGTAGACAACGTGACTTACGACGATTTGTCAAGCGATACACTGGCGGAGAGTTCCGAATCCGTACGTAACCGAGTTAACGCGGCGCGCAGGATTCAACTCGAGAGATTTTCCGGTACAGGCGTGTACAGTAATTCAAAAATGAACGCGCTTATGATACGCGAATATTGTAAACTTGATGACGAAAGCGAAAAGCTTTTACGACTTGCTTTTGATAAACTGAAGCTTTCGGCGCGTGCTTATTCCAGGATTCTGAAAGTTGCGCGCACGATAGCGGACCTTGAAGGCAGTCGTGATATTTCCTCAAAACATCTCAGCGAGGCGCTTACATACAGAAGCATGGACAGGGATTATCTTATTTGATGAAGTCTGTATCCGACAGTAAAATATTATTCTGGCTGTCGCTCGGAGGTATTACGCCGAGAAAGCAAACCGAACTTATCCATAAGTGCGGTTCTTTGTCTGAACTTTGGGAAAGTTTTGCCTTCAGCGAAAAGCTTAAGGAATTTATCGGAGAAAAAGCTTTTGCTTCTTTAAATAGGTTTCACAGTGACGATTTTATAAATTTGTGCCTTGAAAAACTGCGCGGCGAAGGAATAAACGTAATTACCGCGATAAATCCGTTGTTTCCGAAACTATTGCTTCAGCCCGAAGTCAACGCGCCTTTGGTTTTGTATTATCGCGGTGACATAAACGTTTTCAAAACCGAATGCGTTGCGGTAGTCGGTACGCGCGCTTGTTCATCTTACGGTAAGCTAATGTCTAAGGTTGTGGCGGGCGAGCTTGCCGAAAACGGAGTAACCGTAGTCAGCGGTCTTGCGACGGGTATCGACGCGTATGCTCATGCCGCGGCATTGGACGCAAAGGGCAAAACCATAGCGGTGATGGCGGGAGGACTTGACAAAATCACTCCCGTTTCCAACCTGAAACTTTACGAGAGAATATTGTCCGAAGGCGGTCTTGTCATAAGCGAACATACTCCAAATACGGAAGCGACGAAATATTCTTTTCCCGAACGTAACAGAATTATAAGCGGATTAAGCCGCGGCGTAGCCGTAATCGAGGCGGGCGAAAAGAGCGGCGCACTTATCACCGCAAGGCTTGCCGCCGAACAGAATCGAGAGGTTTTCTGCGTGCCCGGCAACGTTACTTCCTCCAAAAGCAAAGGCTGTCTTGACTTGTTAATGGATGGTGCAAACCTTATCAGAAACGGCAAGGATATTCTGGAATATCTTTCAATAAAGCCGTTAAAGCAAAAAACAAAATCGGAAATTATTGTTGACAAAGTCGAAAAAAAAGTATATAGTCTTTTGGAAGCAGGCATAAAATCTCTTGACGGATTGATTGAGGAATGCGGAATCGGGCCTCAGGAGCTTATGCGGGCTTTAGTTAATCTTGAACTAAACGATTTGATAGTTCGCGACAGCGCTAACACGTTTTCGTTAAAAAAACCTGATTTGTAAGTCGTAAATATTTTTCAGTGGAGACGATAAGTGAAACTCGTAGTAATAGAAGGTGCCGGTAAAGTCAAAACGGTGGAAAAATACCTCGGAAAAGGTTATAAAGTTTTCGCTACTAAGGGTCATATACGCGATTTGCCCGCAAAAACGCTGGCGGTAAACGTAAAGAAAAATTTTGAACCGCGTTACGAGATTCTGCCGGACAAAACTCAGACCGTCAAAGACCTTAAAAATCTGGCGGCAAAAGCGGACGAAATTTATCTGGCGACCGACCCGGACCGCGAAGGAGAGGCAATTTCCTGGCACATAGCAAACGTTTTAGGTTTAAAGGACGACGCGCCCGTGCGCGTGGTGTTCAACGAAATTTCTCAAAAAGCGGTACAAAACGGACTTGAGCACCCTAGGGAAATTAATCTTAATCTGGTAGACGCACAGCAGGCAAGGCGTGTTCTTGACAGACTTGTGGGTTACAAGCTGTCGCCCGTTCTTTGTAAAAAAATACAAAACAACCTTTCCGCGGGGCGCGTTCAATCCGTTACTTTAAGGCTTATAGTGGAACGGGAACGCGAAATCCGCGATTTCAAGCCCGAAGAGTATTGGCCGTTCTATTCGATTGTAGAAAACGGCGACCGCGTGAAAATCAAGCTTACGCTTGTCAACAAAAACAAGAAAAAAATAACTCTCAAGTCGAAAGAGGAAGTGGACGCGGTAGTCGCCGACCTTACCGGAAAGGATTACGTCGTCGAAAAAGTCAAAAAGACGGTTACCAAATCGCACGCTCCCGCGCCGTTTATCACAAGCTCCATGCAGCAGGACGCGCTTAACAAACTTGGTATGACCCTTCAGCAGACTTCCGCGTCGGCACAAGCTCTTTACGAAGGCGTGGAAATAAAAGGTGAGGGTAAAATCGCGCTTATTACTTATATAAGGACTGATTCCACCCGAATTTCTCCCGACGCCATAAACGCGGCAAGGGAATTTATTTCCGAAAAATTCGGTAAGGATTATATTCCCGAAAAACCCAATATTTACGCTTCGAAACAGTCCGCGCAGGACGCGCATGAGGCTATTCGTCCCATAACTCTTACCCGTACTCCCGAAAGTCTTAAGGATTCGCTTAACAGGAACCATTACCGCCTTTACAAACTGATTTACGACCGTTTTATGGCAAGCCAGATGAGCGAGGCAAAATATAACTCGGTTTCCGTGGACGTAAGTGCCGGAGATTACGGTTTTAAAGTAAACGGAAAAACATTGCTCTTTAAGGGCTATACCGCGGTTTACAGTAATTACAACGACGAAAACAAAGACGACGAGCAAAACGATAACGTCGGACTGCCCGTAATCAACGAGGGCGAAATCTTTAAACTTATCGAGCATAAGTTCGAACAGAAGTTCACGAAGCCGCCGGCGCGTTATACCGAGGCCAGCCTTGTAAAACTTATGGAAGAAAAGGGAATAGGCCGTCCCGCGACTTACGTGCCTACCGTCACGCTTCTGGGCACGCGCAATTATATCCGAAAAGAAGGCAAGTTTTTAGTTCCTACAAAGCTCGGCGAAGACGTTACCGATATGCTTATAAAGTATTTCCCCGAAATTATGGACGTCAAGTTTACAGCAAATATGGAGGAAAAGCTTGACGATATCGAATTCGGCGGAAAGGTCTGGCAGAACGTCGTAGGCGAATTCTACGACGGGTTCGAGGATAAAATCGCGGCGGCTAACGGCGACAGTTTTTCCCTTAAAGCGGCGGCGGAAGTATCGGACGTAAAGTGCGATAAGTGCGGCGCCAACATGGTTATAAGGACGGGTAAATACGGTAAATTCCTTGCTTGTCCCAATTATCCCAAATGTAAAAACACAAAGCCTTTGGAGCCTGCCGAAAAGGAAGCGGAGCCGACGGAAAACATGGACTCGGATTCTTTTTCACTCAAAAGTTTACCCACTAGGGAGCCTGACATTAAACCCGAAGCAAGCGGCGAAATTTGCGATAAATGCGGTAAACCCATGGTTATAAGAAAGGGCAAGTACGGTAATTTTCTTGCTTGCACCGGTTACCCCGAGTGCCGCAACATAAAAAGCCTGAACGCTAAAACGGTTTCGGGCGAAACGGGAGATTTCGGCGCCTGTCCCGTTTGCGGAAAACCGCTAAAGAAAATCGTCACCAGAAAATCCGTGTTTTACGGTTGCACGGGTTATCCCGATTGCTCCTTTACGTCTTTCGATCCCGTGGGAAAGGAAAAATGTCCCAAATGCGGCGCTTATACCGTCGTCAAACACCTTAAAAACGGCGACTTTATAAGATGCTCGGATAAAGATTGCGACTACAATAAACCGCTTGAAAAGGATAAAACCGAAATTGAACAATAAAACGGAGACAGTCAACATAATAGGAGCGGGCCTTGCCGGGTGCGAGGCCGCTTTGTATTTATCGGCGTCGGGCGTGCGCGTAAGACTTTTCGAATGTAAACCCATCGAAAAGTCTCCGGCACATTCTTCCGACGGTTTTGCCGAACTTGTTTGCAGTAATTCATTAAAAAGCGACCTTTTAAGTACCGCGTCGGGACTTTTGAAAAGCGAGCTCAGATATCTTGGGTGCAGGCTGATATCCGTTGCGGATTCCGTAAAGGTTCCCGCAGGCAGCGCGCTTGCCGTGGATCGCGAAAAATTCAGCGCGACCGTGACAAAGCTGATTGAAGAAGATAAAAACATCGAAATCCGACATGAAATAGTAACGGATTGGAGCGAGGACGAATACACGATTATCGCTACGGGCCCGCTTACGCTGACGGAATTGTCGCAAAGCATCGCGCGAAGGCTGGGGGAAGGGCTGCACTTTTACGACGCGGCGGCGCCCATTGTTGACGGCGCAAGCATAGACTTTTCCAAGGCTTTTACCGCCGACAGATACGGCCGCGGAGAAGGCGATTACGTAAACTGTCCGATGGATAAGCCTCAGTACGAGGAATTCATCCGCGCGCTTGTTTCCGCCGAATGCGTAATTCTAAAAAATTTTGAAAAGTCCGACGTTTTCGAGGGGTGTATGCCTGTGGAAATCATGGCTAAACGCGGCGCGGACACGCTTCGTTTCGGGCCGCTGAGACCCGTAGGCTTTTCGGACGCCGCAGGAAAACGGCCTTACGCGGTTGTTCAGTTAAGGCGCGAAAACACCGAGGGCGAGTCTTACAATATAGTGGGCTTTCAGACCAATCTTAAGTTTAAGGAACAGGAAAGAGTTTTTAAACTGATTCCCGCGCTTCACAACGCGGAATTTCTGCGTTACGGCGTCATGCACAGAAACACATTTATCAACGCCCCTTTGACGATAAACAGGCATTTTCAGACTCTTAAGTATCCCAAAACTTTTATCGCGGGACAGCTTTCGGGCGTGGAAGGTTACGTTGAAAGTATAATGAGCGGGCTTGTGGCTGCGATGTGCGTTGCCGCGCTTATAAAAAACAGACCTTTCATAGAGTTTCCCGCATCTACCGTTGTGGGCGCGCTTACAAAATATCTGGAAACTCCCAATGCGGACTTTCAGCCCATGAACGCCAACTTCGGATTGCTACCTCCTCTCGAAGAAAACATAAGAGATAAAAACGCGAAAAAGCTGTTTTTATCGGAAAAAAGCCTGAAAGATTTAAAAAAAGCCGAATTTTAATTTGATTTATGGACGGCGTTATGTTACAATAAAAAGGTATTTTGCTTTTTACTGTTTCCGCTTTCTTAAAAGGCGGAATTTCACAAAATCGATACGGAGATTTTTACTTTTATGGAATTAAAAGGGACTACGATTGTAGGCGTCAAGCGCGACGGTAAAACCGTCATTGCGGGCGACGGTCAGGTTACGGCAGGACAAAGCGTAATCATGAAAGGCAACGCGGTAAAGGTCCGCAGGCTGTACAACGATAAAGTCGTTGTGGGATTTGCCGGTTCCGTTGCCGACGCTTTTACTTTAAGCGAAAAATTTGAGGAAATGCTTAATAAATACAGCGGAAATCTCATGCGCAGTGCAGTAGCTCTTGCTCAGCTTTGGCGCGGGGACAGGGCTTTACGTCAGCTTGAAGCCATGATGATAGTGGCTGACAGTACCGAAATGCTGGTGCTTTCGGGCGTGGGTGACGTAATTCAGCCCGAAAACGGAGTTTGCGCCATAGGCAGCGGCGGAAACTATGCCTTGGCGGCGGCGCGCGCGCTTATCAGAAATACCAAGTTAAGCGCGAAATCCATCGCCGTGGAAGCGATGAAGGTTGCAAGCGAAATCTGTGTGTTCACCAACGGCAATCTTACGGTAGAGGAGGTTTAAGCAATTATGGAATTAACCCCCAAGCAAATAGTGGCGGAGCTTGACAGATACATCATAGGACAGGACGACGCCAAACGCGCCGTTGCCATTGCCTTAAGAAACAGATACCGCCGTTCTCAGCTTCCCGACGAAATCAGGGAAGAGATTACACCCAAAAACATCATTATGCAAGGACCCACCGGCGTAGGCAAAACCGAAATCGCGCGCAGACTTGCCAAGCTTGTAAAAGCGCCTTTCGTCAAGGTGGAAGCGACTAAATTCACCGAAGTGGGATATGTAGGCCGCGACGTCGAGTCCATGATTCGCGATTTGGCGGAAGTCGCCATAAGGCTTGTCAAAGACGAGCGCATGGCTTTAATAGAAGAAAGCTCCAGAAAAGTAGCCGAAAAGAAAATAATCGACGCCATCACCGCGGCAAGGAAAAAACGCCTTACCGATTACTCGGAGGAGGCTATCCGCGCGGGCGTGGAAAGCGAGCTTAAAGAGGGCAAACTGGACGGACATATGCTGGAAATCGAGGTGGACGAAGCGTCTAAACCCATGGAAATAATCCCCGGCAGCGGGGCGGAAATAAACCTCGGGGACATTTTCGGTTCCATGATGCCCAAGCGCAAGAAAAAGCGCAAAGTGACCGTCAAAGAAGCAATTAAAATATTGACCGACGAAGAAAGCGAAAAGCATATCGATATGGACAGTATTTACGCCGAAGGACTTCGCCGCGCAGAACAGGACGGCATTATCTTCATTGACGAAATCGATAAAATCGCCAGCGCAGGCGGAGCGGGAAAAAGCGGTCCCGACGTTTCGCGCGAGGGCGTTCAGCGCGACATTCTGCCCATAGTAGAGGGCTGTACGGTAATGACCAAGTACGGTGCGATAAAGACGGATTACATTCTGTTTATTGCGTCGGGCGCGTTCCACGTCAGCAGCGTTCACGACCTTATTCCGGAGCTTCAGGGACGTTTCCCCATAAGGGTGGAACTCAAAAGCCTGACGGCACAGGATTTTGTCAATATATTTACCGTACCCGAAAACGCGATAACGCGTCAGTACTGGCATATGTTGCACGTCGATAACGTTAATCTGATTTTTACCGAAGACGCAATTCAGGAAATGTCCGAAATCGCCGCGCTTGAAAACGAGTCAGGTGAGGATATAGGTGCAAGAAGACTGCATACCGTCATGGAAAGTCTTTTGGAAGACCTCAGCTTCAATGCGGGCGGCGACCATCCCATGATTGACGTAACAATAGACAAAAAATACGTTGACGAGCATCTTTCCAAAGAAGTCAGAAAGCACGACCTTAAAAAGTATATCTTATAATCAGGCTTTAAGGCGCGATAAACTCATCGCAGCCCGATTTGAAAATAATTACCAGTTTATTTACCGGAGCAGTTATGATAAACATTCCCAAAGGAACCAAAGACGTATTGCCGCAGGAAAGCTATAAATGGCAATACGCGGAAAATAAAGCGCGCGAGGTTTGCCGTCTTTTCAATTTCCGTGAAATCCGCACGCCCGTTTTCGAACATACCGAGCTTTTTACGCGCTCTATCGGCGACGATACGGACGTCGTAAAAAAAGAAATGTACACTTTTTTGGATAAGGGCAACAGGTCAATCACTTTAAAACCCGAGGGAACGGCTCCCGTTGCGCGCTCCTATGTGGAAAACGCGCTTGAAGCGTATTCGCTGCCGCTGAAAATGTTTTACATTACTCCCGTTTTCCGTTACGAAAATCCGCAGGCGGGAAGACTGAGGGAACATCATCAGTTCGGCGTGGAGGTTTACGGTGGCGACAACGCATACCTCGATTTTGAAGTAATAAGCCTTGCGCACAAGTTTCTGTCAGATATGGGTGTCACGGGTCTGGTGCTTAATCTCAACAGCATCGGCTGCGAAAAGTGCCGCGGCGGATACAATACCGCTCTTAAGGAATATCTTTCTTCGCGTCTTAATGAAATGTGTCCCACCTGCAGAGAGCGTTTCGAGCGCAATCCTTTGCGTATACTTGACTGTAAAGTCGAGGGCTGTAAGAAAATCGTTGCCGACGCGCCCAAGATTACCGATTATATCTGCGACGATTGCCGCGCTCACATGGCTCAGCTTGAAAAATTGCTTAAAGAATACGGCATCGAATACAAAGTCAATCCCAACATAGTGCGCGGACTTGATTACTACACTAAAACGGTTTTCGAATTCGTTACCACCGCGCTGGGTGCTCAGGGTACGGTGTGCGGCGGCGGAAGATACAATCACCTTGTGGAATCCGTGGGCGGCAAACCCACTCCGTGCGTGGGATTCGGGCTGGGGCTTGAAAGATTGCTGATGCTTCTGGACTCGATAGGAATAAGGATAGAAGACAATAACAGACCCGATATATTCGTCATAAGCCAGAAGCCCGATTATACGGACGAGTGTATAAAAATCGTAAAAGCCTTGCGCGAAAAATCCGTCGCTGCCGAAACCGAATACACGGGAAGAAGCCTTAAAGCTCAGTTCCGTTACGCCGATAAGCTTAACGCGCGTTACGTTGCGGTGATAGGAGAAAGCGAGCTGACTTCGGGCGAAGCGGAAATCAAAAATCTTGCCGACGGAACGGCGGAAAAAATCAAAATTGACAAAATAGCAAATTACATTTTGGAGAAACGCAAATGTCAGAGTTTTTAGGACAAATGAAAAGGACTTGCTACTGCGGCGAAGTCAATGAGGCGCAGGTGGGCAAAGTAATGACCGTCATGGGATGGGCGGCAAAAAGAAGAGATTTGGGCGGACTCATATTCGTCGATTTAAGGGACAGGACCGGAATAGTTCAGGTAGTGTTCGACGCGTCCGTCGCAAAAAAAGAAAGCTTTGAAAAAGCGGAAAGCATTCGCAGCGAGTACGTCCTTGCCATAAAGGGTAAGCTCAGGCTCAGAAGCGCCGAGTCGGTTAACCCCAAGCTTTCTACCGGCACGGTGGAGCTTGTCGCGGAAGAACTGAAAATCCTTTCCGACGCGGATACTCCGCCTTTTGCGATAGAGGATAATTCCGCCGCCAACGAGGCGATAAGGCTTAAATACAGATACTTGGATTTAAGAAACGCGTCTTTCCAGGAAAGAATGCGTTTAAGAAGCAAAGTCTGCGAAATCGCGCGCAACTATCTTTATGACAACGGATTTTTGGAGATAGAAACGCCTTTCCTTGGTAAATCCACGCCCGAGGGCGCAAGGGATTACCTTGTTCCGTCAAGAGTGCATCCCGGTGAATTTTACGCGTTGCCGCAGTCGCCTCAACTTTACAAACAGCTTTTGATGATAAGCGGTTTCGACAGATATTTCCAGATTGCAAGATGCTTCCGCGACGAGGATTTAAGGGCAAACCGTCAGCCTGAATTTACCCAGGTCGACATGGAAATGTCCTTTGTCGACGAGGAAGAGGACGTAATGCGCATTGCCGAAGGGATGATTCGTAAAATCTTTAAAGATTGCATCGGTTACGACATTCCTGAAAACGTAAGACGCATGACTTATGCCGAGGCTATGAACAGATTCGGGTCCGACAAGCCCGATACTCGTTTCGGACTTGAACTTGTAGACGTATCCGACATAGTTAAAGACTGCGGATTCCAGGTTTTTACGTCCGCCGTCAAAAACGGAGGAAGCGTCCGCCTTATAAACGCAAAGGGATTTTATAAGAGTCAGAATCCCATTCTTTCCCGCCGCGACGTCGATGCTTTGGGCGAGTTCGTCAAGACTTACAGGGCTAAGGGACTTGCCTGGATTGCAATGAAAGAGGATGGTATTCAGTCCGCAATAACCAAGTTTATGGACGAAAATACCGTAAACGCGATACTTAAAGCCGCAAACGCCGAAACCGGCGACATAATTTTCTTCTGCGCAGACAAAAACGACGTCGTTTATGCGACTTTGGGCGCGCTGAGACTGCATCTTGCCGAAATTGCCGGGCTTATCGACGACAGTTATTATGACATTCTGTGGGTTACCGATTTCCCGATGCTTGAATGGAGTGCGGAGGAAAAGCGTTGCGTGGCGGTTCATCACCCGTTTACATCGCCTAAAACCGAGGACCTTCCGCTTCTCGACACAGAGCCGCTTAAAGTGCGCGCAAAGGCTTATGACCTTGTAATAAACGGGCAGGAAGCAGGCGGCGGCAGCATAAGAATTCATTCGCGCGACGTTCAGAGAAAAATGTTCAACGTCCTGGGTTTTGACGATAAGCAGATAGAGGAGCGTTTCGGCTTCTTCGTCAATGCGTTTAATTACGGTACGCCTCCTCACGGCGGACTTGCGTTCGGACTGGACAGACTTATCATGTTGCTCAGTAAGACCGACAACATTAAAGACGTCATCGCTTTCCCCAAGGTTCAGAATGCGTCAGACCTTATGACGGAAGCTCCGTCCAAAGTGGAACCCAAACAGCTTAAAGAGCTTTCTATAAAAGTAAATGAGTGATTGCGAAGGGGTAAAAACGGGCAAAGTTGTGCGCACTAAAGGCGGCAACGCCAAAGTGGAGATTGAGCGCTCCGCCGCCTGCGAAGGATGTAAAGCCTGCGTATTTGCCTCAAAGAAAACCGTTATAGTTACCGCGATTAACGAGGCAGGGGCAAAGGTAGGGGACGAAGTGACTGTTCTGCCGCCTCCTCCCAAGCCTCTCACCGCATTTTTAACGCTGTTCGTCCTTCCGATTCTGACGCTTGTCGGTGCTTTGGCGATTGCCGTAAACGTTTTCGAAAGCGAGCTTTTGTGTGTGCTTTGCGCCTTTATCGGGCTTGTAATCGGGCTTGCGGCGGTGTTTGTTGCGGACAGAGCTTACTATTCCAAAAAATACGCTACCCGGATTACTTCAATAATCAACTTACCACAAGGAGAAAATACAAATGATCGATCTTAAACTTGTTTCCTCTGTAGACCCCGAGGTCGCCGCCTCCATGAAACGCGAGCTTGTTCGTCAGCAAAGCAATATCGAACTTATCGCCAGTGAAAATTTCGTAAGCCCCGCGGTTATGGCTGCCGTCGGGTCGCATTTGACTAATAAGTATGCCGAGGGTTATCCCGGGAAAAGATATTACGGCGGCTGTATGTACGTCGACGAGGTGGAAACGCTTGCCATTGAGCGCGCCAAAAAGCTTTTCGGGTGCGAGCACGCAAACGTTCAGCCTCACAGCGGCGCAAACGCAAATCTTGCAACCTTTTTTGCGCTGTTAAACGTAGGAGATACGGTGTTAAGCATGAGTCTTGCCCACGGCGGACATCTTTCTCACGGCAGTCCCGTGAATATTTCGGGTAAAGAATACAATATAGTATCATACGGCGTGGACGACGTTACCGAAACGATTGATTACGATAAGGTGGAGGAGCTTGCTTTAAAGCACAGGCCCAAACTTTTGCTTGCGGGTGCAAGCGCTTATCCGCGCATTATAGACTTTAAGCGCTTGCGCGAAATTGCCGACAAAGTCAACGCGTATTTAATGGTGGATATCGCGCACATCGCGGGTCTTGTGGTAGCAGGACTTCATCCGTCGCCCGTACCTTATGCGGACGTGGTTACTACGACTACACACAAAACGCTCAGGGGACCTCGCGGCGGAATGATTATGTGTAAGGAATCGCTTGCCAAACAAATCGACAAAGCCGTGTTCCCGGGCACTCAGGGCGGACCTTTAATGCACGTTATCGCAGGCAAAGCGGTTGCTTTCAAAGAAGCTTTGACCGACGAATTCAAGGCGTATCAGAAGCAGGTTGTTCTTAACGCCGCGGCTTTAGCTGATTCTTTGACGGAAAACGGTATAAAACTGGTATCGGGCGGCACTGACAACCATCTGATGCTGGTTAAAGTCAACGACTACGGCACAACGGGTAAGGAAATAGAGCATCTTCTGGACGAGTGCAACATAACTGCCAACAAAAACGCAATACCCAACGATCCGCAAACTCCCTTTATTACCAGCGGCATAAGACTCGGCACTCCGGCCGCCACGACAAGAGGCTTCAAAGAAAACGACATGAAAGTCATAGGCGCGCTTATCGCTAAAGTCATAAAGGAAAAAGATTCCGCCGTACCTTTTGTCAAAGAGGAAGTCAAAAAGCTTTGCGACGCTCATCCTCTTTATGAAAACATAAGTAATTTATAATGCGATTAAAGCGTCAAAAGCGACTTATTCCACTTGCTTTTGGCGCTTTTACCAATTTTTTAATAGTTTTAATATCAAAATAGTGCAATAAAAGCGTATTTTCGCTGATTTTTTACTTAAGATTAAGGATTGATTATGCTAAAAGTAATCAATTTCAGATGTTTTCTTATAACTGCGGTTTCGTCAATAATCTCCATATTGTTGGCAAATTATCTTGGCTTAACTTCAGCGGTTATTTGTTTAACCGTGCTTTCGCTTATTTTCGTCGCTTTAATAGTTTTCTGTGCAGTAGCGAATAGAGCAGTGGAATGTGCAACTTTCGTTTTGTGCCTTATTGTTGCCGTTTTATCAGGCGCAGGAGTTATCGTTACCAAAAACAACTGGGCGAATAAGCTTAACGAAAACCGCGAATACAATTTTACAGGCAAAGTATCGGATATTTCTTTCGATACTTTTTCCGCTGCCTTTCTGATTACAGACGTGTTTGCCGACGGCGAAAGTATAAACGGCAACGTTTATCTGACCGTTAACGTCGAAGACGGCGTTACGGCATCGTTTCTTAAACGCGGCGACAGAATTTATTTTAACGCGGAACCCAGGTTCAATGACATTTTTGCCGAGGAAACCGACGGATATTCTTATCGCAACAACATCAGATATTATGCGGAAACGTCTGAAAGTTCAATCGAATTTATTAATGCCGAGCCTTCTTTTTTCGACAATCTCAAAAACGATATGAGCACCGCGCTAAATAAAAACCTCGGTGCTTACGGACCTGTGGCGTTCGGTATGATTACGGGCGAGAAAGGTTCGGTAGAGGATGACGTAAGGGATTATTACAGCGTAAGCGGTTTAGGTCATATTCTGGCGGTATCGGGACTTCATATCGGGTTTGTCACGCTTATAGTTGGATTTCTGCTTAAAATTTTCCACGCGGGTAAAATAGTAAGCCTTGCTCTCACTTCCGCAGTGCTTACGTTTTACTGCTTTCTTGCTTCGTTTTCACCTTCCGTCGTGCGCGCTTCGGTAATGTGTATTACCGGTCTTATCGCAATGACTTTCGGAAAGCAGAAAGACACGTTAAACACTTTATGTTTTGCCGTGTCGTTAATTCTTGCCGTCAAACCGCTGTATCTGTTTGACGTGGGATTTCAAATGAGCGTTGCGGCGGTGTTCGGAATTTTACTTTTCAGCCGCTCTTTCGAAAGAATATTTTCAAAAATTTTACCCAAGTTTCTTTCTTCGTCGTTATCCGCATCGCTTTCGGCGCAGATAGGAATCACGCCCATAATACTGATTTATTTTCATAACTTTCCGTTATATTCGGTTTTTACGAATATGCTTGTAATACCGCTTGTGACGGTAGCTTTTATCGCCATTGTGTTCGGGCTGGTCGTCGCGATGCTGATTCCTTCCGCGGGAATAATTTTAACCGTTGCGGGGATTCCGCTTGTACTTGTGGATACGGTGGCGGAATTTGTAGCCGCTTTGCCTTTGGCAGACATCAGAATTTTTGCCTATTCGCTTTTGTTTGCCGTGTTTATACTTTATTTCATTTGCAGTAATTTCTTTATGATGCCTAAGTTCAAGCCCTTGGTCATCATTGCTTGCGTATTAGTTACCGCAACCGGCGTAATTTACATGAACATTCCGCTTTCATACGAATATAACCTCATTTGTTGCGAAGAATACGGTGCTGTCACTTCGCTTATAAGACACGACGGCAAAATTTATGCTGTGGGCGACGTGAAAAACTATTATTCGGTTAACGAAATGATGTATTCCGTGCGCGGAAAGCGCATTGACGCGGTTTTCGTAAATTCTCTAAGCGCGGAAGTTGCTTCTAATATAGTTGAGATAAACGAAAAATATAAAGTGGGTGCCGTTTATTTTCCCGAAAGCGAAGATTATTCGGGAATGTACGAGCTTCTCGATAACGGAATACCGTTTTACAGATTTTCGGATGCGTTAACCGAAGAATATTCTTTTCTCAAGCCTGTGGGAATTGTCGGTTTTGCGGGTTATAAGTATTGCAGCGGAAAAGTTTCGGTACTTTTGCTCGGGCGCAGTCAAGACGTAAGCGACGTAGCGGAGGAGGATATTAATTCATGTGCTTTAATCCGCGCTTATACTTTTGACGGGGATTTCGGTAAACGCGTATATATCGTGAATTACGAAAATCAATATGCCGAAGACGAACCTTTAAGAGAAGTAGTGCTTAAAGGTAAAACGGCGGCCGTAAACACCGAAAACGGTATGATAAAATATCTGTGAGGAGTTTTTCCCGAAATCAGTTCTTAATTCGCTAAAAAGGGAAGACAACAACTAATTAATCAAATCTTTTGTATTTTGACTTAAATTCCGTTGACAAAATCAGCCTTTTACCTTATAATAGTATAGCGATTTAAGTAAAGCAAACATTTTCAAACAGGAGGTGCTTAATATGGCAGTCCCGAAACATAAAGTTTCCAAGCAGGCGGGCAATTCAAGATACGCTAATTGGAAAATCGAAGCTCCTGCCGTCGGTGAGTGTCCGCAGTGTCATGCACCCAAACTCAGCCACAGGGCATGCAAAGCTTGCGGTTATTACGACAAGTCCAGAAGCGTAGAAGTTAAAAAGGATAAAGAATAAGGTTGATTTTATATCGGTCGGCCCCGTATGGTTTACGGGGCTAATTTTATACATTTAAAGGAATTTTCATCATGATAAAAATCGTTATCGATACGTTAGGTGCGGATAAGGGATTTGAGGAAATAGTCAAGGGCGCCGTAGACGCTTTAAGTATAAAAAGCGACTTTCAGCTTATTCTTACCGGTGACGGCGACGCGATTAAAAGCGAACTTGACAAGTACGGTTTCGATAAAACCAGAATTTTAGTTGAGGACGCCAAGGAGCTTGTTTCCAACAACGAGTCGCCTACCGTTGCCATAAGGACGAAGAAAAACTCTTCGCTTGTGCGCGCGCTTGAAATCACCAAGTCAGACCCCGAAGCGGTGGGAATGATTTCCGCCGGCAGTACGGGTGCGGTGCTTGCAGGCGGAATTTTCAAAATAGGCAGAATTAAAGGGGTGTTAAGACCCGCGTTGTGTCCGCTTCTTCCCACTATGAAAGGCGGTAAGGTTTGTATTATCGACTGCGGAGCAAATGTGGATTGCCGCCCCGAATATCTTGTTCAGTTCGCGCTTATGGGCAGCAGTTACATGAAGGCTTGCGGCGTCGAAAATCCGAGAGTCGCGCTTGTATCGGTAGGCGTGGAGGATAAGAAGGGGAACGAGCTTACTCACGAGGTTTTTGCGCGTCTTAAGCAATTGCCGTTGAATTTTGTAGGCAACATGGAAGCGCGCGACGCGCTGAGCGGAGAATACGACGTGCTGGTGTGCGACGGTTTTGTGGGTAACGTTCTGCTCAAGTCCATTGAGGGCACTGCGTCCATGGTAATGAAAACCATGAAAAAAGAAGTAATGTCGTCTTTTTCCGCTAAAATCGGCGCGTTGCTTATGAAAAAAGCTCTTGGCAACTTAAAGACAGCTATGGATTATCATGCTTTCGGCGGAGCGGCGTTTTTGGGCGTGGAAAAAATACTGATAAAATCTCACGGTTCATCAAACGCAAAGTCCGTAACGGCTTGCGTAAAACAGGTTCTTGACCTTAACGAACTTAAGCTGGTCGAAAGTATAAGGTCAGCCGTTGTACCCGAAGGCGTCGGTGAAACCGTTGAAAACGGAAACGGCAATGACTGATAAAGACGTTAAAAAAATAGAAAGCGCCATCGGCTACGTTTTTAACGATAAACAACTGTTGAAAACCGCATTTACCCATTCAAGTTTTCTTAACGAAAACCGTGATTGCGATACAAGTTACGACAGGCTTGAATTTCTGGGCGACGCCGTTCTGGATTTTTTGGTTTCCGAAGAACTCTATTTCAGACTTAACAAAAACGAAGGCGAAATGACGGAAATACGTTCCCAAATCGTATCTAAGGAGCCTCTTTGCAATGCCGTGGACGAAATGGGAATTTTCGGCTTTATGCGCATAGGCAAGGGGGCTGGTAAAGACGTAAACAATTCGCCGAAAGTGAAGTCCGATCTTTTTGAATCGCTGCTTGCCGCCGTTTACATCGATTGCGGCAGACAGCTTTCCGCACCGCGCGAGTTTTTAAAACGCAATCTTACGGGCGGGCTTAATACTTCCGACTATAAGTCCGAACTTCAGAATTACACGCAAAAACGTCTTAACGGCATAAAGCCCGAATACGAAGACTTGGAAATGTCGGACGGCAGACCCGTGTTCCGCGTTTGCGTAAAGATAAACGGCGCGGTTTACGGTAAGGGCGAGGGCTCAAGCAAAAAGAAAGCGCAACAAAATGCGGCAAAGGAAGCTCTTTCCAAAATTAAAAGTTAAGGTTTTACCGCTTTACAAACGAAAGCCCGCTGTGATATAATATTCATGGCGGGCAGTCGGGTTTTTAAGAGGAGTTTATGCTGCCTGGTTTTATCGAAAACACACAAGCGTTTATGTCGGAATAAGGTTGAAATTGATGTATTTTCCGTGACTATGGAAACATAGACGCAAAAACGGTTTTGTATAAATAATCGCATTTAAATATTTGCAAAAAAAGGAAAGAAAGGACTTTGAAATTCAAGAGGATAGAAATATACGGGTTCAAATCGTTTGCCGACAAGTACGAAATTCCTTTCGGCTCGGGCGTTACGGCAATAGTGGGACCTAACGGTTGCGGCAAAAGTAACGTTGCCGACAGCATAAGATGGGTTCTCGGTGAGCAATCCGCAAAACTGTTGCGCGGAAGCTCCATGCAGGACGTCATTTTCAACGGAACCGAAAAGCGCAAATCCATGTCGTACTGTGAGGTTGCGCTTGTTTTCGACAACAGCGAAAAACTGTTTCCTTCGCTTGATTACGAAGAAGTAGTGCTTTCCCGTAAACTTTACAGAAACGGTGACAGCGAATACGCGCTTAACCGTACCCCGTGCAGACTTAAAGATATCGTTGACCTGTTGCGCGACGGCGGAATGGGCAGGGAAGGTTACTCCATAATCGGACAGGGCCGAATCGACGAGCTTTTGTCGGCAAAACCGGAAGACCGCCGCCAGATTTTCGAGGAAGCTGCGGGTATATCTAAATTTAAGGCAAGAAAAGTGGATTCGGAGCGCAAATTGACGCGCACCCGTGATAATCTTACGCGCATTACGGACATATTGGAAGAAAAATCCCGTCAGCTTGAACCTTTGATGAAACAAGCCGAAACCGCGCGTAAATGGTTGGATATGCGCGACAGTCTTAAGCATCATGAAATCAACACTTATATTCATCAGTACGATACCGCTTCGCAGGCCAAAGAAGTCATAAACGGCAGGCTTAACGGCATTACGGAAGAAATCGATTTAAAACAAAAGTCGTACGAGGCGGCGGTTGCGTCTTACAACGAGTCTATGTATGACCTTAATTCCATCGATAAAAACATCAACGCTCTCAGAGAGGAGCTGCTTACGCTTACCGTCGGAATGGAAAAACAGGCGGGCGACATGAAAGTCCTGAAGGAGCGTTTATCCGCGCTTTTCGACCGTAACCGCAGACTGGAAGAGGCGAACGAAACGCTTGACGGGAAGTATACTGAAACGCTTAAAGCTATCGAAATAACCAAGGCAGAGCGTGCCGAGCGTGAAAACTTGCTTAAAGATGCGCGTACCGAAGTGGAAAATTACCGTCAGAAATATCTTGAGGCGGTAGAAAAACTTACGCGCGACGAAAACGACGCGCAAAACAGCAAACAGGCTTTGATGGAGGCAATGGACAGGCTGGCAGACATCAAGGCGAATATGTCAAGATTGATTGCCGAGCGTGACGCACTTTCCGCTTCGGTTGAAGATAACGATAAACGGATTGCCAACGAAACCGAACTTTTAAATCGTGACCAATCGGAATTCGGCGAGCTTTCGGAAGGGCTTAAATCCGTCGCGTCAGTCAAGAATGAACTCGGCGAAAAACTTCAGAACGCATACAAACGCAACAACGAGTTGCTTGTCGAGGCAAACGAAATCACCACTAAACTTGACAAACTTAACGAGAAATTTTACACGGCGGAATCCAGGCGTAAAATCCTGCATGAAATGCGCGAGGCGTATGACGGATTTGCGTTCAGTATACGCAATTTGATGAACGATGCCAAAAAGAACGCTCAGTTAAATTCCAAAATAGAAGGTATCGTCGCTCAGCTTATCAGTATGGACGCCAAATTCGAGACGGCAATCGAAACGGCTTTGGGACAGTCGATGCAAAACATAGTTACGCGCGACGAAGACGCCGCAAAATTCATAATCGACTATCTTAAAAAAATGAAATACGGAAGAATTACTTTTCTTCCCATGACTGCCATAAAACCCAGATATCTCGATTCGCGGTTCGATCGCGCGCTTAAGGCGGACGGAGTATTCGGAGTTGCGTCGGATTTGGTGAAATACGACCGCAAATACGACGGAATAATAAGAGGACTTCTCGGAAATACGGTTATTGTAAATAATCTCGATACTGCCGTGTCGCTTGCTAAATCCACCGGATACGGTTTTAAGATTGTTACGCTTGAAGGCGATATAATTAATCCTTTCGGCGCCATTACCGGCGGAAGCAAGAAAAACGATATAGCCAATATTTTCAGCCACGACCGCGAGCTTAAGGAACTTGAAGAAACAGTAAAGAATCTGACGGAGGAAATTGCTCGTCTTACCGAAAAGAAGGAAAAGTGCGCAAGCGAGCTTGATTTTGTCCAATCTTCGATTAAGGATATGCAGCAGCGTATTCACGAAGCGGACCTTCAGATTGCGGCGAAAACCGAGGCGAAAAATAAACTCGATATCGATATCGAAAACCGTAAACGAGTTATATCCGACCTTGTTTCAACGGGCAATGCGGATAAGTTGCGCATAGAAAAGATAAATGCGGACATTAACAGCGTCGGTGAACTGGAAGAGCTTATTACCAGTAAAAAACAAAACGCAAAACAAGACGACGAAACCAGGCAAAAGAAATATGACGAACTTAAGGTAAACCGCGATGAACTTCAGGAAAAACTGACTGCGGCTCGCCTTGCCGCGGCGGAACTGGAAAGTGCCGTTAAAACTATTGAAAACGACATTCAGCGTATGCAGGCGGATATAGCTGCCGTAGCGACGGAAATAGAAACCAATAACGAAGAAATCAACGAGAACAAGTCTCAGATTGCCACCATTGAAAAAGGTATTCAATCGGACGAGCAGCGCGACGAAAGCGCGGACGCAAAGAGAATTGTCGAAATCAGGGAAAAACTTGCGCATCTCGATTCCTATAAGGAATCTTTGCAGGAAAAAGTTGCGTCTGTGGATAAGACCAGGCTTGACCTTATGAACGAATTGCAGACGTTGCGCGAAAACAAGAGCCGCGAAGAGATGTTGCTTCTTAAGGTCGATACGGATATCGAGCAGATGGAGCAGCGCGTAAGAGAAGAGTATAATCTGGAATACGAAGACTGTTTGCAATTTAAGGAAGAAGGCTACGACGCAAACAAAGGCATTCAGGAAACTGCGCGTCTTAAACGCGCCATGAACGCACTTGGCAACGTTAACGTGGACGCAATTGAGATGAGCAAAACGGTTTCCGAAGAGTATAACGTGCTTAACGCGCAGAAAGAAGACCTGGAAAAAGCCGAAAGCGATTTGCTTAAAATAATAAAAGACCTTTCCGACGAAATGCTGGCGCGTTTCAGTACTCAGTTTGCGCAGATACGTTCCAATTTTATCAAGATTTTCAAGGAACTGTTTAACGGTGGCAATGCTGACCTGGAGCTTCTGGACAGCGAAAATCCTCTTGAAGCGGGCATCGAAATAAAAGCTCAGCCGCCGGAAAAGAAACTTCAGTCCATATCGCTTTTGTCGGGCGGAGAAAAAGCGCTTACGGCCATTGCGATTCTGTTTGCCATACTCAAGCTTAAGCCCATGCCTTTCTGTTTGCTGGACGAGATAGAGGCGGCTTTGGACGACGCGAACGCTAACCGCTTTGCCAAATATCTGCGCCGTTTCAGCGAGGACACTCAGTTTATTGTAATTACGCACCGTAAGCCCACCATGGAACTTGCCGACAGTCTTTACGGCGTAACCATGGAGGAAAAGGGCGTAAGTAAAATCGTTTCGGTCAAACTCGAAGACGCGGTTGCCGCCGTGTGAGAAAAATACGGAGAAATCAAATGGGACTTTTTGCAAAAATCAAAGCCGGGCTTAAAAAGACAAAAGACGTCATTGCTTATAAACTAAACAAGCTTTTTACGGGCGGGGCGCTTGACGACGACTTTTACGACGAGCTGGAATATATATTGCTTTCTTCCGACGTAGGCGCTGCCACTACCGAGCGTATTCTTGACGAACTTCGCGAAGTCGTTGACGAAAAGCTAATGAGGGACCGCGCTGAGGTCAAGGAAGAGCTTAAACGCATTATGGTGGGAATTCTTGACGAAAATCCCGCCCCCGAGTATGATTATCCGCTTGTTATCATGGTTTCTGGCGTCAACGGCGTTGGTAAGACGACCGCAATGGGAAAGCTTGCCAAAAAGTTTAAAAAAGAGGGTAAAAGCGTGTTGCTTGTCGCCGCCGATACTTTCCGTGCCGCCGCTGCCGATCAGCTTTCAGTTTGGGCGGAGCGCGCCGGAGTAAGGATAGTCAAGCAGGCGGAAGGAGCGGATCCGGGCTCCGTTGTTTTTGACGCGCTTACAAGCGCCAAAGCCAAGGGCGACGACGTAATTCTGGTCGATACCGCGGGCAGACTTCACAATAAGAAAAATCTGATGGACGAGCTTGGTAAAATCTCGCGTATCATAAGACGCGAAATGCCCGACGCGATGTATCTTAACTATATCGTTTTGGACGCCACCACGGGACAGAACGCTTTATCGCAGGTTGATATTTTCAACGAGGCTGTGGATGTCGACGGAATAATTCTTACAAAACTTGACGGAACGGCTAAAGGCGGCGTTGTGCTTGCGGTTGCGGGCGACCTTGAAGTGCCTGTAGTCTATATAGGCGTGGGAGAGGGAATCGACGACCTTGAAGATTTCGATTCGACGGCGTTCGTTGACGCAATTTTCGAATAAAAACGCTTGACACTGTGAGAAAAAAGTAGTATTATTAAAGTGTAAAGTCAACAGCCTTTACACTTTGTTTTATTCTGAGGGGTTGCGCGTTGAAAAAAGATTTAAGCATAAGCGGGCTTAACGACGTTTACGGAGTTTTGCTTACCCCGCATCAACGCGAGGTTATTCGCAATTATTACGACTATGACCTTTCTCTTGCCGAGATTGCCGAAAATTCAGGAATATCACGGCAAGCGGTACGCGACGTTATCGTCAAAGCCGTCGAGCAACTTAAATTTTACGAAGACAAGCTTGGCTTTTCCGAGAAAATCAAAATCATGGACGGCGGAATTTCCGACGCGCTGTCAAGTTTGGAACAAGGCGCATATGACGACGCTAAAAATGTTCTGAAACGTCTTAAACAAAACTTAGAGGAGTAGACATGGCTTTATTCAGCGGTCTCAGTGAAAAATTAAATCATATTTTCAGCAAGCTTAAATCGCGCGGAAAATTGACCGAGCTGGAAATTAAGCAGTCGATGCGCGAAATACGCATTGCGCTTTTGGAAGCGGACGTCAATTTCGGCGTTGTCAAGGATTTCATTGCGCGTGTAAGCGAAAAAGCGGTAGGGGAACAGATTCTTAAAAGTCTTACGCCCGGTCAGCAGGTCGTCAAACTTGTCAATGACGAGCTTATAGAGCTTATGGGCAGCACAAATTCTAAACTTGAGGTTTCACCCAAACCGCCTACCGTGATAATGCTTTGCGGACTTCAAGGCGCGGGCAAAACCACAATGTGCGGCAAGCTTTCTCAATATCTGATAAAGCAGGGTAAAAAGCCCATGCTTGTAGGGTGCGATATTTACCGTCCCGCCGCAATAAATCAGCTTAAAATCGTCGGGAAAAGCGTAAATACCGAAGTATACGAACGTGGTACGCAAAAGCCCGCAAAAACCGCCAAGGAAGCCATAGAAGTTGCAAATTCAAAGGGCTACGATACGGTTATCTTAGATACCGCAGGCCGTCTTCATATAGACGAAGCGCTTATGGATGAGCTTAAGGAGATTAAGAAGGCGACTTCTCCGACCGAAATTCTCCTTACCGTTGACGCAATGACGGGCCAGGACGCCGTCACGGTTGCCTCCGCGTTTAACGAGCAACTTGACATTACGGGCGTAATATTGACAAAACTTGACGGCGATACTCGCGGCGGCGCGGCACTGTCCATTAAAGCCGTCACGGGAAAACCCATAAAGTTTTGCGGCATAGGGGAAAAATCGGGCGACTTAGAGCCGTTTTATCCCGACCGCATGGCCTCGAGGATTCTCGGGATGGGCGACGTGCTTACGTTAATCGAAAAAGCCCAATCCGCCGTTTCCGAAGAAGAAATGAAGCAAATGGAAAAGAAATTCCGCGAGGCGAGTTTTACGCTCGACGATTTTCTTGTCCAGTTCGAAAGCCTGAAAAAAATGGGCAATATGAGCGACCTGATAGGTATGATTCCGGGACTCGGCAATCTTAAACTGTCGGAAAAAGATATTGATGAAGCGCGCATGGAAAAATTCAAGGCGATAATTCATTCCATGACCAAGCAGGAACGCGATAAGCCCGAAATCATAAAATCTTCCCGCAGAAAGCGCATTGCCGACGGAAGCGGCACGTCTATTCAGGACGTAAATCAGTTGCTTAAGCAGTTTGACCAGACTAAGGAATTAATGAAAAGAATGAAAAACGGCTCTTTTAACATGAAGGGCGGTAAACGCAAATTTCCTTTCTAAGACGTTATTATTTTGCAGATAATTTCTGTTTCTAATAAGAAAAAAATAATTTTTTTAAGGAGAAAAGAACAATGGCAGTAAAAATCAGACTTACCCGTATGGGCGATAAGAAATCGCCGTTTTACAGAGTGGTGGTTGCGGATTCCAGGGCTCCGCGTGACGGCAAGTTTATCGATGTGGTAGGCACCTACAACCCCAAAACCGAACCCGCCGAAATCAAAATCGACGCCGAAAAGGCAAACAAATGGCTTGCTAACGGCGCTCAGCCTACCGATACCGCCCGTGCTTTGCTTGTCAGCGCAGGTCTTTTGGAGAAAAAGGCTATGCCTGCAAAGACAAACGCCGTAAAAAAGAAGAAAGGCGAATAACTTCGGCTTAAATTAAAAGCGGTTTTTTTTGCAGTTATCTGTACGTAGATTAATAACAGGGAGATGTTCCTTGTTTTTAAGGCTATGTGCAATTTAAAGAGGATTTTTATGGTTGAACTTGTTAAATTTTTGGTGAGCGAACTTGTCGAAAATAAAGACGGCGTCGTTGTCACCGCGGATAATGATAACACTATAAACGTTAAGGTTGACAAGTCCGATATGGGTAAAGTCATCGGTAAAGACGGAAGAATTGCCAAGGCGATAAGAACGATTGTAAAAGCTGCTTCCGGCAAAGAAGGCGTCAAATATTCGATTGTCATTCTTGAGGCGGACGAGCAATAATACGCTTTTGATTAGAGGGCTTTTTAACGCTCTCTAATTTAATATAAAGCGGCAAATGCGCGACTGTTTTTTTTGCGAGGAATCAATGAACGAATTTATTACAGTAGGACAAATAGTGCGAGCTGTCGGTATAAGGGGCGAAATTAAGGTTAAGCCCATTACCGACAATCCGGAGCGCTTTAAAAAACTGAAAATAGTTTATATTAAATCCCGTCCATACAGAATGGAAAATTGCCGCGTGGACGGCGAATTCGTTTATTTAAAACTTGCCGGAGTATCCGACCGTAACGAGGCGGAAAAGCTGAAAGACCTTTTTATAGAAATAGACAGGGTCAACGCTGTTCCGCTTGAGGAAGGCAGTTACTTCATCGCGGACATTACGGGTTGCAAGCTTTTTACGGACGACGGAGACGAAAAAGGTAAAATCGTGGACGTAAGCCAATACGGCGCGGCAGACGTTTTTACTGTTACGGACGGCAAAAAGACTTTAAGGTTTCCGTTTCTTAAGAAAATGATTGTAAAAGTGGATGTGGAAAGCGGCGTTGTGATTGTAAAAAAGGACGTTTTTGACGGAGTTTGCGTTTATGAGGATTGATATTCTTACGCTTTTTCCCGAAATGTTTGCGCCTCTTAAGTCAAGCATTATCGGCAGGGCTGTAGAAAACAACATACTTGACATACGCGTTACCGACATCAGGAACTATTCGTCCGACAAGCATCACAAATGCGACGATTATCCTTTTGGCGGAGGCGCCGGAATGGTTATGCTGCCTCAACCCATTTTTGACGCGGTTAACGCCGTAGACCCGTCGCATAAGGCGTTAAGAATTTATATGTCACCTAAAGGGGAAACGCTTAATATGCCTTTAGTCAAAAGCCTTGCGGGTGAAAACCGTGACTTGCTTTTGCTTTGCGGGCACTACGAAGGCGTTGACCAAAGGGTGCTTGACCTTTGTTTCGATATGGAAATTTCCATAGGTGATTACGTGCTTACGGGAGGAGAGTTGCCCGCCATGGTGTTGGTGGACTGCGTTGCGCGTTATATAGACGGCGTTTTGGGAAGTTCCGAATCGGTATCTGAAGAATCGTTTTCTGACGGAAAACTGGAATATCCGCAGTACACTCGTCCGCAGGTTTTTGAAGGGCTGTCCGTGCCCGAAGTTTTGCTTAGCGGACATCACGCCAATATAGAAAAGTGGCGTAAGGAACAGTCGCTGATTATAACCAAGAAAAACAGACCTGATTTAATCGGAGAGGAATAATGTCGGTAATAAACTGGTATCCCGGACATATGACAAAATCGATACGCATGATAGAAGAAAATATCAAGCTTATCGATGTTTTGATTTATGTTCTCGACGCGCGCGCTCCCAAAAGTTGCATTAATCCCGATTTTGCGCGGTATATTGAAAAACTGCCCGTAGTTTATGTGCTTAATAAATGCGACCTTGCAGACAGCGCGGAAACCGAGAAGTGGAGCAAGCTGTTGTGCGGGGATAGAAGCGAGGCAATTACGGTAAACAGTACCGTGTCTAAAAGTACCGCTTCGGTGCTGGCAATAATAAAAAAGCTTTGTGGCGGAAAAATACAGAAATATGCCGCGAAAAACATTAAGACAACCATAAAAGCAATGGTAATCGGAGTGCCTAATACAGGTAAATCCACGCTTATCAATAATCTTTTGGGAAAGGCTAAAGCCATTACGGGAAACAGACCCGGAGTAACACGCGGCAAGCAATGGTTCCGCGTCGGGGAATATATCGAGGTTCTCGATACGCCGGGTACGCTTTATCCTAAGCTTAACGATCAGGTTTCGGCGCGTCATCTTGCGTATCTGGGCAGTATAAAAGACGAAGTAGTGGATACTTTCGAGCTTTCCGTTCAGCTTTTATCCGAGCTGGCTATGCTGAAGCCCGACGCCATATCTTCAAGGTACGGTTTTATTCCTTCCGAGTCGGGAGAAAAGGACCTCGAGGAAGTGGCGCGCAGTCGGTCTTTTCTGCTTAAAGGCGGCGCACCCGATACGGAGCGTGCTTCCGTTGCGCTTATCGACGACTTCAGAAAAGGACGTTTGGGCAGAATAACTCTGGATAAGGCGGAATTGTTATGACGCAAAACCTTTTTGATTTCGACAGAAATTTTAATTTATCTGCTATTGCGGGAGTGGATGAGGCGGGAAGAGGCCCTTTGGCCGGACCCGTGGTTGCGGCATGCTGTATATTGCCGCTTGACTGCATGATTGACGGGATAAACGACAGTAAAAAACTTTCCGAGCCTAAAAGGGAAAAGCTTTACTGTGAGATAACGGCTTCAGCGTTTTTTAAAGTCAGCGTTATTCCGCAAGAGGTCATAGACGAAATAAATATACTTCGCGCAACTAAACGCGCAATGGCTGAATGTATAGAAAATATGCCTGTAAAACCCGAGCTTGTACTTATCGACGCCGTTGACGTAAAGGTTTCCGTGCCCATAAAATCCATAATAAAGGGCGACGCGCAAAGCTACAATATAGCTGCCGCATCCATAATTGCAAAAGTTACCAGGGACAGGCTTATGCGGGATTACGATAATCTTTATCCTCAGTACGGTTTTGCTAAAAATAAAGGTTACGGCACCAAGGAGCATATCGAAGCTTTAAAAAAGTGCGGGCCCTGTCCTTTGCACAGAAAATCTTTCATAAAAAATTTTATCGGAGCCGACTTATGATAAGCACCAAGTTAAAGGGTAAATCCGGCGAAGAAATAGCCGTTCAGTACCTTAAAAATAAGGGCTATGAAATAATGGACCTCAATTTTACCACCGATATAGGCGAAATAGATATAATCGCGGCACACGGAGGGTATGTGGTGTTTGTCGAGGTGAAATCCAGACTTAACGAAGATTACGGCTTTGCGGCTGACGCGGTTAATTACGCTAAACGCAGGAAAATAAATCAGGTCGCGTCGCAATATATAAAAAAATACAGATTGTTTAATTGTGCTGTGCGTTTCGACGTGATAGAAGTTTATACCGGTGATAAGCACGTGGAACATATTGAGAACGCATTCGACAGCTATTTGAGGTACTGACAACTTTATGGAATTCAGAAAACTTACCGTTGACGATAAAAAATTGTTTCAAAGTTACATTGATAAAAACGATTTGGGTTGGGAATACAATTTTGCAACCGTTTTTTTGTGGGACGTTAATGATACAATGATGATGGCTGCAGAAGACGGAATTCTGTTTATTTACAATACGTTTTACAACAGTATCGTTTTTATGCCGCCGTATATGAAGAACGATTCCGACTTTCTTAAAGCGGTGGGCAAAATTTCCGAATATGCGCGGGAAAAGAAAATTGTTTATCGTTTGCGCGGATTACGCCCCGAACAGGCCGCACTTTTGGATGAGACAAAATTTCTTACGGCAAGCAGCAGAAACGATTACGATTACATTTATAATTCGGATGACCTTAAATATCTTCGCGGCAAAGCTTTTCATTCTAAACGTAATTTTGTCACGCGTTTTGAAAATACTTATAATTATACCGTAAGAGATTATACTCCCGAAGATTACGACGGTCTTATGGCGTTGTACGAAATCTGGAAAGACGAATCCTCGCATTCAACCTTGGAGGTGGAAAAAAAGGCTGTGGAACGCGCTTTTAAGTATCATAAACAACTTGATTTACGCATTGCAGTTATTAAAGTCGACGGCAAATATGCGGGATTCTCCGTTTCGTCCATTGAGTGCAACGGTATTGTTCATACGATATTTGAAAAGGGGTTAACGGAATACGTAGGAATATATCAGGCGATAAACAAGTTTGCCGCGCAGAGATATTTCCCGGACGGAACTTTCGTAAACAGGCAAGAAGATATGGGGATTGAGGGGTTGCGCCGCGCAAAACTTTCATACAATCCCGTAATACTTTATGAAAAACATTTTGCCGAGGAGAGAGCCGTTGACACCGAGTGACGATAAATTGCTTCAGCTTTATATGGACGGTTTTCCGTCGGACAGTAAAGAATATGCCGCTTATTTTATATCTTCCGTACCCGAAGAAAACATCGTTACTTTTGAAATGGACGGAAAACTCGTAAGCGCATGCTATATTGTTAAAAAAAGAGCTCTTCTGTTTGATTGTAATATTGAAGTCGATTATTTAAGCGCGGTCTCTACCTTGTCAGCCTATAGGGGAAGAGGTCTGGTGTCAAACGTAATAAAACCCGCTTTGTGTAAAATGCGCAATGGTAACGCGGTATTTGCCGCATTGTATCCGTTCGATTATAATTATTATTTAAGATATGGATTTGTAAACGCGTCTTATTGTGGAAAAACATTGATATGCGGCGGTAAAGATTATAAAATTAAAAAAGCTGAAGCTTGCGATAAAAATGAACTTAAAAAAATTTATGACGTTTTTTCTGAAAAATTTAATTTTTTTGAAGTGTACGACGAAAGTTTTTTTGAAAGTTATATTCAAGAGCTGGCAATTGACGACGGTGCAATTTATATAGCCTATGACAAAAAGAATAAACCGTTTGCGTTTTCGGCGATAGACAACGGCAGTATGGCAAAACATGCGTTTTTAAATTGCGGAGCGTTCAAAAAAATCAATTACTTTAAAGGTATGACTTGTGAAAATTTTTCGGCTGGAAAATCGGCTTATGTGCAAATGCGAATAGTAAACGTAGAAAAATTTTTGGAATCGGATATTTTTCGCAATAAAAAAACGTCGTTTACAATTAAAGTCAGCGACGATATAATTTCAGAGAACAACGGAGTTTTTGTTTCGGAATTTTCTAAAGGGAAACGCCGTGTTTATAAAACTGATGAAAAGGCTTTAAAAAATTCGGATAAAAAGTATGACGTCACATCGTTGGCAAATGCGTTTTTTAAGGGAGAGTGGCCTTTCAAACCCCCCAAAACTCTATTTATGGATAAATACTGATTAAAGCTTATTAACCCGTTTGCGGCGCAAAGCATATATATAGATAGAAATTTTCGCAGTAAAAAAGGAAAATATATGCTTACCGTCCGCGTTGATTTGTCTAAAATAAAACATAATATAAGCTACATTAAATCCGTAACGAACACGGAATTTTGCGCGGTAGTAAAAGCCAACGCATACGGACACGGCTTATGTGAGTTTTCTAAAGCTGTGGAAGAAGACGTGGATTGTTTTGCGGTTGCGACCGAGTATGAAGCATTAAAGCTGGTAAAAAGCGGTATAACAAAAAAAATACTGGTGTTTAATTACGGTTATCCTAATGAAACAGTGCCAAAAAACGTTATTCCTTCCGTATTTTCCGTTGAGGGGGTTGAAGCTTTAAAAGGGAAGGCAACCGAGGTTTCCATTGCGGTAAACACGGGTATGAATCGTTTCGGGGTAAGCCATGATAATTTTAATAAGGTTTTCGAAGCTGCTCTTAAACACGGTTTATCGGTGCATGGCGCGTACACTCACTTTTTTAACGAATCGGATGAAGAATCTTGTAAAAGACAGTTTATGGAATTTAAACGGGCGATATTTTGTATAAAAGACTCCGGTATAAAATTTCATTGTTGCGCGAGTAATTGCCTTGTGTTGCCGCGCGAATATCATCTTGATATGGTAAGGGTGGGGCTTGCCATGTACGGATACGGATATAGGGGCGTTGTCCCTGCTATGGATATATACACGGACATAATATGGACAGGCAACGTTTCCGCCGGAGAACATATCGGTTACGGTGACTTTGTCGCTCCTAAAAAAATGAAAATAGCATCCGTAAGAGTAGGTTACGGCGACGGTTTCAGAAGAATTAAAAATCATTATGTTTCCGTAGACGGTGTGTTGTGTCCCGTTGTGGGCAATGTATGTATGGACGTTTGTATAATAGACGTTAGCGATATTAACTGTAAAGTGGGGCAGCGTGTATGTATTTTGGGCGAAAACATCGATTTTGACGATGTTTGTGTCACGCATAATACTATTTCACACGAAGTACTTACGATGATTAATGAACGAGCGGAGAGAATTTATGTCGCAGGACAAAATAGAATTCAGAATTAAAGCGCTTAAAATCAGGAGCGAATTGTCTTTTCGCGCCGAAAAAGATTGCAAAATAAAGCAAAAGGTGATAAAATTATTATCGGGAATAAAAAGCGATTCCCTGTTTTTTTATTTGTCCATGGGCAGCGAAGTAGACACGAAAGACATTATTTCCGAATTATTCGGTAAAAAGGAAATATTCGTTCCTTATACTTTCAAGGAAAACATGACGCCCGTAAAATTGCCTAATTTAGACATGATTTATAAAACGGACAAGCTTGGAAACGCCGAGGGAATTGAAAATTTTTTATCGGAAGCTACGCGTTTTGATGCTGAAGCTTTAAGGAAAAATATCGATGTTACGGTAGTGCCTATGCTGGCTTTTAATAAAGACAAGTTTCGCTTGGGTTACGGCGGAGGATACTATGACAGATATCTTTTTTGCAGGCACACCGTCAAAATAGGGCTTGCTTACGACGAACAACAAAACGACGAAATAGAATTCGAAAAACACGACGTGCCGTTGGATGTCATTGTCACACCTACGCGCGCAATCGGGAGGATATGACGTAAATGGCTGTTAAAAAACCTTCAAACGGAACAAAAGTTGAAAAACTTGTCGAGCGTAAACCTATCATCGAATATTTGCTTACAAGCGGCGGCATGTATTTGTATTCCGTAATGTTCTCGATTTTCGGTATAATTTTTATAATGGACCAGATACCGGGGTTCGTTAAAATTCTGCTGGGAATTGTTTTTATCGCACCGGTAGTCATAGTTGAATTTCAAAAGGGCAAATTTGCGGGAGAGAAAGAATACAAATTAAAGAACAAATTGATTTTATCGGATATACATTCAAAAAAGACAATAAAAATCAATTTTTTCAAATCGCTTTTATATGTTCTGCCGTTTGTTGTTTCTGCACTTTTGTTTACTGTTTTGGGCATAGTTTTGAAACAGCAGTGGCTGCAAGGCGTAATGCTGTTGATTTTTTTACCTATGACTCTTGTATTTACAGGTGCGGGACTTATAAAGTTTGAAGCAGGATTTATTTCTTGGTATTCTTTGTTGTCCGTGGGGTTATCCGTCGTTATTGTTTCAGCCGGATTTATTGCAGGTTATGTTTATAGCGTCAAGTCGCTTAAAAACCGCGCAATCGAAATTGTTAACGAAATTCGCAGTTACGAGTAATTTTACGGGTCTGGAATTATGCGAGTCATAAGCGGTAAATACAGAGGCAAAAAAATATTTGCCCCTCTGAACGATAAAGTACGCCCAACGACCGACAGGATAAAAGAAACGCTTTTTAATATTCTGGCGTCTAAAGGTTACGGAGAAGGCGTGACGGTGCTGGATTTGTTCGGCGGGACGGGGGCTTTGGGTATCGAGGCTTTAAGCCGCGGCGCGGAAAAGGCAATATTCATAGATAACGACCCAGAAAGCGTCAGGTTGATTCGGCAAAATCTTTTAAACGTAAAAGCGCCGTCCGAATCATACGAAGTTTATAACGTGGACTTTGCTTTTGCGCTGAAAAAACTTAAAAACAGAGGTTTCGACATTATTTTTGCCGATCCGCCGTATGCAGGCGGTCTTGAAAACGAAATTTTAAATAAAATCGACGGTTTCGGAGTGCTTGCAAAGGACGGAATATTGATGATTGAACATTCGCGAAGCGTAGAGTTTTCAACGGGTAAATTTATTGAGGACAGAAGAGTATGCGGCAATACGGTGATTTCTTTTTTATCATATCCGAAGGAGGTTGGGCATAATGAATAATAAGGCGGTTTTTGCGGGAACTTTTGATCCGTTTACGCTTGGTCACTATGAAATTGCCGAACGCGCTTCAAAACAGTTTACGACTCTTTACGTAGCCGTAGCCGACGGCAATCAGGCCAAAACCTGTCGTTATAACATAAAAAAACGTGTCAGGATTGCTCAGCTTTCACTCGGGGCGTTAAAAAACGTCATTGTTGTGCCGTTCCGCGGATTCTTGGTGGATTTCATGCGGGAGAACGATATTAAAGTTTTCGTGCGAGGGCTCAGGAATGCGGTGGACTTCGATTACGAGCGTAATCTTTACAACGTTTACAAATCGCAGGACGACAGCGTTGAAGGGTGCTATTTTATGGCGTCAAACGAGTTTGCTCACGTTTCCGCGTCTTTGGTGCGTGAAATTCTGGAGCTCGGAGGGGACGTGTCCCGCTATATCGTAGAGGAGGCTGCCGAAGAAATTAAATAGGGAGCGTTTAATTAAGTTGAATCTTAACGAACTTATATCCGAATTGGATGAAGAGCTTAACGGCAGAAAAGGTTTATTTAAAAGCAGAGTAGACCTTACAAGATGTATCGAGTTGTTTGAAGAAATCAAAAGGATGCTTCCGCCGTCTTTGACCGAAGCCGATCTCGTCGTTAAAAGTCGGGAACGTATTCTCGAAAACGCAGACACGGTTGCTCAGAATATCATTAAAGAGGCTGAAGAGCGCGCTTTCCATTTATCGGAAAGCTCAAACGTGCTTAAAATTGCCGAGAAGCAAGGCAGAGAAGCGTTAGACAATACTTATAAACAATGCGACTCGCTTGTTCAGAAGACCAAGGAGCATCTTGACGAGATGTTTAAGGAAACGGAAATTTTCTTTGAAAGCACTCTTAACACTATACGCACTAACCGCAACGAACTGCGCGGCGCGGTGCTTAACCCAAACGTCAATAAACAGTCTTAAAAATTTAATTCAGTTACGATTGCATATACGGAGAAAAACATTAATGTTTGAAGAAGTACGTAAAATCATGAGTCCGGAAGAGGCCAGAGAGGCTATAAAACCGGGAAAAGAGCAGATGAAAAAGAAAACTGAGCGCGACGCTGCAATTAAAGACATAATTGCGGGAAGAGACAGCCGATTGCTGCTCATTATAGGTCCGTGCTCCGCCGATAACGAAGATTCCGTATGCGATTATTGCGTTCGTTTGGCGAAAGTTTTTGAAAAGGTAAAGGACAAAATTTTCGTCGTTCCCAGAATTTATACAAATAAACCCCGCACTCGCGGCGAGGGGTACAAAGGTATGTTGCACAGTCCTGACCCGCATAAAAAACTTACCGATATTCAGGCGGGTATTCTGGCAATAAGGCATATGTACGTCCGCGTCATGAATGAAACGGGATTATCCGCCGCCGATGAAATGCTTTACCCCGAAAATACCGTATACTGCGACGACCTGTTGTCTTATACGGCGGTAGGCGCGCGCTCGACGGAAAATCAACAGCACCGACTTGTTGCAAGCGGAAGCGATACTTCGGTAGGATTTAAAAATCCCATGAACGGCAGTTTTCCTGTGCTTTTAAATTCCATATATGCCGCGCAAATTCCCAACGAATTCAAATATCTCAATAAACAGGTGCGTACTGCGGGCAACGAATACGCGCACGCAATACTTCGCGGAAGCGTGGACGTTTACGGTAATAACGTGCCCAATTATCACTACGAGGACGTTATGCGCCTTAGGGAAATGTATATTAAAGAAGGACTGAAAAATCCCGCTGTCGTAATCGATACCAATCACTCGAACAGCAGCAAACGTCCGCTCGAACAGGTCAGAATCGCAAAAGAGATAATCTATAACATGACCGGCTGTAATGACTTCAGAAAATTCGTAAAAGGATTTCTTATCGAAAGCTATATCGAAGACGGAAACCAGCCGCCTGACGGTACTGTGTACGGAAAGTCCATTACCGACGGCTGCCTGGGCTGGGAAAAAACCGAAAGACTCATTTATGATATGGCGGACAAGCTTTAAGAATAAACTTCATTAAAAATAAACTTTTCTACAAAAGGACGGTATGGAATAACGTTATGTTTGAAAAAATCAAAAAGATAATTCCTGCGGAAGAAGCGGTTGAAATGATAAAACTTTCACCTGAAATGAAAAAACTTAAGCTTAGCCGCGACGAAACCGTTAAAAACATAATATCGGGTAAAGACGACAGAATGTTGTTTATAATCGGACCGTGTTCCGCAGATAACGAGGACTCGGTGCTGGATTACGTATCGCGCCTTGCCCGTCTTGCGGAAAAAGTAAAAGATAAGATATTTATTGTCCCGCGGTTGTATACCAATAAGCCCCGTACTCGCGGAGAGGGATATAAGGGCATGATGCACAGCCCCGATCCGCATAAGAAGCTTACCGACATTCAGGCCGGTATTCTGGCGCTCAGAAGATTGCACGCAAGGGCTATCAGTGAAAGCGGGTTGTCTGCCGCCGACGAAATGCTTTATCCCGATAACGTCGATTACATCCAGGACTTGCTTACCTATATAGCAGTGGGTGCGCGCTCGACCGAAAATCAGCAGCACAGACTTGTCGCAAGCGGATTCGACGTGGCTGTAGGAATAAAAAACCCCATGAACGGCAGTTTGTCCGTGCTTTTAAACTCCATTTATGCCGCTCAGATTTCCAACGAGTTCAAATACGGAGGATATCAGGTTCGTACTTCGGGTAACCCTTATGCGCACGCAATACTTCGCGGAAGCGTGGACGTTTACGGCAACAACGTACCCAATTATCACTACGAGGACGTGATGCGTTTTTACGATATGTATTTTAAAGAAGACCTGCATTTTCCTGCGGTGATTATCGATACAAATCATTCCAACAGCAGTAAAAATCCTTTTGAGCAAGTGAGAATCGTTAAGGAAGTTGTAGGGAATTGCCGTCATTGCGATCACTTTAAGAAACTGGTAAAGGGCTTTTTAATCGAAAGCTACATCGAGGACGGAAATCAGCCTCCCGACGGCACTGTTTACGGTAAATCGATTACCGACGGTTGCCTCGGCTGGGAAAAGAGCGAAGAACTTATTCTTTCCGTGGCTGAAAGATTGTAAAACATTTTAATCCATGTTGATTTGACAAAAAACCCCGCAATGTCTGTTTGACTTTATGCGGGGTCGTTTTTTTATTCTGTTTGCATCAAGTATGCGTTATTTCACGGGTGGGCTTATATAAGGTTTATAAGCTTGCTGATGATTTTCAGGATTTAGAATTTGTTGAGAAAAAGCGATATTAATTCTTCAAAGCTTTGTATAATAATCACGACATTTAAATGCTGAAAAGTTTACCGGGAAGAAAAAGGTCGTTTTGATTGTGTGTGACGACCGAATAAAGCGCCGCCGCTTTTTTTTCGATTTCAAAAAATTTATTGAAAAACTCTCCGTCATAACGGTTTAAATCTTCGGAACGTATAATCATGTTTTTACCGTTTTCGGTAAGGTAGGGCTTGAAATTTTCCTTTATTGCAAGTAAACGAGGGGGAAGAACGGCAGAATTTTCATATATATCTTCGGTGATGCCCAACATTACCTGTAAAACTACGCGTTTTAATCTGCTCATGGTGTATCGTTTGGTTTTTGACTTTAAAAGAACTTCGTCAAGCGTAATTGAGGTGCGGGCAGCTTCGGACAAACGGTACTCTAAACCCTCGCGGCAGTCGAAAGCTTTTGCGATTTCTGCTGTCGAAGAAGTGCGCAATTTATAAACGGCAAGGTCGGAAAAGGCTTTTTTGTCGGGTTTATGGCGTCTTAGTTCTTCAAAAAGTATTTCGTTTTCTCCCGTAAGGTAGGGCGCCGCAGCGTTATAATCGCCTTTATATATCAATTCTCGCAATGCGCTTGCGGAAAGATAGTTTCCTATTGCGGAAAAATTGTTATAATCGTTACCTTTACGTTTTACGAAAACAGGTTTAACCGAAAGTCCGTTTCTTTTCAGGGCTTTTATATATTCGATGCACAAAATATTGTTGGGCTTTGAAAGTATCTCGGAGGATTTGTCTGAAGGTATGTTTTCCTTTTCTGCCATGACCGAAGTTGCAGAAGAAAGAGCAGCTGCATAAGATAAACCGTTGTCGAGATTTTTTGCAAGAAGCGTTTTAAAATCATCGTCCTCGCGCGACTGAATTTCCGATAAGGTGATAAGCGCGTCGGTGTCGGCGGTTTCGCACCCCATAACAAGGGCGTCAACGTCTTTTAGGTTTTTTAGGGTTTTGATTGCGCCGTCGGCAAATCGTTCCCCGTTGGCGGTAGCGTAAATGATAGGTAATTCCAGCACCATGGAGGCACCGCATCTAAGGGCGATTTCCGCTCTGACGTATTTTTCGGCTACGGCGGGTTCTGCGCGCTGAACGAAGTTCCCGCTCATGATGCATATTGTATGGTCAAACTTTTTTGCGGCTTCGTTCAGTTGGTAAAGGTGTCCGGTGTGAAAGGGGTTGTATTCGCAAATCACTGCGCAAATTTTCATGATTATCTCCCGATAAAGGTTTTACATTTTTTTTCTTAGGTGATATAATATTTTATGGCGTCAAACGAACAGAATAAAAACTGAACGTTTCAGTCAAAGCAACTTTATTATACCATTTAGTCAATAATTTTGCACCTATATTTAAGGCGCGGAAAGGAGAAATATTTATGTCGTTGTTGGAAAGTATTAAGGAAAAGGCGGCAAAACTTAACAGGCGTATCGTTCTTGCCGAAGGCGAAGAGGAACGTATAATAAGAGCCGCCGAAAGCATTACCAGACAAAAAATAGCAAAGGTTACGCTTATAGGTAACCCCGAAGTCATGCTTAAAAAGTGCCCCGACGTCAATCTTAAAGGCGTGGATATTTTTAATCCCGAAACCGAAGACCTTACTTATTATGCCGATACGCTTTACGAATTGAGAAAAGCGAAGGGTATGGATAAAGAGCAGGCGGCAAAGCTTGTTAAAAACCCTCTGTATCTCGGTGTGATGCTTGTAAAAACAGGCAAAGCCGACGGTATGGTTGCAGGTTCCGTCAATGCGACCGGCGACGTTTTGCGCCCTGCGCTTCAGATTATTAAAACTGCACCCGGAATTTCCACAGTAAGCAGCTGCTTTATCATGATTATGCCCGGAAACAGCAAATACGGCGAAAACGGCGTGCTGGTTTTCGGTGACTGCGCGGTTAATCCCAATCCCACGGCGGAACAACTTGCCGCCATTGCAATAGCCTCTGCCGACAGCGCGAAGAAAATCGCGGGAATCGATCCCAAGGTCGCAATGTTGTCTTTCTCCACGAAAGGCAGTGCAAAACACGAGCTTGTCGATAAAGTGGTGCAGGCTACCAAAATCGTTGCCGAAGCCGCGCCTTTCCTCAACGTGGACGGAGAGCTTCAGGCGGACGCCGCGCTTGTCGAAAGCGTAGCCTCTCTTAAGGCGCCCGGCAGTCCTGTTGCGGGCAGAGCCAACGTGCTTATTTTCCCTGACCTTCAGGCCGGCAACATCGGATACAAACTGGTACAGCGTCTTGCGGGCGCCGAAGCAATCGGACCCATCTGCCAGGGATTCAATAAGCCCGTCAACGACCTATCGCGCGGGTGCTCGGTGGATGACGTTGTAAACGTTGTTGCAATGACCGCTTTGCAGACACTGTAATCATTGGTTTTCAAAAAATAAAGGTGACGAAAATGAAAATTCTTGTTGTAAACGCAGGCAGTTCTTCGCTGAAATATCAGCTTATAGAAATGGATAACGAAAGCGTCTTAGCTAAAGGCGTGTGCGAGCGTATCGGCCAGCAGGGCTCGGTTCTCGTTCACAGGGGAAAGGGAGAGGAAGTGCGTATTCAAGGCGCAATGCCCACTCATTCCGAGGCTATAAAAATGGTGCTCGACGCGCTTGTCGATAAAAATTACGGCGTTATTTCCGATATGAAAGAAATCGCGGCAGTCGGTCACAGAGTGCTTCACGGCGGTGTGATTTTTAAGGAAAGCGCGCTTGTCACGGACGAAACGCTTAAACAAATCGAAAGCAACATCGATCTCGGACCTCTTCATATGCCGCCCAACATCATGGGAATCAAAGCTTGCCGTGCCGCAATGCCGCACGCGCCGCAGGTTGCCGTATTCGACACGACTTTCCATGCTACTATGCCCGATTATGCGTATATGTACGCTATTCCTTACGACGACTATAAGGATTTTAAGATAAGAAAATACGGCTTCCACGGCACAAGCCATTTGTTCGTATCGGGAGAGGCGGCTAAATTGATGGGGCGAAAGGATTTTAAACTCGTAGTATGCCATCTCGGAAACGGCGCAAGCGTAAGCGCGGTTAAGGACGGAAAATGCGTGGATACTTCCATGGGACTTACTCCGCTCGAAGGGCTTGTAATGGGCACGAGAAGCGGCGATATCGACCCGGCGGTTATAGAATATCTCATGGATAAAAAAGGAATGGATATTCATGAGGCCACAAATTACCTCAATAAAAAGAGCGGCGTTTTAGGCGTAAGCGGTGTTTCTTCCGACTTCCGTGACCTTGTTGCAGCCATGAACGACGGAAACGACAGGGCAAGACTTGCCATCGATATGTTTTCCTACCGTGTAAAGAAGTATATCGGTTCTTATGCGGCGGCGATGGGCGGGCTTGACTGCGTGGCGTTTACCGGCGGTATAGGCGAGCATACCGAAATAGTGCGCGAAAAGGTTATGAACGGTCTTGAGTTTTTGGGTATAGATTTCGATTACGACAAAAACAATAACGTGCCGCGCGGAGAAATTACTTTGCTTACTAAACCTGCGTCTAAGGTTAAGGTATATATCATACCTACCAATGAAGAACTGGTTATCGCAAGAGAAACTTTAAGACTCAAATAATGAAAGCGTCGCGCGTAATAGCGGAATTGTTTTATCCGTCGGGCATTAAATGCGTAATATGCGGCGACGATCTTCCCAAAGAAACGCGTTATTGCGTGTGTGAACGTTGTAAACTTACTTTCAACACGAAATTTTGCGTTAAATGCGGCAGGGCCATGAAGAATATGGCTGATTACTGCGATTTCTGCCAGAACGAAGGCTTTACTTTTGATATGGCTCGCGCTCCGTTTGTGTACGAAAACGAAATAGTCGGGCTTGTGCGTAAACTAAAATTCGGAGCGGGCAAATATCTCGGCGAAATAATGGCGCAGTTCATGGCTGACGTGTTTTACGAAAACAATATGACGGTGGATGTAATCACTTTCGTTCCGCTTATGAAAAGCCGCGAAAGAAAAAGAGGTTATAATCAGTCGGAAGTTATTGCGTCGGCGCTTAAAGATATTCTTGATATCCCGCTTTGTAACCTTCTCAAACGTGTTAAAAAGACATCTACTTTTGCGCGAATGGGCAGGCGCGAAAGAGCGGAAGCCGTAAAAGGCGCTTTCGCTTTATCGGGCGAAAAGACGGTAAAAGACTTAAACGTTTTGCTTATCGATGACGTTTTCACTACGGGTTCAACTGCGGAAGAATGTTCGCGTGTGTTGAAAGAGGGCGGTTGCGGCAAGATTTCCGTGCTGACTTTTGCTACGTCGAGAATTAAAATCGAATTGTACTGAAATGCTTGAAAATCGTTGACAAATGTTTTTGTTTGGGTTTATAATTTAGTTAAATCGGGCATAAAACCTGTATTTCCTTAAACATCGGACAAGTAGCTTGCGTTTGATGCTTCAGAGAGCGTTGCCTTGGCTGAAAGCGACGCGCGTGAGAGCGCAATGACGAAACCGCCGATGCGGAAGCGCGTTTCCGACGCAATCGGATTTTTAACGAGGCCGTTCTTTTGTGCGGCGAATTAAGGTGGAACCACGGAGAAATTCGTCCTTAAAGTCTTTTAATGACTTTAAGGACTTTTTATTTTGTAATGAATGGAGGTTTAATATATGAAAATTACACTTAAAGACGGCAGTGTTATAGAATGTGAAAAAGGTGTTTCCTGTCTTGACATTGCAAAATCCATAAGCGAAGGGCTTGCCCGTGCGGCTGTTGCCGCGGCGGTTGACGGTAAGGAAGTGGACCTGAGCTACAAGCCCGATAAAGACTGTTCGCTTTCTTTGCTTACCGCAAAAGACGAGCGCGGTTTGGAGGTTTACCGTCACAGCGCGGCTCACGTCATGGCTCAGGCGGTAAAAAGACTTTATAAAAACGCCAAATTCGCAATAGGACCCGCTGTGTCAAACGGATTTTATTACGACATAGATTTTGATAAGCCTGTAGGAAAAGACGATCTTGACGCAATCGAGAAGGAGATGGCGGCTATAGTCAAAGCGGACTATCCTTTCGAAAGACGGGAAGTTTCCCGTGATGAAGCCCTTGCTTTCATGAAGGAAAGAGGAGAGGTTTATAAAGTTCAGCTTATTGAGGAACTGCCTGCCGATGCCGTAATTACTTTTTATACTCAAGGCGAGTTTACGGACCTTTGCCGCGGACCTCATGTGCCGTCTACGGGCAAAATTAAAAATTTCAAACTCACACAAGTAACGGGCGCGTATTTTAAAGGCAACGAAAAGAATAAGATGCTTACGCGTATTTACGGTACGGCGTTCGAAAAGAAATCGGAGCTTGAGGATTATCTTAAGGCGTTGGAGGAGGCGAAACTGCGCGACCATAATAAAATCGGACGCGACCTTGGCTATTTTATGACGTCGGACGTCATAGGTCAGGGATTGCCGCTTCTTATGCCGAAAGGCGCAAGACTTTTCCAGATTCTCAGCCGATTCGTGGAAGACGAGGAAAGAAAGCGCGGATATGTTCTTACCAAAACCCCTTATATGGCGAAGAGCGACCTTTATAAAATAAGCGGGCACTGGGACCACTACAAAGACGGAATGTTTGTCATGGGCGACGAGGAAAAGGACGAAGAGGTTTACGCTTTGCGCCCCATGACTTGTCCTTTCCAATACACCGTTTATAATAACGGACTTAAATCTTACCGTGATTTGCCTATTCGTTACGGCGAGACGTCAACTCTTTTCAGAAACGAATCCAGCGGCGAAATGCACGGCCTTATCAGGGTACGCCAGTTTACGCTCAGCGAAGGTCATATTATCTGTATGCCCTCTCAGCTCGAAAAGGAATTCCGCGGCTGTCTTGACCTTGCAATGTTCATGCTGAAATCTTTGGGACTGGATGGCGACGTTTCCTACCGTTTTTCCAAGTGGGATCCTGTCAACAAGGAAAAATACATTGACGACCCCGAAGAATGGGCTTATGCGGAAGGCGAGATGAAGCGGATTCTGGACCATATCGGGCTTAATTATACCGAAGGAATAGGCGAGGCGGCTTTCTACGGACCGAAACTCGACATTCAGATTAAAAACGTCCACGGAAAGGAAGATACCTTGATTACCATACAGATCGATATGTTCCTTGCGGAGCGCTTTGACATGAGTTATATCGACGAAAAGGGAGAAAAGGTAAGACCTTATATAATTCACCGTAGTTCTATCGGTTGCTACGAGCGTACAATGGCATTGCTTTTGGAAAAATATGCGGGCGCGCTTCCCGTTTGGCTCAGTCCCACTCAGGTCAAGGTTTTGTCGCTTACCGACAGGACGGCGGATATTGCCAAAGAGACGGCTGATAAGCTGAATGAAGCGGGGTTAAGGGCGGAGTGCGATTTGAGGAACGAAAAAATCGGTTATAAAATCCGTGAAGCTCAGCTTGAAAAAATTCCTTATATGCTGATTATCGGCGATAAAGACGTGGAGAATAACGTGGTTTCCGTAAGAAGCCGTAAAGAAGGCGACCTTGGAACCATGAGCTACGAACAGTTCTTTACGAAAATAAAAGAGGAAAACGACGGAAAAGTTTTGTAATATGCGTTAAAATTCTTGACACGATTTATTAAAAGTAATATAATATTACAGGTTGGAAGTAGATTTATTCTCACCGATCGGGATTCCCAGATCGTGTAACGCCGTAATTTTATGGAATTATTGTGTTATTTTATTGAGCGGTAAATCTATGCCGCTCAATTTTTTTAATCGGAGGACACGGTTATCAATAAGGAAGTTGAGATTAACGACAGAATTACCGATTCGGAAATTCGCGTTATCGATGAAAACGGACAGCAGCTCGGCATTATGAGCGCGCGGGAGGCAAATCGCATTGCGGACGAAAAAAATCTTGACCTTGTCAAGATAAATCCCGGCGGAAATCCGCCTGTCTGTAAGATTATGGACTACGGCAAATTTAAGTTTGACGCCGCCAAAAGAGAAAAAGACGCGCGTAAAAACCAAAAAGTTACCGAGCTTAAAGAAATCTGGCTTTCTATGACCATAGATACCCATGACCTTGAAACCAAAGCCAAACAGTGCGTCAAGTTCCTTAAAAACGGCGATAAGGTTAAGGTTTCGATAAGAATGAGAGGTCGGCAACAGGCGCACGCGGCGTTAGGCGTTCAGGTCATGACTGATTTTTACGAGATTGTGAAAGACGTCTGTATTTTCGACAAAAAGCCGATGACTGAGGGTAGAAATATCCTTATGATTCTGGCACCCAAAAAATAAAAATACATTTACGGAGGGCAAAAGATATGCCAAAAATGAAAAGCCACAGCGGGGCAAAAAAACGTTTCCGCGTTACCGCATCGGGCAAAGTAAAACGCGCTCAGCAGGGTAAGAACCATATCCTTACCAAGAAGACCAGCAAGAGAAAAATGGGCCTCAGACAAGGCGCTTACATGGGGTCTGAAAAACAGGCCGCGACCTTGAAGGTCATGATTCAGAAATAACGGAGGTGCTTTACAATGAGAATTAAAAGAGCTGTAAACGCTGTCAAGAAGCGTCGCAAAATTATGAAACTCGCCAAAGGATACTTCGGCTCCAAATCCCGCTCTTATCGCATTGCGCGTGAAGCGGTAATGAAGTCCCAGATGTATGCTTTTATCGGCAGAAGACGTAAAAAAAGAGATTTCAGAAAGTTGTGGATTGCGCGTATCAATGCTGCCGCCCGTCTTAACGGAATGTCTTATTCCAAGTTTATGTACGGTCTTAAAACTGCGGGCGTAAACCTTAACAGAAAGGTTCTTGCCGATATCGCAGTTAACGACGAGAACGCATTTAAGGCACTTGCCGAAACCGCTTCCAAAGCAATAGCGAAATAATTACCTTAAAAAGGCACCCGTTAAAAGCAGGTGCCTTTTCGTTGTTAAAACTCAAGTATCATTATTTTTTATTGCATTGTTTGAAAAATATTCCCGGCTGGCAAAGACGTGAGGTGTTTGCGTATTTATGGTTATAAGGTCAAAAGACAATTCATTTTTAAAAACGGTTGCAAAACTGAAAGACAAAAAGTTTCGGGACTCATCGGGTAAATATGTTATAGAGGGGTACCGTGCCGTCAAAGACAGTCTTCCGTTTTTATCGGGCGCGCAGCTGTTGCTTTCGGAAAGCGCGTGCGAAAAATTTTCGTCTGAATTTTCGAACACAGGATTTTATGTCTGCACCGACGAGCTTTTTAAACAAATTTGCGATACCGAAAATACTCAGGGCGTTTTATGTGTGTCGGATAAAAAAATCGATTCCCCCGAATATAAAACGCAATACGTTCTTTTGTTGGACAGAATACGCGACCCCGGTAATATGGGAACAATTATACGCACGGCTCTGGCGACGGGATTTAAGGATATTTTTTGTGTTGATTGCGTTGACCCTTATAATCCTAAGGTTGTCAGAAGCGCAATGTCTGCCGTGTCAAAGGTAAATTTATTTAAAGTAGATTATAATTGCGTAAAAAAACTCAGGCAAAACGGATATAAGGTTTTTGCTGCCGATATGGGTGGGGTAAACGTGTTTGAGGCTGATTTGAGGTTTGATAAGTGCTGTTTGGTTATAGGAAATGAGGCAAACGGCATTTCCGAGGCTATAATTACTGCGTCAGACGAAGTATTATGTCTGCCGATGTTTGAGGGAGAATCATTAAATGCAGGTGTTTCGGCGGCGGTTTTGATGTATCAATTGAGTTTTGGCAGCGCTTGCCTGAATAAAACGCAAAAGTAGGGCTTATCATTGCATAACAATAAGGTTTATGCTTTTAAGCGTTTTACTTTTCGGGCAATTTATGTTATAATAAATACCTGTCTCTTATACACATCTCCGAGCCCACGAGACA
>UQSP01000005.1 GCA_900543755.1 uncultured Eubacteriales bacterium
GAGATCTGCGCATGTCTCGTGGGCTCGGAGATGTGTATAAGAGACAGGGTTAAAAAAATGATTTTAAATTTTAATCGTAAATATTGTAAAACAGAAACAAATTAAAAAAGTCGGCACATTTGAAAAGTTTTAATTACACTTAATCTATCACAAAAAAGATTCATGAAAAAAACGGCGGCGCAAAAGGAAAACAGGGCTATTTTACGCGGTAAAGAGTTGACCGTTTAACTCCGTTTTAAGGCGGCATTGCGCTTAATGAATATGTGAAGGCCGCTTCTTCCGAAGGCTGAGGCTTTAAGCAAAAAATCGTTGCAGATGTTGTTGCTTACGTCTAAGCCGTAGTTTAAGAATGCCGCCGCGACGTCCTCTTTCGGAAAGCGCCGAAACGTAGTCCGCGTAATCGTAAGTTATGGCGTTGTTTATCTTTACGGGTTAAAGTAATTGCAATTCTGACGGGAAAAGAGTTTTTTTGCTTTGCACGGATTAAAAATTTTCGGGTCCGCTTTTATATTCTTTGCCCATGTTTACGCAAAGCTCGGTTATTTCCTTTTGCAGGGAGGAAAATACCTTTTGTTTGTGGGTAATAAGGCAGTAGGACCTTTTGAAATCCGCGTCCACTACGGGAACCGTGCGCAGTTCGCCCCTGTCAAGGCGGGCGCGGACCATGCTTAAGGGCAGTACGGCGATGCCCAGTCCCGCGGCGGCGCAGCTTTCGGCGGCCTGCGGATTGACCGTTTCTATAAACGGCGTCACGGTGGCCGAATGTTTTTTCGCAAGCTGCTCGAACTTTTCGCGCGACGCGCTTCCCGATTCTCTAAGTATAAAGTCGTATTTGTCCGCGTCCTTAAACCGCAGTTTTTCGGGGGCGGGGTAATCGGGCGAGCATACCGCAACCAGTTTATCCTCAAAAAACTCCCGCGCATCAAGATGAGTGTCGGTCACCGAGTTTTCCACAAGCCCGAAGTCAAGTTCGCCCGTAAGCACCATTTTTTCCACCGAGTTTTTGGGAAATATTTTTATCTGAAGTTTGACCGCGGGGTAAAATTCCCTTATTTTTTTTATCATGGCGGGCAAAAGAAAGGTTCCTATTGTGAGAGAAGCTCCTATTTTAAGTCCGCAGGTCTTGCCGCTTTCGTAAGCGGTCGATTCGAAATCGTCGAAATTGTTAAGCACCGTCAAAGCGCGCTCGTAAAGCTGTTTACCGGCGCTTGTGATGACCATGCGGTTTTTTATGCGCTGGAAAAGTTTAACGTCGTATTTCTTTTCAAGTTCCGCTATCGCGACGCTGACGGCGGGCTGAGCGATATAAAGTTTGTTTGCCGCTTTCGTAACGGATTTAAGCTCGCACACTTCCTTGAATATGCGTAAATGGCGCAAAGTCAATTCGGTTTCTCCTTATAATGATTTTATTATGGTATTTATAAAATTATAGTATTATACAAATGGTTTGTCAAATGATATAATAATACTCGAAGGAAGCGTTTTTTTCGTATGAACAAGGCAAAAAAATATTGGAAACTTTTTACTACGTGTTTCTATATAAGCACATTTACTTTCGGCGGCGGGTTCGTCATAATTCCGCTTATGCGCCGTAGGTTTGTCGAAGACCTTAAATGGCTGGAAGAAAACGAAATGATGGACCTTACGGCGATAGCGCAATCCTCGCCCGGAGCGATAGCGGTTAACGCGGCGATACTTACGGGGTTTAAAATAGGCTCCGTCGCGGGCGCGATGATAGCCATGCTTGCAACCGTACTGCCGCCCGTCATAATAATTACCGTCATATCGTTTTTTTACAACGCTTTCCGCGAGAACGCCGTTGTCGGCGCGGTCATGAAAGGCATGCAGGCGGGCGTCGCGGCGGTAATCTGCGACGTGGTAATCCGCATGGGCAGCGGAGTTTTCAAGGAAAAAAACGCGCTTTTCGTTATCATCATGGCGGCGGCTTTCATACTGACGTTTTTTCTGGACGTAAACGTCATTTTCATAATTCTGGGCTGTATTTTGCTTTCGGTTTGTATTTTCCTGTTTAAGGCTGCCGCAAAAAGCAAAAAGCGCAGAAAAAGTCTTTCAAAAAACGTAAATCCGACTTCTTTAGCCCCCTCCGACGGGGAACAGGACGCCGCGCAAAAAGAAGAGCAAGCATTAAAATCAAGCGCGCGTGGAGAGGAACCCGAGCAAGGAAAACAAACATCGGAAGATAAGCCGCTTTCGGGTGGCAAGCAAACCGCAACGTCTGAACATACGGAAAACACCGAGCATACCGCAACGCCCGAGCAATCGACAGTAAGCCAACAAACCTTAACTTTAGAGCAAACAGGAAACACCGAACAAACCGCAACAGACGCGGAAGATTCGGACAGCAAGCAAATTACTACGCCCGAGAAGAAAGAACTTGACAGTTCTAAAGAAAAAGCCGCGCCGAAAAAAACAGTCGGAAAAAGCGGCAAGTCCGTTTCGCCGTCGGAAAGGGAAAAGGAGCGCGAAAAATGATTTATCTCGAACTTTTCTGGGTATTTTTTCAGGTAGGCGCGTTCAGTATCGGCGGCGGGTATGCGGCTATTCCCATTATACAAAGCAACGTGGTGGAAGGAAAAGGTTGGCTAAGCATGACCAAGTTCACCGACCTTATCACGATTGCGGAAATGACTCCCGGACCCATTGCGATAAATTCCGCGACGTTTGTGGGCAATCAGGTGGCGGGCATAGGCGGCGGACTTGTGGCTACGGCGGGCTGTATTCTGCCGTCGGCGTTAATAGTTTCGCTTCTGGCGTTTTTGTATTACAGATTCCGCAGTCTGTCTTTTGTAAAAGACACCATCGCACTTTTGCGTCCCGCCATAGTGGCGCTTATCGCCTCGGCGGGCATAGGCATACTCATTTTGTCGCTGTGGGGCGACGGAGGCTTTACCACGGATATCACGGCGCTCAACATAGTTTCGGTGATAATTTTCTTTGCCTCCATGTTCTTTTTGCGCAAGTACAACCTCAATCCCGTATTCGTAATTATCGGGTCGGGCGTGCTGGGCGCGGTATTCTATCTCTTGCTGTAAAACGGGAGCCGTAAAACAAAATCAGTATATTTTTTAAGACAAATTTATCTGAAGCGCAATTTATTCGTTTACGGAAAGACAATCCGGATTTATAATAATAAAGGCGCGATTTAAAAAGTGTCAGGAGTTTTGCTGAAAACAGTGTAAGGCAATACTTAAAATTATGAATTTTAAAAGTAAAGAAAAATCTTAACCGACTTTATATCGGAGGAAAAAAATGAGCGAAAAATTAAACGTACTGTTTATCACAAGCGATCAGCAGCATTACGAAACCATAGGTAAATTCAATAAAAAAATCAAAACGCCCAACATCGACCGCATAATCGACGAAGGCGTTTACATGAACCGCACTTACGCGGTTAACCCCACCTGCACGCCCACAAGAGCGTCATGGATTACGGGCAAATATCCCTCGCAGCACGGCGCATGGACGCTGGGAACCAAGCTGCCGGAGTCGCAGCACACGCTGGGCGAGGATTTCGCGGCGGCGGGGTACGAAACGGCGCTTATAGGAAAAGCCCATTTCCAGCCGCTTGCCTCTACCGAAAAATATCCCTCGCTGGAGGCGTATCCCGCGCTTCAGGACCTTGAGTTCTGGAAGACTTTTCACGGTCCTTTTTACGGCTTTAACCACGTAGAGCTTGCGCGCAACCACACCACGGAGGCGCACGTGGGGCAGCATTACGCGTTGTGGCTGGAGGAAAAGGGCTGCAAAAACTGGCGGGATTATTTTCTTCAGCCCACGGGCAACATGACCAAGGATTCGCCGCGCCTTCACTGGGACATTCCCGAAGAATATCATTACGACGCCTGGATTGCCGAAAGAACGAACGCCATGCTTCAAAATTACGCCGCGGAAGATAAGCCCTTCTTTTTATGGGCAAGCTTTTTCGACCCGCATCCCGACTATTACGCTCCCTCGCCCTGGGACACCATGTACAATCCCGACGATATGGAAGTCAAAGGACTTTTCGACTCCGAGCATTTGAGGAACAGCGATTTTCACCGCCTTTCGCAGTGTGAAAAACCCGATACATCCAAGTACGGCAAGTGGCTGCACGGAGTGCACTCGCACCTTTACGACGAAAAGGAGCTTAAAAAGAAAATCGCCGTTTATTACGGCATGGTCAGCCTTATGGACAAATACATCGGCAAAATTCTCGATAAGCTGGACGAACTGGGATTAAGCAAAAACACGCTTGTCGTATTCACCACCGACCACGGGCATTACTACGGCCAGCACGGGCTTATCGCAAAAGGTCCTTTTATGTTCGACGACCTTGTGCGCGTGCCGTTTGCCGCGCGCCTTAAAGGAGTCATTCCCGCGGGGAAAACTTCGGACGCGATAATGTCCGGCGTGGACTTTATGCAGACCGTGCTTGACTTCTGCGGAATAGAGGCGCCCGACGGAGTGGCGGGAGTGTCGCAGAAAAAAGCGCTTGTAACCCCCGGCGAATCCGTGCGCGATTGGGCGATAGTGGAGCATAATCACGAGCGCGGAAAAGTCAACGTCCGCACTTATATAAATCAGAAATATAAACTGAGCATATACCTCAATCAGCCGCGGGGCGAGCTTTTCGACCTCGAAGCCGACCCCGAGGAGCACTATAACCTTTTCGACAACCCCGAGTATAACGAAATCAAAACCCGGCTGCTAACGGAATTTATACAGGCGGAAATGGAAAAGGAACCCCTTTTCATGCCGAGGATAGCCATTGCCTGACGTAAGGAAGGTAAAATCAGGGCTGTCGCGCGAAGCAAGGCAAATAAAAACGCGGGCTTAATTTAAAATCGGAAAAATTAAAAAAACCGTATTACAAACCGTTTTGATAAAAAAACGTTCGCTCAAAGATAAAACAAAGCGGATTTTTACAAAAAATATTCCTCTTTGTTTTATTTTTTTGCAATTTTTATAAGAAATTCGTGCGCAAATTGCAAAAAAAATTACTTGCGTTTGTTTTTAAAAAGCATTATTATATACATAATGTCCAAATAAGAGGGATGAAGATATGAGGAAATTTTTCAGCGAATTCAAGACCTTTATCACCCGCGGCAACGTTATAGACATGGCTGTCGGCGTTATCGTGGGCAGCGCGTTTACCGCAATAGTAACCGCGCTTACCAAACAGGTTTTTCAGCCGCTTGTCAACTGGGCGCTTGCGGGTACGGGCAACGGACTTGATTCCGCGGTAACCATGCTTAAGGAAGTCAGGGACGAAACGGGCGCAGTGGACATGGCAAATTCCATATACATCGATTGGGGCGCCTTTATAACGGCGATTATCAATTTTCTGATTGTAGCGTTTATCCTGTTTGCCATCGTCAGGACCATAAACAAAGTGCGCGACGCGGCAAACGCGCGTTTTTACGGCTTTGAAAAGGCTGAATATCTTAAGATGCGCATGCAGGGGCTGAAGAAAAAAGACATAGAGCTGCTTGCCCGTAAGCGCGACGAAGAAGCCAAAGCCAAAGCGGAACAGGAAAAAGCGGAACAGGAAAAAGCCGAAACGCAGGACGACATACTCAAAGACATACGCGAACTTTTGCGCGGCATGACCTTAACCTCAAACGGCGGTAAAGAAAGCGAGGAAGTAAAACCCGAAGGGGAATAAAAAATTCGCTTGTTCCCGTTCAATCGCGGCAACCGAAGAGGTTTTTTTGTAATCGTTCCGTTGCTTTCCGCCGCTGAACAGTCAAGCCCGCGCGAGCAACACATTGTATGCGGGGTTTAGGGCGTCAGGTAGTCGTGTCGCTGAACAGTCAAGCCCGCGCGCGGAGAACACGGCTGTCTTTGGAATCCGTTACGCTAAAGAAACCGCGGGCGCGATACAGGCACGGAAACATAAAAGGCGGAAATCGAAACCGTCAAAGTCAAACAAACGTTTTTTCACGCACTGAGCGGCATAAAAGTCCGCCGAAAAAGTGCAGTAAAATTTAACCGATTACGCGTCGCGATAAAATAAAGGCGAAAAACAAAAAGCCTAAAAAAGGCGGATAAAACTTTAAAACAATCAATCAGGAGAAAAATGAAAGAATTTTCAACAGTTAAGTGCGCCCCCGATACGGTCAAAGAATACGTTTTTCCGTCAAGAGTGGTTCATTACGAAAACGCGGAAAACACGCAGTCTTTACTGAAGGAGAAGGAGCTTCAGATTACCTTAAACGAAAAGGAGCTTACCGTAGTCAGAAAGGGCGGCTATGTAGTGCTGGATTTCGGACGGGAGCTTTCGGGCGGCGTGCGCATACTCGCAAGTCAGGCAAACGCAAAGGTGCGCGTAAGACTGGGCGAAAGCGTAAGCGAAACTTTTTCCTGCGCCGTGGGTACGGAAAAGCTTAAGACGGACGACGGCATAAAAATCGAGTCCGCGGAAAAGTGCGCGGGCTGCAACGACCATGCGCTGAGGGACGCCGAGTTTTTCCTTACGATACTATCCGATCAGGAATATTTTCAGTCGGGTTTCAGATTCGTAAGGCTGGACGCTTTGGAAAAGGATGTGGAGATTAAAAGCATCGTCGCGGTATACACGCATGCGAATTACCGCCGCGACGGCTTTTTCAAATGCGGAAACGAAACGGTAAACCGCATTTACGAAACCGCCGCCCGCACGCTTACCCTTTGTATTCAGAACGGTATGCTGTGGGACGGGATAAAGCGCGACAGGCTGGTATGGGTGGGGGATATGTACCCCGAAGTGCTTGCAGGTCTTGACCTTTACGGAAATGCGAGTTACATTCGCCGCGCCATAGATTTTTCGCGCCGCTCGACCCCTCTTCCCGAATGGATGAACACCATGCCCGTCTATTCGCTGTGGTGGATAATGTGCCTTGACGAATACGTTTACCGCACGGGCGACACGGACGCTTATTTTACCGACAACGCCGAATATCTCAAACGCCTCACCGAACAGTTCGACGGTTACGTCACCGATGAGGGTGAAGTGGCTACGCCCGGTATTTTTCTCGATTGGCCGTCGCATGACACTCCCGACGAAAAAGCGGGCGTGCGCGCCATAGCCGCGCTCAGCATGCACGCCGCGGACAGACTGTTTAAACTTGACGGTTACGTTTGCCCGCACACGAAAAGCGTATTGGAAAAACTAAAGCGCTCCCGCGCGGCGGCAAAGGACAAAAAACAGGCAATCGCACTCAGCCTTATCGCGGGATACGATGCGGACGCCGACCTTTTGATAAAAGGCGGGGCAAAAGGAATGAGTACCTTTATGAGCTGGGCGGTGCTTAACGCGGCGCACGATTACGCCTCGGATAAAGCCGCCGCCGAAATGATGGAGGAATACTACGGCGCAATGCTTAAAATGGGCGCAACCTCGTTTTGGGAGGACTTCGACGTCGAGTGGACAAAGGGAGCCGCGCCTGTGGACAGACTGCCCGAAAAGGGAGAAAAGGATATCCACGGCGACTTCGGAAAGTTCTGTTACGTGGGCTTCCGTCACTCTTTGTGCCACGGCTGGAGCGCGGGCGTGATAGACTACATAGTCACCCGTATCCTGGGCGTAAGAATTACTTCCCCAGGCGGCAAAACCGTATCGGTCAAACCTTTTTCCGCGTTCGGGGATATGGAGGGCGCAGTACCCGTGGGCGGCGGGCTGGTCAGGGTAAAGGTCGCAGACGGAAAAGTCAGCGCGGAGGCTACCTGCGGAATACAGGTAACCGTACAAGAATAAAAACGCAATAAAGCAGCGTAAAATTTTAAGAAAAAACAGATAAAAAAAATCAAAAAGACCGTTTTGTTTAAAAATAAAAAAAGTTTCACAATGTGAAAAGCCGATGAAAAATTACCCGATTGTATTGACTATTCTCTTAAACGGAATATAATCGTAGTTGAAAGGGTATGTTTTTTACGGTAAAAAAGCGCGACGGCAACCTAAGTCAAAGGAGGACTTACCATGGAAATACTTACAAAAAATTTTTGCGACACTCTTAAAAAGCTGATTTCGCTTCCGTCGGTCAGGGACTTGTCCGCGTTTTTAGAGGGCGAAACCGCATTCCTTTTTATCATTAGGGATTACGGCGACAAACCCGCCACTCCTTCGCTGCTCAGCGAGGAACTTGGCGTTACGAAGGGCAGGATTACCGCCATCATCAACAGTCTTACGCGCAAGGACATGGTAAGGCTGGAAAAAGTGGACGGCGACAGGCGTAAAGTGGACGTTCGCATTACCGAAACAGGCAAACGGTACATCGATGAAAAACTTGCTTCCACAAACGCGTTTCTCCGCAATTTTATCGATAAAATCGGAAGGAAAGACGCCGAGGAGCTCATGCGGATACTCAACCGCACAACGGAAATCATGCGCGACGAGCATATCGAGGGACTGGACGCAACCGACGGACACAAAATAATAGATAATTACCGTAAACATATTCATTGTAAGGACTGAAAAATTCCGTAAAAAACCTACCGCTTTTCTCTATATTCCATAAAGGAGGCGGTGAACAATGAAATATATCGTTACCGGTGCGGCAGGGCACTTAGGCGTCAACCTTGTCGGAAAACTCATGCTTAAGAAAGACGCTATTGTAAAAGCCGTGCTTCTTCCCGGCGAGAGCGCCGTTTTCGAAGGCGCCGAAAACGTGGAAATCGTGCGCGGCGACGTAACGGACCGAAAGTTTTTGGAGTCCGTCATCGAAAAAGACAGTACCGTAATTCACCTTGCGGGAATCATCGACATTTGCGCGGGCAACAAAGACCGCGTCTATAAGGTCAACGTCGAAGGGACGAAAAACGTCGCGGAAGTTTCGCTTGAAAAGGGCGTTGCGCGTTTCGTCTATACAAGCTCCGTCCACGTCATACCTCCCCAAAACGGGGTTAAAATGACCGAGCCCCTTTCTTTCGACCCCGACGGAATAGTGGGCGATTACGCCAAGAGCAAGACGATTGCCACCAAAGCGGTTTTCGACGCCATAGGCCGCGGACTTAACGGCGTGGTCGTTTATCCTTCGGGAATAATCGGACCCGAGGATTACCGCGTGTCCGAGATGGGCGAACTTTTTGTGGAAATAGTCAACCGTAAGATAAGGATTTCTTTAAAAGGCGGCTACGATTTCGCGGACGTGCGCGACGTTGCCGACGGAATTTTAGCCGCGGCGGAAAAAGGCAAAGCGGGCGAAGGTTACATTCTGTCGGGAGAGTCCGTGACCGTGGACAGGATTTACGCGGCGGTAAGGCAGGTGACGGGAGAGAAAAAGCACGCGCCTAAAATCGCAATGTGGTTTGTGCGGCTTTTCGCGTTTCCCATGGAGCTTTTTGCGCGTATCTGCGGCAAAAAACCGCTGTTTACCAAATATTCGCTGTACACTATTTCCGCGCCGCACGAATTTTCCCACGAAAAGGCAACGAAGGAGCTTAACTATTCTCCGCGTCCGCCCGAGGAATCCATACGCGACGCAATAAGATGGTTTTACCTGAACAAACCCGAATTATTCAACGAAAAAGCGCTTGCACGGCTGAAAAAGGCATTCGGGCCTTCGTCCGTCAGGAAACCCGTTATGACAAAAAAAGCCTATAAAAGGCAATGATATAACATGAACAGAATTTTTACGGCATAAAGTCCGCCTTGAAAACGCAAACCGTCTTAAAAGGCGGACTTGCTGTTTTTTAAGGCGGATTTTTCGCCTTTTAAGCTTGTCCGTCTGTTTCTGAATCCCGCGGAATTATTTTGCTCTTCGCGTCAAGCCGTATTCTCGTCTTTCGGACCCTCATTTTTGTCAGCGTAGCCGCGGCGCGGAAAAAGATGTTATCTTCCCACTTCGATATTGTCAAAAGCGCGTTCTCTCATCGCGGGCAAAGGGTGGGGTGAAGTTTCGAATCGGTAATCGCACCCGTCGCGCTCTATCAGGTTTTCAATGACGAAATGACTTGCCACGGCTGCGTAAGGGCGAGTGAGCAAGCCGTTGTATTTAAAGAACGCGCAGTTTTGGGGCAGTTCCCCGACTTTTACGTAATCCTCCAAAAGCGCGGTGTTATCCGCCGTTTCTTTAAGCACTTTTCTTATGTAATTCTTATTGGCTTCCGTAAAGTCGTTAAACGACAGTTTCTCGGGGAAATTTTCCTGCGGAATAAGTTGCGCGTAATCCTTGTTTTCGTAAGTTTTCATAAGTTCCGCCGCCTTTTTAAGATGAGCCGCCTCCCTTATAAACCGCCGTTCCCACGCGTTTTTCAGTTTTTCGTCCTTTTCGTCAAGGTATGCCGAATAATAAAGATAACATTCGGTGTATTCGCACATCAGAAGTTTTTCCGTGATGCTGAGTGCGGGGTCGGTCAAAGAGTCGTATTGGGTAAGATGCTGCTCTTCCGTCAAGGCGATTTCGGCAAAAAGACGTCTTGCCGCGTCCGAACCGTAAAGCGCGCCCGCGTTCATGAAGAAATTAAGGGTCTGACGTTTGGCGGCTGTTACTGCCGCGATATTAAGCCGCGTCTTTATCCCGGATATTTCAGACGGAACGGTATGTTTTACGTCGTCGAAAGGGTGGCGGTGTTGACTTATCGTGGGCCTTGCGGGCATTATTTCGGTTATTCCGCCCGTAAATATTTCCGCTTTGACGTCGCTTTCCAATTTAAGCAGGTTGGAAAATCTGTACAGGTGGTCAACGTCCTCTATAAGCGCAAAATCCAGCGCCGCTTTGACGTATCGGTCGGTTTCGTTCTGCGCCAGGACTGCGCTAAGCTCCGTGTTAAGCTGTTCGTAAAGAACGGCTTGTTCGATTAAGGGCTGCGGCGACGTTAACGATACCGTAACCCCCTTTTGCTGGAATTGGTCCGCCCTTGACAAAAGCGCCATTTCTCTTCTCAGGTCCTGACAGGCGCATTCGGATATCAGAAAATGCTTTAATAAAACCGAGGAAATTTCCACTGCGTTCATAAAAAGAATCCACATACGGGCGCAGGGATTGTTTTCTAAGTCCGCGTAGGGGGCAAAGCTTAACCTGTCAAGCTCCTTAAAGCCGTCTTCGATTTTTTCCTTTTTTATTTCAAACGGGTTGACTGACGCCATATTTAAGCATTTTTCTCCTTATGTAATCATGATTATTATCCTGTTAAAGCCGTATATTTATGCGTTTTGATTTAATATGAACAAGCGTACGGCGGCATTTTCGCGCAAAAAAATCTACCGTTTCCCGTTTTTGAGGATATTTTTCCGCTTGGGCGGATAGACGGACAGATTAATTCATAACATATCTAAAAAAGCCTGTTTTATTGCAAAAAAAGCTTTTTTCCGCAAAAAACACCCTTTTGGGGCGGATTTTGACATGCGGAAAAAATCAACTAAAAAAGGCAAAAAATTTTTTTTGTTGTGTGAAAATTTTGACAAATATCGAAAAAACGGGCAAAAAACTTGCAAAATCGCTTTCGTTATGATAGTATTTATATGCTTTGCCATCGAAGGTGATGGCAAGGTTTCGGCTACTCTTTATGTGGACTTTTCGGAGGTACTTATGAAAATAAAAGCAAAAAGACGCTTTGTTCAGGTTATTGCGCTTCTCATGGCGTTTACGGTGGCGGTTACTTTTACCGACGCCGTTTACCCTGACGCTGCATCCTCTCAGCGCGTGGAGGCGGCAGTAGCCGCAGGTCTTACCGACGTTACCGGAACGGTGGACGTCGACGGCTTAAGAGAACAATATTACAACGACGACGTCGTAAGTAAAAACGTTTTTTCCCCTAAGTCCGAGCGCTGGGTGATAGTGGAGCTGGGCGGCGACAGTATCATGGATACATATCTCGACACCCGCACAAGTCTTTCTTTCACCGATTATACCGATTCCTATGCCGCGACCAAGAAGTCGGCGGCCATGCTTGCCTCGCATCAGAGATTTCTCGACGCGCTGGACAAAAAGGGAATCGATTACGAATACAAATATTCCTATACCGCGCTTAACAACGGCGTGGCGATAAAGATTAAAAACGAGGACCTCGCCAAGGTGCGCTCCGTAAACAACGTCAAGGGCGTTTATTATTCCGAGTCCTATGCCGTACCCGACATGGTGGCGGTTACCAACAACGCCAACGTTTACACCACGGGTATTTACGATACCACGGGTATTTCCTATCAGGGCAGAGGAATGGTAGTTGCCATACTCGACACCGGACTCGATTATTCGCATCCCGCCTTTTCCATTATGCCCGAAGACGGCGACGATATCTGGGACAAGGAGTACGTTGCGTCCAAGTTCGGCGCTACAATGGCTAAAAACTCGCTTGCGCCCGACACTACGGTGGAGCAGGTTTATTACAACGCAAAAGTTCCCTATGCGTTCGACTACGCCGACGACGACCCCGACGTATATCCGTCATATTCCACCCACGGCACTCACGTCGCGGGCATAGTCGCGGGCAAAGACGACGGTAAAGTGGTCAACGCCGAAACCGACGAGCGTTTCGTGGGCGTCGCTCCCGAGGCGCAGCTTGCCATCATGAAAGTATTTACCGACGACCCCGACAGCGAGATGCTGGGCGGCGCGGACACGATAGACATTCTCGCAGCCATAAACGACTGCGTTGCGTTGGGCGTGGACGTCATCAACATGAGTCTTGGTTCCAGCGCGGGCTTTTCGGACGACGAAAGCGACGCTTACCTTACCGGTATATATAATAAGGTTGAGGAAGCGGGCATAAGCCTTGTCGTCGCGGCAAGCAACGATTACAGCGCGGGCTTCGGCGGCGGCAACGGCACCAACCTTGCTTCCGACCCCGACAGCGGCACGGTGGGTTCGCCCTCCACGTATTCGGCGGCGCTTTCCGTTGCCTCCATCAACGGCCAGAAGTCCCCTTACATAATGGCTAACGCCGACGCAAGCGGGGAGGGTACGGTCGCGTTCATCACCGAGGCTTCCGACGCCAACGGCAACGAGCTTGACTTTGTCGGCGGAATTTTCGACGCCGCGAAGGCAAACGGCGTGGCACTCAATCCCGACGGCTCGCTTACGCTTCAATACGTGCTTGTAGGCGGCGTGGGCAGACAGTCCAACTATACCACCACGGTACGCAACAACCTTAAACGCAGTCCCTCAATCGCGCTTGTAAAACGCGGCGACATCACGTTCGAGGAAAAAGTCCAGTACGCGATGAGCGCGGGCGCAATCGGCGTCATAATCTACAACAACCTGTCCGGCACCATAAGAATGTCGCTGGGCGAGGTGGAAAACCCCGTTCCCACCTGCTCCATAGGCATGGACGCCGGAAAACTGATGGAAACGGCGGCAAACAGTAACTCTCCGCGCGGCACGGGTACGGTTACGTTCTCGCGCGACTACACGGCGGGTCCCTTTATGTCCGACTTTTCCAGCTGGGGCCCCACGCCCGACCTTAAACTCAAACCCGAAATCACCGCTCACGGCGGCGAAATAACCAGCGCGGTGCCCGGCGGCTACGACGAGTACAGCGGCACCAGTATGGCGGCGCCCAACATGGCGGGCGCGGTCGCGCTTCTTCGCCAGCACGTGGAAAGCAGCGAAGGACTTTCGGGCAAAGCGCTTAACGCGAAAGTAAACCAGCTGCTTATGAGCACCGCTACCATCGCGCTCAACGAAGAGGGCAATCCCTATTCGCCCAGAAAACAGGGCGCAGGCCTTGCGGGCATCAAAGAGGCGATTAACACCGACGGCTACATCACCGTTTCGGACAAAGAAGGCAACGTGCTTGACAAGACCAAGCTGGAGCTGGGTGACGACAAATCGCGCACGGGCGTTTACGAAATGAAGTTTACCGTCCGCAACATGAAGGACAGCGCCATAACCTACAGCCCCAAAGCTTACGTCATGACCGAAACGCTTGCCTCCGACAACAAGACCGTTGCCGAAAAGGCTTATATGCTTGCCGACAGCAAAACAGAGTTCAAGGCAGACGGCGCGGCGGTTGCAGAGGGCGGAATCATAACGGTGCCTGCGTCGGGCAGCGTTGAAGTCAGCGTCAAAATTACTTTGGGCGCGGACGGAAAAGCATATATAGAAAACAGCTTTAAAAACGGAATGTACGTCGAGGGCTTTATCCGCCTTGACAAGGGTACCGCGTCGGAAGACATCGGTATACCTTTCCTCGCGTTCTACGGCGACTGGACGGACGGACCGCTTTTCGATTACAGCATGTACGAAATCGCCGAATCGGAGGCTGATACCTCCATCGAGGAGGAGGATAAGTTAAAGGCGTCCAACGCGCCCACTCGGCCGCTGGGACTTTACGACGACGACCAGTACATAATCGCTTTGGGCAGTTATCTTTACGAAATGTCCGACTTCGATACCGAAATTCCCGCCTCCGACGAGTACGCGGCAATCTCCGCTTACGACGAGGAAGGCAACCGCACGCTTTACGAGCTTTACATGGTTTATGCGGGCTTGTTGCGCGGCGCAAAAACCATGGATATCAATATAACGGACAGCGCGACGGGAGAGCTTATTTACAGCAAGACCGAGCACAATGTGCGCAAGGCTTATGCCGCGGGCGGCGCAAATCTTGGGTCCCCCGTCATGCTGGAAATCGACCCGCTTTTCTACGGACTTAACAACAATTCATCCTATACCGTCACGATGAGCGGTTCTCTCGACTATGAGGGAGGGGAAACGCCCGAAAGAAATTCCTTTACTTTCGACTTTACGGTGGACTACGAAGCGCCCGTAATTACCGATTACCGTATCCGCTTCGAGCCGTATACCGAAAACAAGGAAGTCAAGTACCGCATTTACATGGACGTGGACGTTTACGACAACCACTACGCTCAGGCGGTGCTTCCCTGCTACGTAAAAAGCACCAACACGGGCAATTATCTCACGCTTCTGACCGAATATCCCGTGCCCGTTTACTCGCAGAAAGGTTCCACCACCACGGTGTCGTTTGAAATAACCGACTACTACGACGAATATGCGACTACGGGTAATCTTTACGTTGCCGTGGACGACTACGCCATGAACCAGACCGTTTACCGCGTCAATGCCGCAAGCGCCGTTACTTTCCCCGACTCGGTGGAAATTACCACAGACGACAAGCTTTCCTTTAAGGAAACGGTTACCGAAAAGGTGGACGACGCAGACGTAACCTACAACGTCTACACGCTTAACCTTGCGCCCAACGAAAGCTATAAGGCGACGATGACCGCGCTTCCCGATTCCACCGAAGCGGCCGGAATGTATTGGAAGATTGACCGTCAAAGCATTGTCCGCGGTTATCAGAACGAATTTTTCGGTGCAAACGCCGGCTCGACGACCGCAACGCTTTATGCTTCCACGGATTCAAGCGGAGCCGCCGCCGACAAAATAAAGGCTAAAATCGAAATCAACGTTTCGGGTACCGCGAAAGAGGCTCCCGTCCCCGAATCCATCAAGATAGAACCCATTCTGAACGCCGACGATTATCTTGCCGACGTGAGCGGCGGAGTGCTGGAGCTTAATCCCAACACGACGGTAAACCTGCGTTCCAAGGTAACGGTGGAGCCGTGGTATCTTACGGGCGTAAGCTACAAGTTCGAAAGCCGCAACCCCGCCGTTGCAAGCGTTACCGGTGCGGGCGTGCTTACTTCGCACAAAAAGGGCTCGACTTACGTCACGGTAACGGCTACCGCGGGCGGCATAAGCCTTTCTAAGTCCGTGATGATCACCGTGGGCGAAGATTTTTACGTCAACAGTTATTATCTTTATGATTATTACGGCGGTCCCGAGGTAGTCATTCCCGACGACCTTAACGTAATGTATCTTGACAAGGATTGCTTCAGGAACAATACGACCATTACCAAAGTAGTGCTTCCCACCACGCTTGCCGAAATCCCCGAAGAGGCGTTTTCGGGCTGTACCAATCTTAAAGAAGTGGTCATTCCTTCCGAATGTACCGTCGTGGGCGAAAAGGCTTTCGCGGGATGCGTCAGCCTCGAGAAAATAGTATTGCAGAAGTTTACCGACAAGGTGAACAACGCTCAGTCTACGGGCGCGATTACCATCGGTAAGTACGCCTTCGACGGCTGCCGTTCGCTTACCGAGATTGAAAATCAGCAGCGCCTTACCACCGCTTACGACTACGCTTTCCGCGGCTGCAGCGCGCTTGAAAGCATCGATTTAAGCGGACTCAGGGTCGCAGGCAGCTTCGTGTTCCAGAACTGCACGTCGCTTACTTCCGTAACTACCGACGCAAACACCGTCATCGGCGCGTATATGTTCATGGGCTGCACTTCGCTTCCTTCGTTCGACATCAAGGCGTCGAGAGTGGAAAACGGCGCGTTCCAGGGCTGCTCTTCGCTTGAAAACCTGACTTTCTCAACCTCTGATCTCAATTATGTGGGCGATTACGCGTTCTACGGCACGGCGATAAGCTCGCTTACTTTGCCCGCCGGCAATTATTCGCTCGGCTCTTATGCGTTCGGATATTGCGCGTCGCTTACTTCCGTTACTCTGTCTGACAACACGTTTATCGATAAAAGCAAGGATTCGCCCTTTGCAGGCTGCTCGCTGTTAAGCTCCTTTACTGCGCCCGCCGGCAATCCTTACTATTCGTCGGAAGGCGGCTTGCTGTTCAACAAGGACAAGACCCGTCTGGAGCTTGTTCCCGTGGGCTACAGCGGAAGCCTTACGCTTCCCGAGGGCGTAAAGACGGTGGGTGACGGTGCGTTCAGCGGCATAAGCGGTCTTACCTCAGTGGACCTTACCGGCGTAACGGCAGTGGGCGCATACGCGTTCAGCGGCAGCGGCCTTACTTCGCTTGTTCTTCCCGACGGCATAACAGTCGGGGAAGGCGCGTTTAAAAACTGTAAAAATCTTACTTCCGTGGATTTCGGCAGTCTTACCGCCGTTCCCGCCTATGCGTTCCAGAACTGTACGTCGCTTACTTCCGTAAACCTTGCGGGCATGACGACGGTGGGTGACGGTGCGTTCAGCGGCAGTGGCCTTACTTCCGTCACCGCCGGCAATCTCGTCAACGTGGGTAAGGAAGCTTTCTCTTCCACCAAACTTTCTTCCGTCAACTTCGGCAGCGTCGCAACTCTTGGCGACGGAGCGTTTGCAGGCATTGCTCCGCTTACTTCCGTAACGCTGGGCGGCGTGACCGAAATGGGTCGCGGCGTGTTCGAAAACAGTCCGCGTATCGAGTCCGTGACTTTCGGCGACGGCACGCTTGTCGTGGGCGATTACGCTTTCGGCGCAGTCAACTCCGAAAGGACGGCTCTTACTTCCGTTTCGCTTCCCGATTCGCTGGAGTCCGTGGGCGATTACGCATTCTACGGCGCGGTAAATCTTACTTCGCTCAATCTTTCCGGCGTTAAATTTGTGGGCGATTACGCGTTCTACGGCGACGAAAAACTCGCGGGCGTAGACCTAGCCAAAGCCGAATACGTGGGAGATTACGCGTTCTACGGCGCAAAAGCGCTTTCGAGTGCAAACCTTGCTTCCGCAACCGAAATCGGCGATTACGCGTTCTACGGCAGCGCGCTTAATTCCGTTACGCTCGGCAAAGCGGAAAAACTCGGCAAGTATTCCTTTGCTTCCACCGCTTTAACCGAGGTTACTTTGCCCGCTTCGCTTGACGAGCTTACTTACGACGACAGCTGGTACCGCATCGGCAGCAACGGCGACCCCGAACTCATGACGGGCAAAAAGACCGCCCGCTTCGGCATCGGCGCGTTCTCCGACATACCTGCTTTAACAGCAATCAACGTCGAAGAGGGTAACCCCGTGTTTACTTCCGTTGACGGCGTACTTTACTCGCGCGCCGCTTCCGGACTCAGGCTGGAACAGTATCCCGCGGGCAAAGCGGATACTTCTTACCGCGTGGCGGACGGCACGGTCCGCATCGGCGACAGCGCGTTCGAGGGCAGCGTTAATCTTGTCCGCGTCGAAATGCCTTACACGGTTTATGCGATAGGCTCCTATGCGTTCTTCGACAGCTCCGTCACCGATTACGTTTTCGAAAGCGTGGAGGCTCCCGTTCTTGAATCCACTTACGTTGACCCCGCTACGCTTACCGACCAGACGCTTATAAACGCGTTTACCGAGGCGGACTCCAATGACGTCGCGCATACGGCAAACGTGTTCTATGCAAACTTCAAGGACTACGTCGCGCGCGTAACCGAGGCAAAGTACCTCGCTACCTTAAGCGTATTCTACGAGGCGCCCGACTTCGGCCTCAGCATTACCCGCCCCATTAACGGAAAGGGCTACGATACGGTCATCTGGAAGGGCTTCTTCACCACCGAAAATTATACCGCTTACGCCGCCGACCGCACGACCAAGACCGCAATCGATATGATTGCCGCGCTTCCCTCCGCCAGCGAAATCAACGCGATTCTCTCTTCCGACAAAACCGACGAGGAGAAGAAGACCGCCGTTACCGAACTCAGCGTAAACGAAATTCAGCCTGCAAGAAAGCAGTTTAACCTCGTCACCGACCCCGCTCAGGCGGCGCTTATAGAAAACAGCGCAAACCTGTATGCGGCGGAGGAGGCTGTGCGCGCGGTTAAATCCGCTTTGGGCATAGATGCGGTCATGACTTCGCTTGTCATGGTTCAGCGTCCCGACAAGATAAATTACGTCGCGGGCGAAAGCTTTGACCCCACGGGTATGATTATCAAGGCGGTTTACGACGACCTTTCGGAGGTTATTCTTTCCGATTACGACGTCGACAAAACCGTGCTTAACGAAGGCGACGGCGAAGTTACCGTAAGCTACGGCGGCAAGACCTGCGTCATCTATATAGACGTTCAGCCGGCGGCTGAAACCCCGGGCGGCAACGAGGGCGGTCAAACCCCCGGCGGCAACGAGGGAACTCAGCAGCCCGAAAAACCCACGGGACTTGGCGGAGCGGCTATCGCCGGCATTGTTATCGGCGCGGTTGTTGTCGCAGCTGCCATTGTCGCAGCGGTTATCGTAGTCGTAAAACGCCGCAGAAAAAAATAAGAAAATTTTGGTCAATATTAATAAAAAACTGTTCCAAAAAGCCTTTTTTGGGCAAAAACACGCGAAAAACACCCATTTTCTTCATTTGACTGAATTGTCGAAAAAAACCGTATTTTCTTGACAAAACCCGTCCCGACGTTTTATAATATAGTCGGTTAAAGTGTTCGACGGGGCAAAGGTGCTTCACCTTTCTCCGTCTTTTACACTCAAGGCAAGGACTTAAACCTCAAGCGGAAGGAAAAAGAAAAATTGAAATATTCAATCAAAAAGTTAATAACCGCGGCAACGCTTGCGCTTATCCTCATGTTTACGCTTGCGGCTTGCGGGGGCAAATCCGAAGAAAAGCCTTACGATTTTCTGGTTACTTTTAATTATAACGTCGGCAACCTCGAGGCTAACTGCCCCGACCAGTACCTGGGCGTCATGGAAGGCGGTAAAGTGGCTATTAAGCCCGGCTATAACGAGTCTTTCAAAGAGCAGGAAGTCCTCGGCTATTATCTCGAGGGCTGGTATCTTCCCAAGCTTGACGAATCGGGCAACCCCGTAGTGGGCGAGGATAACCGCGTAGTGCTGGATACCAGGTGGGATTTTGCCACGGGTACCGTTTCCGCCGACATGACCCTTTACGCCAATCTCGTCAGAAGGCCTTCGCTTATTATTACGGGCGGCGACGAGGACGTCGTATTTACGGGCAAACCCGACGACGTAAGGAGCGAACCTTCTTCTTATTGGCAGCCTAAAAAGGAAGGCTGGACGTTCTACGGCTACTATGCCGACGAAGATTACCGGACGCCTTTCAGCTGGCCTTATGTTTTCGGCACCGAGGACAAGACCGTCTACGCAAAGTTTATCGAGGGCGAGTGGGCTATCGTGAAGGACGCGGCAGGTTTTAAAGCCGCGGCAAGCGCCTCCCAAAACGTCTACATCGACGCGGATATCGACTTTTCGGACACGGATTGGAGCGTTATTTACAACTTTGCAGGCAAAATCGAGGGCAACGGACATTCTCTTACGGGTATCAAGGCGACTTTCACCGCAAACAAAACCACCAGGAATTTCGGGCTTTTCGCTTCCGTTAAGAGCACCGCGGTAATACGGAACGTCAAATTCGTGGGAGTAGAGGCGGTGTTCAACGCGTCCATAAATACTTCCGTGCCTTATCAGGCGGCGCTTTTTGCGCATACCATCGAAAACGGAGCCGCCATCACCGACGTTACCGTTACGGGCACTATCCGCAAGGGCAGCGTGGCAAGCGGTATCCCTTACGAGCTTTTCGGCTTCTGCAGTCAAACCGATTTGTCGGGCGTTGACCTTACGGGCACCGATTACAGCGGCATAGAGGTTATAGAGGAGTAATTTTACAAAAATAATTCTGTTTTAACAAAAAAAATCAAAAAAACGTTGTTTTTATATAAAAACAGGTGCAGGAACGCATAAAGCGTTCCTGCACCGAAAGAAAGACATACTCTGTATTACATATATATATAAAAATCTTATCAAACCCTAATTGTAAAAGGAGAAAAGAAAAGATGAAAAGCACTAAAGCGTTTTTCAGGATTGTAATAGCTTGCCTGCTTGCCGTAGTCATGACGTCGGCAGTAGTTGCGTGCAAGCCTAAAAACCCCGACAATTCTACCAATCAGAAGTATAACCCCGAGGAGCGTCCTCTCTCCATGAGTATTTCCACGCCCGACGGCGTTTTCAACCCGTTTTTCGCAACTTCCGCTTACGACTCCTCCATCGTGGGAATGACGCAGATAAGCATGCTTTCCTCCGATAAAGAGGGCAACATCGTTTGCGGCGACAACGAGCCCGTCGTGGTCAAGGATTACCGCGTCACCACCAGTGCCGACGGCAGCAACACCGTTTACGAGTTTATCATCAAAAACGGCATCAAGTTCTCGGACGGCACGCCTCTTACCATAAAGGACGTACTTTTCAACCTTTACGTTTACCTCGACCCCGCATATACGGGCAGCGCGACCATTTACTCCACCAAAATAGTGGGCCTTGAGCAGTACCGTATGCAGCGCGCCAGCTCCGACATCGGTGACGACGCCATGAGCGCGTTCGAGGATCAGTTCTACGATCAGGCAAAACAGCGCAGACTTGACCTTATTCAGTACGCAAAACTCGTCGACAGCACCGTTTCTTCTTCCGACAAGCCCGACGACATCTGGTCCGCGGAAGAGAAGGCCGACCTTGAAAAAGACTACGAGACCGTCGCCGTCGAGTTCCGTAAGGAGCTGGAGTCCGACTGGAACAACACCGACAAGGATTCCTACAAGGACTGGGGATTCACCGAAGTGTGGCAGATTTTCATGCTTAACGACGGACAGGATTCCTCGCTGCTGCTCAAAGACAGCCAGGGCAAGCTTGTAAAAGACGAAGACGGCAACTATCAGATAGACCCCGAGTACGCCGAGTACCTCAAGGAAGAAAAAGACCTGTGGCTTGCCGACAACGCGGGTAAGACCGATAAGGACTGGGCGATTGAGACCGTTTACGGCACCTACTTCCAGGAGGGCGAAACTTTCGCGCAGAAGATAAGAGGTATGTCGCTGGGCCTTGAACAGATTCTCACCGGCTGGGTTACCGCCGACACCATACTCGATATGTACGCCGCCGAAGCAAAGAGCGAACACTTCAAAGGCGTTGACCGCGTCGTGCCCACCATCAGCGGCATCGACGGTACGGGTAAGACGAATACCGACTACCACGGCAACGCGCTGGGCGAGGAGCACGAAGTGCTTAAGATAACCATCAAGGGCGTAGACCCCAAGGCTATCTGGAACTTTGCGTTCACCGTCGCGCCCATGCATTACTATTCTTCCACCAACTACAACGGCAAGGACTATATTGCGGCGTTCGACCAGACCAAGGGCGAGTTCGGCCTTGAATTCGCGGACGTTGACTTTATGAACAACGTCATCAACGCACCCGAGAAAGTGGGCCTTCCCATGGGCGCGGGCACCTATAAGGCAAGCAACGCCACGGGTTCGGGTACCGTCACCGCAGATAACTTCTTCAACAACAACATGATTTACTTCGAGCGCAACACTTACTTCGAAACGGTAGGCAGCGGGCTCAGCAACGCTAAAATCAAATATTTAAGATACAAAGTCGTCGAAACCGACCAGATCATAAACGCGCTTGCAAACGGCGACATCGACTTCGGCGATCCCAGCGCAACGCAGGAAAACATCGCCGCGCTCAATGCAAGCGGCGTCGCGCATAAGGAAGTTTATACGTCAGGTTACGGCTACGTGGGCATCAACCCCCGTTTCGTCCCCGACGTCACCGTCCGCCGCGCGATAATGAAGGCGATGAACACTTCCATCATCACGCAGAACTACTACAAGGGCGGACTTGCGGAGCTTATCTGGCGCCCCATGTCCACCACTTCCTGGGCTTATCCCAAGGGCTGCACGGTGTTTAAAGACGAAAGCAAGGGACTTGACTACTCGTTCGACTCCACGGGCCAGTATATAAAGGAAATGATCGAGGGCGCGGGCTACACGCTTAACTCCGAGGGTATTTACCAGAAGGAAATCGCGGGCTTCGGCACCGACGTACTTGACTACAAGTTCACGATAGCGGGCGGCACCAACGACCACCCCGCATACGCCATGTTCCTTGAGGCGGCAAACATTCTCAACAACAAGTGCGGCGGCTTCAACGTCAAAGTGGTGACTTCCACCACCGCGCTTTCCGACCTTACCACCGGTAAGCTGGCCGTCTGGGCGGCAGCGTGGTCTTCGACAATCGACCCCGACATGTACCAGATTTACCACAAGGATTCGCTGGCTACTTCCGTAAACAACTGGGGCTACAAACAGATAAAACTTGATAAATACGGCGAGGCTTACAGCGACGAATGGTTGCTGGTCGACGAGCTCAGCTCTCTCATCGACGCGGGCCGCGAAACCGTGGACCAGGAGGAGAGAAAGGCGATTTACGCTGACGCTCTGGACGTCATTATGGAGCTTGCGGTGGAAATGCCCACTTATCAGAGAAAGGATATGTCCGCATATAACTCCGAACTTATTAACGAAAGCACTCTTACGCCCGATAGCGACCTTTCGCCCTACAACGGACTTATTTCGCGCATCTGGGAAGTAAATTACAATTGATAAACTTTGTTTTCGTCCGCTGCCCGAGGGAATAGTCCCCGGGCGCGTGCGGAAAAGGCAGGACAAACAGTGGATATGTTAAAATACATCGTAAAGCGGCTTTTGATGGCGCTCCTGATACTATTCGGCGTGTCTATCATTATTTATGCCCTTGCGCGCACCATGCCCACGGACTTCGTCGACAATCAGTATTCGTCGGCGCTTGCCCAGGGCACCATGCAGCAGGAGGACGTAGACCGCATCAAGGAGCTTTACGGGCTTTCCATGCCCGACGCTTTTCTTTCTGTCGAGATTCAGGGCGAAGGCAGTGATTTCGCGGGCGAAAAGTTTACCAAAAACGCCAGAAAAGACGATTACGAAGAAGTCGTCGGCGGAGAAAATTCCTCCTCCGCGGACGAGAGTATCTTGACCCGCGCCGAGTGGTACGAGGGTTCTTACGACAGCGGAAAACTGCGTCTTTACCTTAACGAGGACTTCACTTACAACGTTTACCGCGTGGAAAGCAAAGGCATGGCGGTCGAAGGGGAAGAGAATACTACCGAAAACAACGAGGAAACCGAAGACGATACCGTCGTAACCATCGACGAAGTACTTACGCTTCTTGAAAGCGGTACATACTCGATAGACGAGGGCGGAAACCTTGTCATGACGAAAAACGGCGCGACTTTCTCCGCCGCCGTCAAATACCGCGAGGCGGGCTTCTGGGACAAAACGGGCAGCATACTCGGCGGATACTTCAAATGGCTTTTCAACATTCTCAAGGGCGATTTGGGAATGTCGTTCAAATACAAAAAACCCGTTGAGGACGTTATTTTCCAGAATATGGGCATTTCGTTCGCGATTGCGTTTATCGCAACGATACTGCAGTTCGTAATAGCCATTCCTCTCGGAATAAAGGCGGCAACTCACCAGTACGGCGTCATCGACTATACCGTTACGGTGCTTACCATGATGGGCATAAGCCTGCCCACGTTCTTCCTGGCGGCGATTTTCATCCGCGTGTTTGCAGTCCAGCTGGGCTGGTTCGAGGTAGGCGGCCTTGTGTCCGCGTCGCTTCCCATGAATGCGTCGTGGATAGTGCGCATTGGCGATATGCTGTGGCACATGGTATTGCCCATGACCGTTCTGGTTATACTGAGTATAGGCTCTCTTATGCGCTATACCCGTACAAACACGCTGGAAGTACTCAATTCAGACTACATACGCACTGCCCGCGCCAAGGGATTAAGCGAACATACCGTCATCTATAAACACGCATTCCGCAACACCATGGTGCCCATCGTTACCATGATGGCGGGTATTCTACCGGGGCTTTTCGGCGGAGCGATGATTACCGAGACGGTTTTTTCCATACCCGGCATAGGCAAGCTTGCTTACGACGCTCTGGTCGTGGCGGACGTGCCGTTTATAATGGGCTACAATATGTTCCTGGCAATACTGACGGTAATAGGTACGCTGCTGAGCGACCTTATGTACGCGGTCGTCGACCCGCGCGTCAAACTGGGTAAATAGGAGGTAAGAAAAATGGAAGATAAAGAATTCGTTAATCTTACCCCCGAAACGGAAAACATGGTTGAAAATTCCGCGGCCGAAAACGAGGAACTGCTTTCCGCAGACGTTATTCCCGACGAAAAAACTGCCGCTACCGAAGCCGCAATGGAAGAGGAAATCTCCGCGATAGAGGCGGCAACCGACCGCACTTTAAGCCCGGGACGGCTGGTAATGAAGCGGTTTTTCCGCTCTAAGCTCAGTATGACGGGGCTTATCATACTCATCGTGCTGTTCGTGTTTTCTTTCCTCGGCCCCTTGTGTACGTTTTTGCCCTTTATCTGGCCCGAACAGACTTCGGACTACTCCAGCAGCGTTCGCGAAGAATACTTCACCGAAGTAAAGGTCCCCGAAACGGGCGAAAGCGTTTACGTTGTCACTTACTCCGAGCCCAGCAACTATCTCAAACCTTCGATTACTCACCTTCTGGGTACGGACGACAAGGGTTACGACGTGTTTACGCGGCTTATGTACGGCGGCAGAATCTCGCTGACCGTGGGCTTCGTCGTCGTAATACTGGAAACGATTATAGGAATTATACTGGGCGGACTTGCGGGCTACTTCGGCAAGTGGGTGGACCAGCTTATAATGCGAATAGTGGATATTTTCAACTGCGTGCCTACGCTTCCCATGCTGATGATAGTGGGCGTCGCGCTTGAGGCCAACGACATCGACGGCATAGCCAAACTCTACATAATGATGGCAATGCTTACCCTGTTCGGGTGGGCGGGCACGGCAAGGCTGGTGCGCGGCCAGATTCTGTCGCTCCGAGAACAGGAATTCATGATAAGCGCGGAAGCCGCCGGACTTCCCGTATGGCGGAAAATATTCCGGCACCTCATTCCCAACGTCATGCCTCAATTAATCGTGTCCATGACTCTGGGGTTAGGCGGAATAATTCTTACGGAGGCGACTTTGGGCTACCTCGGCATAGGGCTTCCGTCCGTATATGCCACCTGGGGCAACATGATAAACGCCGCCGCAAACAACACCGCTTTAAGGCTTTATCCCAATCTTTGGGTTTCGCCGGGCATTTGCATAGTGCTTGCCGTGCTTGCGTTCAACTTTGTGGGCGACGGCTTAAGGGACGCTTTTGATCCCAAGTCCAGGAGGTAAGCGCATGGCAAAAGACAACAAACATTACATATCCGCACGCGAATCGCGCGACATAGCACGCGAAAACAGCCGCACCATACGCGAACTTCAGAAAAAACGCGCCGCTTATAAACGCGAGGATTACGTTACAAATATGCGCGACCCCGCCAATATCGTGGAGTTCGAAAACCTTCACACCTACTTCTATACGGACAACGGCGTGGTAAAGGCGGTCAACGGCGTTTCGTTCGACATTCCTCAAGGCTCCACCGTGGGCGTGGTGGGAGAGTCGGGCTGCGGCAAATCCGTCACCAGCCTTTCGCTCATGCAGCTTGTGCAGGCTCCCGCAGGACAGATTGTGGACGGCAGCATCCGCTTCCGCACCACCGTAAGGACGCGCGTGGGCAAAAAGCCGCTCATGATAAATGCGGACGACGAAAAATTCCGCATCGAATTCGACCTTTCGGGTACGCCCGTGGCGATTCAGGCGGCGGACAAATCGGGCAATCCCGTTTATATCGTCAAAAAAGATAAAACTACAGCCGCCGCGGGCGAACCGGAACAAGCCGCCGCAGGCTCCGCTCCGCTTATGGTTGCTTTAACCGAGCATAACCTTAACGCCGTCAGGGACGAGGCGGGCAAAATCACTGCCGTTCAGGCGGTGGATAAAAAGGGTAATCCCCTGTCCGTCACGGCAAAAGTTCCGCTTATGCTGGAAGAAACGGACGAAAACGGCAAAACGGTTTCGGTGCAGGCGGTGGACAAAAAGGGCAGACCGCGTTTTATCGACGAGTACACTACTCACGAAGAAGTCGTGGACGTAGCCAAGATGCCTCTTTCGGAAATGTCCTCCATTCGCGGCAGAGAAATCGCAATGATATTCCAGGAGCCCATGACAAGTCTTAACCCCGTGTTTACCGTGGGTTATCAGCTGGACGAGGTTACGCTGCTTCACGAGACGGGCGCGGACAAACAATACGCCAAAAAGCGCAGTATCGAAATGCTGGAACTTGTGGGCATAGCCATGCCCGAACATGTGTATAAGTCCTATCCGCATCAGCTTTCGGGCGGTATGCGCCAGCGCGTCATGATAGCAATGGCTCTTTGCTGCAACCCCAAGCTTATCATCGCGGACGAACCTACTACCGCTTTGGACGTCACCATTCAGGCGCAGATACTTGACCTTTTGCGCGACGTAAAGAAAAAGATAAGCGGCAGTATCATGCTTATCACGCACGACCTCGGCGTCATCGCGGAAATGGTGGATTACGTCGTCGTCATGTACGCCGGCAGAATCGTGGAAAAAGGCACGGTGGAGGAGATTTTCAAAAATCCCATGCACCCCTATACGATAGGGTTGCAAAAAAGCAAGCCCGTCGTCGGCAGAGAAATCGACCGTCTTTACAGCATTCCGGGCAACGTTCCCAACCCCATAAATATGCCGTCCACCTGTTATTTTTCGGACAGATGCGACCGCCGCTGCGACAAGTGCGCCGGAGATTATCCGCCCATGATACAGGTTTCGCCCACGCACAGCGTCGCTTGCTGGCTTTACGACGGCGCTGCGAAAGATAAAACCCAAAAGGCGGAGAAAGCCGAAAGGGTTGTTAAAACCGAAAAAGCCGATAAAACGTTGAATGCCGAAAAGGTTGTTAAAGCCGAAAAAGCCGATAAAACGTTGAAAGCCGAAAAGGTTGTTAAAACCGAAAAAGCCAATAAAACGTTGAAAGTCGATAAGGTTGTTAAAACCGAAAAAGCCGATAAAACGTTGAAAGCCGATAAGGTTGTTAAAACCGAAAAAGCCGATAAAGCGGAGAAAGCCGAAAAGGTTGTTAAAACCGAAAAAGCCGATAAAGCGTTGAAAGCCGAAAAGACCGAAAAGGCGGAGAAAACGGTCAAAACCGAAAATAAAAGCGCGCGCGGGAGGAAAAAACAATGAAAGACAAACGTTTTTATGCTCCCGACAGCGGGGCGGATATGGTTTCGGACGCGGTTAACGCGGCGGCTTTGACGGGCGCAAACGCAGTTTCGGGTGCGGATGGCAATCCCGAATACCTCTTACAGGTAAAAAACCTTAAAAAATACTTCCCCATAGGCAAAAGCTTTTTGAAGAAGAACCGCGCGTTTTTAAAGGCGGTTGACGGCGTGTCTTTCAATCTTTCCTCGGGCAAAACCGTGGGAATAGTGGGAGAGTCGGGCTGCGGCAAAACCACTATGGGCCGCACCATATTAAGGCTTTACGACGTCACCGAGGGGCAGATTATTTTCGAGGGCAGGGACATCGCTAACCTTAAAGGCGAAGCGTTGAGAAAAATCCGTCCGTCTTTCCAGATGATTTTCCAGGACCCCTATTCGTCGCTTTCTCCCAGGCTTAACGTCGGCGAAATAATCGGGGAGGCGGTAAGGGTACACAACATCGTACCCAAGTCGGATTACAAGGATTACATCATCGACATCATGCGCAAGTGCGGACTTCAGCCCCATTACTTCGAGCGTTATCCTCACGAGTTCTCGGGCGGTCAGCGTCAGCGTATCTGTATCGCCAAAGCGCTTGCCTTAAAGCCCAAACTTGTAATCTGCGACGAGCCCGTTTCCGCTTTGGACGTGTCCATTCAGGCGCAGGTCATAAACCTTTTCAAAGACCTGCAGGAGCAGAATAACCTGGCTTACATATTCATATCGCACGACCTTTCCGTCGTAGAGCATATTTCCGACGAGGTAGGAGTCATGTATCTCGGCAGCATGGTGGAGTTTGGCAAGAAAAAAGACCTTTTCGATAATCCCATGCACCCGTACACGACGGCGCTGTTTTCGGCGGTGCCCGTGCCCGACCCGGACGTAAAGATGAAGCGAATCATTCTCGAAGGGGACATTCCTTCCCCCGCGAATCCGCCGTCGGGATGTAAGTTCCATACCCGCTGCAACCGCTGTATGGACATCTGCAGGGAAAAGGAGCCCGTATTCAAAGACTACGGCAACGGACACTTCGTCGCCTGCCACCTTTATCCGCAGGACTGACGGGAAAAGACGTCGCCCGTTTCGTTTAGGGAAATTCGTTCGGGCGGCAGAAAAAGCCGATTTTACCCGCAGTGAGAAAATTTTTTTAGCGGAAGCAATTTGTGCAATATCAGCAAGGCAGTAATTTTTACGGAGAATATCATGAAAAAATTTCTTGTGATTTTATTATCTGTTGTGATGGTTTTGTCGTTTGGCGCACTGCTTACGGCGTGCAACAACGAGAAAAACTTTACGGTGACTTACGTTTACGACAACGGACAGGATAATCTTGTCACCACCGTTGCCGAAGGCGGCACCGCCGTTCGTCCCAAAGACCCCGAAAAGCAAGGCTTTACTTTCTCGGGCTGGTTTTTGGACGGCGCGGAAACCGAATACGACTTTACTCAAGCGGTAAATTCCGACCTTACGCTTACCGCACACTGGACGGAAAAACCCGCAGTCGAGGCAAAACTGACTTTCAGAAAGTATGAACATTCTTCTTTCGTGTTCGATGACGGCGCGGCGCCCGAAACGGTTTACGTGGGCGATACCGTTAAGTTCCGTCTGGAAATTTCGCCTTTCTACGTCGGCACTCCCGTCGTTAAAGCGGGCAGTACGGAAATAGCCAAGGACGCGGACGGATATTACTCCTTCACCGTGGAGGGAGATACGACGGTTTCCGTCACGGGACTTGACCGCGACGACACCCCCATCGAAGGCATGGGCACGGCCATGAGCCCTTATAAAATAACAAACGCGTCGCAGTTCAAAACCGTTACCGACGCAATAAACGATACCGCCGACACGACTTACAACCATTCTTACATCAGTCTTGAGGCGGATATAGACTTTAAAGGCTATACCATCGACCCCATCGGAAGCAGCGATTACTTAAATACCGTTTTCCAGGGCGTTTTCGACGGCAACGGCCACACGATTTCCAACTTCAATCTGTCGGGTGAAAGCAACGTAATAGGCCTTTTCGGCTATCTTTACATGGGTGAGGTCAACAACCTCAACGTGCGCGCCGATATCGACGTGGAGCTTGACGACGATTTCTACTCGATAGGCGGTATCGTCGGCTGGAACATGGGCGGCGACATTTACAACTGCAATTACGAGGGCAGCATAACCGTAAATTACTCCTACAATATCTACAACGTATTTGTGGGCGGAATCGCGGGATTTACGCAAGGGTATTATCCCGATTCCACCTCTTCGGTTTCTTACTGCACCGTTAACGCCGATATTACTTCCGCGGGTTACGAATCCGTGTTTGCCGTGGGCGGCATAGTGGGTTCTGCGGTGGGCGGCAGCGAATCTGCACCCGCCTACGTCAACAACTGCGTGTATAAAGGCAACCTTGCGGGCAACAACACCGTTGCGGGCGGCGCGGTCGGCTACTTGCGCGAGTATTCTTCGGTCGCCAACTGCTACGCTTCCGGCGCGGTAAACGCATACGACGACGAGGATATTGCGGCGGCGGGCGGCCTGGTCGGACTTGCCGATAACGAAACCGCAGTTACAAACAGCTATTCCGTTTCCACGCTTGCCGCAGACGGAGTCGGTTCCGAATATTTTGTATTCGGCGACGTTGTGGGCGCAAGCTACAATCAGGGCTTAAACGGTATCGACGACCGCATCTGCCTTGTTTACAACGCGTTCAACGCCGAGGACAAAACCGTAGTTCAAGGAGGCAGAACTTACGACCTTACCGTCTGGGCTGACGTAAGCGAGCTTTTCGGCTGGGCGCAGACCGACTGGACTTTCGACGGCGGCGAGCCTAAAGTCAATCCCGAGGGCATCAACAACGTCGACTTTACCGTTACTTTCGATTTCTCGGGCGAGACCGTGACAAACGAGGCGCCCGACGGCAGTATGCTTTCACAGCAGTCCGACCCCGTAAAATCCAACGTATATATCCCCGTTTACTGGGTTTACGCAGGCTCGGGAATGAACAACTTTACCGCGGACAGCGGCAAGATTTCCTTCGGCTACTTCCTTGACGAGGATTGCACAAACCGTATTCCTTCGGCGATGATGATTACGCGCGACATGACCGTTTACGTGGGATTTGCGGACTACTCGGCAATCGGCGGTACTTATTACACTACCGTTCACCCCGAGGTGGCGGACCTTACCGATACGGACGTAAAACTCGTGTTTGACGACAACGGCAAGATGACGATGTACTTCCAGGGCAAAATCGTCAACAACATGTACGTTTACGACGGCGAAAAAGTACTTATCAAAGGCGCTCATTTCGGAGAGCTCAGATACGGCATGCTGGACGGATACGACATGGTGGGTGATTACTATGCGGTATTCGACTCGTCAAAGGGTTCGGTCGAGCTTTACGACAATACGTTCTTCCCCAAACAAAACTCGCTTTTCGCCTACGTGAAAAACGACGCGATGGGAGAGTGGTACAACGCTTCTAACGACATTTATACGTTTAACGCAGACAACACCGGCACTATCGCAAGGGTCAACGGCACAAGCGCGACGTTTACTTACCTCGTCACCGGCAACGCCGTAACCATTACTCTTTCGGATAATACCGTAATAAACGCCGTTATTTCCGACAACGGCACCACCATGGAGGATATTACGGGCAGCGCGATACTTTCCGTCAAGAAGTTTGACGAGTATATCGGCGCGTGGGAATCTTCCTTCAACGATTGGTTTACCGCTTCTTTCGACGGACAGGGCACCATGACTGTAAACGGGGAAGAGTACGCTTACACTGTTGACGCAAGCGGCAACTTAAGCGTAGTAAGCGGAGATTTAAGCGGCAGTTGTTCCGCTAAATTCAACGAAGAAGGCTTGATGGAGTTCACGCTTGGCGAAAAGACTTACGTCATGGGCCGCGAAGGCAGCTACATCGGCACCTGGGCGGACACCTTTACGGAATATACCGTGACCTTCTACGGTATCAATAAAGACGGCTACGGCACGGGCTACGACAGCAACGGCGTAAGCTTTACCTACGTCAGCGAAAAAGAAACGCTGGGTACCGAATCCGTGGGCATTTATATGTATTATCAGACCACGGTTTACGGTTTCGGCTCTTTCCAGAAGTTCAAATCCGATTACGCACATATGGGCGAAGGCACTCTGGCGCTTGCGGTTGCGGACTCCTCGGGTATGATAAACGACGACTACAGTCTGTGCTACGAGGACGCAATCAAGGGCGTGTGGAACGGCGAAAACGGTATGACGCTTGACTTCAACGGCTTCGGCGCTTACAAGGTGGAAATCAATCTTTCCACCGGGAAGTGGATTTGCAAGGGCGAAGTCACCGTAAGCGAGGGCAATGAAAAGACCACCGTTTTCTACGATTACGACAGGACCACGGGCAAAGCGACCTTTACCTACAAAGAAAAGAATTATACCGTCGTCGTCAAAAACAATCAGGCGATTACCGTCACCGAGGGGGACGTATCAGTCGATTATCTCGTACCCGACGTTTACAGCGGATATACTTACACGGGCGAAGGGACCACGCTTTCGTTCAACGGTAAAAGCAACGTGGGACTGGGTAAAGTTACCGTAACCACTTCCTCGGGAGCAACCGAATACGACTACACCGTCGACGAGCTTAACGTAGCAACCCTTACGTTAAACGGCGAGACTGCGGCAACCGTGCGCGTAAACGAAGAAATCTCTTTGCTGGAGCTTAAGTGGACGGACGAAACGACTGTAAATCTGGGACTTTACAATATGCTTGCCGGCAAAACTTATATAAGCAACTCCGATTCTCTTACGATCGGCAAAGTGTTCGACCTTAACAGCATGGGCAAAGGCGCGCTTAACGACAGCGAAATAGAGCTTTTGTACGTTACCGAAAATTCTGTTGCGGTATTGTCGGGCGGCACGCTTAGTATGTATCTGGTTTACGTGGATGAAAACAACGTTGCCGTTTACGACGAGTCGGGTTCGCTTGTCAACGTTTTGTGTGTTGCGGACGGTCTGGGCGGCACTTATACTTCCGCCGCGGGCGAAACTCTCGTGCTTGACGGCAGAAGCCTTAACGCACAGTATTATGCTTACGCAACGTATACCGACGCCGAGCAGAACAAAATCGTCTACGTTTACATGACCGACGACGAGGGCACGTCCATATATCTTCTCGACCGCAGCGGCGGCGAAACCGAGCTTATAAAAGTTTACAACGTTTATTCAGAAGAGAAAGACGGCGCAACGGCGTTTACTTCCGAATCGGGCAAGACCATTTGGCTTGAATCTGCCGAATAAAATTTAATACGAATTATTAAAAACATATACAAAGAAGGAATGTTAATCATGAAGAAAAAATTATCCGTTCTGTTCGTAGTGATTGCGGCGATTGCGCTTTGTATGGGCGTCACCGCCTGCGCAGCCAAGAATTACACCGTCACCTTTACGGGCGAAGGAGTTACGGAAACCACTCAGACCGTGGCGGAGGGCGGCACCGTAATAGAGCCCAACGACCCCGTGCGCGATGGTTTTACGTTCGAAGGGTGGTATCTCGGGGAGGAAAAATACGACTTTTCCACTCCCGTTAAAAGCGACATCACTCTTACCGCGAAATGGAGCGAGTTCATAGACCCCAACGTAATCAAGGGCGAGGGTACCAAGGAAAGCCCCTATATTCTTTCGCATCCCAATCATCTTGTCATGTTCTCCGAAAAAATCAATACTCCCGAGGAGTATGAGGACGGGGAGTATTACAAGCTGGGCGCTGACATCGATATGTCGGGCGTGGAATACACTCCCGCCGGCAAAGAGCTGGAAGAGGGCTTCTCGGGCGACTTCGACGGCGACGGCCATACCATATCCAACCTCAGCGTCGATACGGTAATTAAGTCAGGTGTTGCTTACGTCGGCTTATTTGCCAAAACGTATCTTGCCAACATTCACGACGTTAATTTCGAAAATTTCTCATATTCGTTCGAATCCTATACCGATAACACTTCCGTGGGAGTATATGCCGGCGCAGTGGCGGGCGACGCACAGTTCACCAACTTCACCGCGGTTTCCGTCAAAGGCGTTTTCGATACCGGAATGCAGCCCCAGAACTCCGCTTACATCGGCGGAATTGCAGGCCAACTCTATTCTTCCACTATCGACGGGACGGCATACATAGTCTATACCGAAAACTGCTATGCCGATATCGAAGTGACGATTATGGACGACAGCGCGCTTGAAACCGCGACTGTGGGCGGATTGTTCGGTTACATCAGCAGTTATTCGGGTGCGGTTTCCATAATCAACAGCAGGACCGACGGCGAAGTTTACGGCGGTCAGTTCACGGGCGGCATCGCGGGTTCCACAAGTTACTATACCTCTATAATCAACTGTATTTCGGGCGCTAACGTAACGGGAACTTCCGAAGAAGTTTCCTACGCGGGCGGCATCGTGGGCAGTATGTCGGGCGACGGCATAGTGATGGACAGCTTGTCCACGGGCAACGTAAAAGCGCCGCAATCCGACCCCAACTCAATGTACGTAAGCTATGCGGGCGGTATTGCAGGTTACGCAAATCCCGATGATTACGAGTACTATTTCACCATGGGCGCGGCCGTTACCAACAGCTATTACAGCGGCTCGGTATCGGCATTAGGCGGCAACAAGAGTTCTCTCGGCATTAAAATGTCTTCCGCTTTCGTCACGGACGATTTTCTTAAAAACACTCTTACTTTCGTGGACGGATGCTGGAATTTGTCGGGCGCCGAATCAATGCCTTCTTCGCTTACCGCTTCCGAAGCCGATAAAAATTACACGCTTAAGCTTATAAGCCGCGACAGCGTTTACGAAGAAATGCAGAAAGAATATACCGAAGCGGGCGGCTATCCTCTTATAGGTCAGCTTGAAAACCCCGTAAATTCGGGCTCTATGGTATTCTGGGCGTGGGAATTCGCAGGCGGCGAAAGGGTCCGCAGTTTCATTCCTTTGATTAAGGACGTTACCGTAACTGCACACTGGTATGACGTTTCCGAAGTGGCGGGCACTTATAAGTGCACGAACATTGACAGCACTATGCCCGGACTCAACTTAGAAGAGTGCGGCACCATAGTTCTCGGCGCGGACGGAAGCTTCCAGTGGATTACCGACAGCGCGATTATAGGCGAATACAACTACGACGGCGAAAACATTATTTTTACGCTTAACAACGGTTTAGGCGATGTCAGCGGTTCTCTTTACAACGGCACTCTCGCGTTCATGGTTGACTACAGCATGAGCTATTCGGTAAGCTATCAGTTCCAGCCCTATCAGCCTTCACTGTACGGCGAATATATTTCCGAAACGGGTGACATACTCACCTTCAGCGGCACTCAGTCCGTTTCTTTCGAAAGCATTGCGATTAAAGACGGCGACTACGTTACCGGCGATTACGAACTCAGCGGAAAAACCGTAACCATAAGCGGCGACAATCTGGCAACTTACTTCTCTTCCATGACGGTTACCGTAAACGACGACGGAACGCTCAGCGCAAACTTTACTGCGGCTTCAGGTCAGTCCTACTCGGTAAACGAAACGTTCAGGAAGGTTACTTCGGTGGATTATTCGGGTCAGCCGTTTGTGGGCAAGTACAGCCTGGCTTCCGTGCTTGCAAGTTACGGATTCCCCAGCATGTCCAACTACGTTATTACTTTCGGTGAAAAGGGCGATTTGATGCACAGCTCTCCCTATACCGATACGGAAGGAAAATATTACTACTTCGAAGAAAGCAGCAGCTTAAAGCTGATTGTCGGCGGCTACGCAAGTACTCTTACTTACGTGCCCGAAGAAAACATAATTTACGGTCTGTTCAGATACGGCAGCCCCGGATACGTCATCATCGCGCCTTTAAGTCAAGGCGTAATGCGCGGATTCGTCATTGACGGCAACGATAATATCGTGTTCTACAACGGCACCAAGGCTTATCTCCTTGCCGACGGAGTATACGACCCCGACGCCGTAATAGAAGGCACTTTCGAGGAAAATTCGAGAGTAAGCGTAAACGGTGTGGATTATTATGTTCAGTATCATGAGGACCACCCCGTATATCAAGGTTATCTTCTCAATAAGATCGGCGCCGAAGAAGGTAACTACACCTATAACGGCGCAAGCGTAGTAGTAGACGGTATCGGCAACGTCACCGGCGATAAAGAAGGTATTTACGTCGAAGAAGAGGGCATCGTCAGCATTTACTTCTGGGATGACACGTTCCTTGCTTTCGATTACGCAAAGGCTCAATCGGAAGATAACGTAATAACGGCAGTTGCTCCCGACGCTTATCAGGGCGCGTGGGGTATGGATTCCAAAGCTCCCGTAGGAGAGAACCAGGAAGTTTACAAACATTATTACAAGCTGGTTGTGGACGGATTCGGTCATGCCACGCTGTTCTATCTTAAGCATCCCGAAGAGGGAATTTACAATTTCAATTGGGGCGAGTGGGGAACTTATACCGAAACGGCTACGGGAATAAAAGTGGAATTCAACTCTTCTCAAAGCGCAGAAATAGTATTCTATTACGACAAAAACATTGCTTACAGCAAGAAAATGGGCTATCTCGGTGAAAGTACTTTCTATCGTGACGGATATACCGGAACTCAGGAAATTCCTTCGCTTGACCCCGCAGTAGCGGGTAACTACACCGGCACCGATGCCGATGTGCCCGTCGAAGTAAATCTTTATGCCGACTGTACCGGTACTTTGGACGGCATTCCCTTTGTGGGACTTTACGACGGCGAAGATTCCGTGTTCTTCAAATTGGGAGCTACGGAATACCGCCTCAGGATAGAGGATAACGGAAATCTGACGCTTATATATGCGGATAAAAACATCGCTCTCACACGCTCGGGCGGCGCTTCAACCGCGTTGCCGGCAGCGTTTACCGGCACATGGACGGGTGAAATTCAGGGTCTTGACGGCACGAGAACGCGCGAGGTGGTAATCAATGCCGACGGAACGGGCACCTATGAAGGAAATGCCATGACAAACTTAAAGTATGATTACCGTGCCAACACGCTTACCGCCGTTTGCAACGGTAAAAACATCGAAATGATTTTCGACTATGAAAGTATGTCTTTCGAATTCTCGGCCGTGGCAATCGAAGACAATTCGGTATGGTCGGGCGTAATCTATAAACAAGCCTGAGTTTTTCCGATGCTTGACGGTTTTGTGCGGCGCTTTTACCGGGATTAAAAAAAAGAAGTTTTGCCGCAAATTAAATTTATATATATTTTTTATTCAGTATATAAATATTTTATAAAGGAGAGAAAGAACAATGAAAAAAGCAAAGTTTATCGTACTTGTCTTAGGCGTTATTCTGGCTTTTGCTATGTTTGCCGTTGCGTGTGACGACAAGCCTCTTCCTGATGATTCTACACCACCGGAAACAGAGACTTATACCGTTACTTTCGTCAACGGTGAAACTACCGTAAAGGAGGCGGAAGTCCAAAAGGGCAACGCCCTTACCGCCGAGAATATGCCGGGAAATCCGACAACCGACGCGGACGAAGAGTTTGACGGCTGGTTCAGCGGCGAAACCGAAATCAAAGTCGGTTACATCCCCACTGCAGACGTTACCGCTTCGGCAGTCTTCACTCAGCTTAAGAAAGTAGAGTTCAAGGTTGGAGAGGAGGTCGTAAAAACGGTTTACGTCCGTCCCGGCGCCGCATTAAGCGCGGAGCAGCTTCCCGAGGAACCCGACATGGGCGGATATTCCTTCAGCGGCTGGTATAACGAGGGCGTGCTTTTCGACACCGACGAGAATACCGTTTCCGCCGACATGACGCTGGTTGCGAATTTCGTCAAGACTTCGTACATTATTAAGTTCAAGGCAGACGGCGAAGTGATTGACACCAAGTACATCGCCATCGGACCCGACGCTAAGTTCGAGGTTACGGATATTCCTTCCGCACCCGCTTCCGAAGAAGGAGAGGTTTTCCTCGGCTGGTATAACGGCGGCGTCAAGGCGGTAAGCGGCGGCGCGGTAACTGCGGACGGCACTTATGTTGCCACCTTCGTTTCCGAAGCAAGCTATACCGGAGTATGGTACAACGACAGCGAGAAAATAATGGTTTATTTTGAAAACGGCAAAGTAAACATTATGGGATTATACGAAAAAACTTATACTTACGACTCGGCTGCAGGCTCCATTTCTTTCGAGGAAGGAATTCTTTTAAACAAAGAATCGTTTACTCTGCTTGCAACGGGCGACGTCATGCAGTTAACTTACGGCCATTCCAATGAATACGATGAGCCCGTGACCGATGAGTATGTTCTTTATAAAGCCGCTCCAGTCGATTATGCGGGCGTTTACAACAAGGATAAGGACAAGATTCTTACGGTTGCCGACGGCGGTTTCCTTACCTATTTCAACGGCAGAAACTATTACGCAAGAATGTTTGCCGACGGCGACGCATATAAAATCGAGTTTAAGTCTTCCAGCTACTACGATATGAAAACCGTCAACGCAGTTGTGGATGACCTCGGCAACATCGTTGTTACGGGCGACGACAGCGTTACCAACGGATATAAAGGCGTTTTCGTAAAGGGTATGAAATCCGTCAGTTACTATTACAATGACGATTCCAATTATCTCTATGTTTATACGCTTCAGGACGATTCCGTCCTTTACGTCTTCACCGAGGACTTCACGGCGTTCGATTATGCCGTTATCGAAGGTACGGTAGCAACTGACAAGATTATTACCATCACCGCTTTCGATAAAGAGTATATTGCAAAAATCATCAGCTCGTCTAAAATGGAGTTCGCCTCCGAAGAGCGCGGCGAATATACTTTAAGCGGCGGCTCCGACAAGATTACTCTTGACGGCTTCGGCTCCGCTACCGTGGGCGACGAGACCAAAGCTTATTATATGCTTGGTATAACCGCAGTGTTCGATAACGGCGAAGGCGGCGCGGCTGTGCTTGACCTTACCGGAAAAACCTATAAAAACGCCGTGCGCGACGGAAAACAGGGTACGTTTACGTACTTTGACGGCTGGAGTGACAAAATCGTTATCCTTGACGGCTTCGGCGGTCTTGTGCAGGAAGGCAGCTCGACTTATTACGGCACCTATGAGTTTGACGGCGATAAAGTGACTTTCGTCGGCGTAGAAGACGGCGTATATACCGTCACTGCAGACGGCAACGTTTTCGTAGACGACGAGGACGAGTTCCATGCCTTTGTCAAGGAAGGTTACGACGTTGTCAGCCAGATTGCCTCTTTCGTGGGCGACAATGAAGGCTGGTGGGTTAACGTCGCGGATCCCGCCGATTACTTGTTTATCGACACCGTTGCCGAAGAGGTTACCTATAAGGGTAAATCTTACAGCTATGAAGCTAATTGGGACAGCAGCAAGCTTTTAGTCAGCAGCTGGCCCGACAAGTTTATCTTCAGCATTAGCGAAGGAAAACTCAACGTCACTTACGAGGGCGATCAGGGTACTCCCGTTACCGACGTTTACACTTCCGCGCCCGAGCCCGTTATCGAGCAGGACGAATACGTGGGCGTCTGGACGGCAGGCGACAACAGCTTCTGGTTTGACGGCTACGGCACCGTTGTTGTTAACGAAGATGCGGTAAAATACACCCGCCAGCCGGACAACAGCGTTAAATTCGAATCTAACGGCATGACTTATACCGCGCTTCTTTCGGGCGGAACTATGTACATCTCCTGGGACGACGGCGACGGCAACGGCACTTACGACAATACCGCGCCCGCAGTGCTTGACGCGTTTGCCGGCGTATGGAATGCACCCGCAGAAGACGATTATCAGTATGTACTTACTTTCTCCGGGGCAGGCGTAGTGCACGTTTACTGTGAAGGCGAGTATTCCGTCACCGACAAATACGTAAGCTATTCCGTGGCAAAAAACGTGGCTACTTTCTCTGTCTATTCAGAAAACTGGACCTGTACCGTGGACGGCGACAGCATGACCGTTTTGGCTGTGAATATGGACGGATATTCTTCCGTGGATTCCACCTATACCAAACAGGTTGAAGCATAGCCCGACGCGTTTGCAGGTACCTGGACGGGTAAAGTGGGACCTAATACCTATACCGTTGTTTGCGACGGCTTGGGCAACATCAACATCAACGGCAACGACTATACCTATACCCCCGGCACCGACACTATCAAGGCAGGTTACTGCACCGTCACGATGAAAGACGCCGATACGATGCACGTGGCTTACGCGGATGACGATTATAACGAATTCGAGGGCGACCTTACCAAATCCGCCTGACCTGTCGGCATAAAAAAACAAAAACAGATTTTTTTCACCCTTGAAGGCAATTACGCTTTTCAAGGGTGTTTTTTCTTTTATATAAGCCTTAATGCATAAACAATGCAATTTTCAAAAGAAAAAATCAATATTTTTCAAGAAAACATACTTGAAAAGCATTACGTCTGATGATAATATAATTTTGCGGACATATTAAGTCGGCATAATTTTTCGTTGTAAGGAATCCGCCGTAGGCTTGATTATTCAGCCGAGGCAAAAAAAGTGCAGCACTATTGCACGTTTCGGGAGGGAAATTCAGGAAAAATGGGGGAAAAACTGAGGAAAAGCGGAATTATTAAGATGATTATCGTCGTTGCGTTGTCTGTAATCATGCTTTCGGGATGCGCCAACTACGGTAAATACGCTTTGCCGTATTACGACCAAAGCGCGGACGAAAACTTTAATCCGCAGCTTTTTTATCGAAACGATATGCCGCTTATCGCAGCCGATCCGACGGTATTGTACATCGAGGACGAGGAGGATACCGAAAATTACGGTTGGTTTTACCTTTATCCCACGTCCACCGATTTAGGAACGTTCGGAATTTCGGCGTACCGCAGCCGCGACCTTGTCAACTGGGAAAGAGTGGGCACCGTTTACGACCCCGAAAAGGACAGCTGGGCAAACAGCGCCATCTGGGCGCCCGACTGCGTTTACGACAAGCAGACCGACAAATATTATCTGTTTTTCTCTGCTCAGTACGCGCGCGAAGACCGTAAGCATTTCGACAGTTATACCGAAAGAGAGGAGTATTACGAAGTCGAATCCGAGGTAGAAGCATACGACGGCGCAACGGCTTCCTCCGAATTGCAGAAGGAGCGCGCAAAATACGAAAACGCAGACGAATACGAAGGACTTTCCAAGGCGGAGCTGGATAAAATCAAGGCGGAGATACGCAATTACGACATTAACGTCGAAGCCGTGGAAAGCAATTCGGGGCTCTCTCAGTCCAAAAAAGCCGAACTTATCGAAAAAGAGGCAAAGTTAAGGCTGATAAATATCCGCACGGTAAAAATACATTTTTCGACGGCAAACGCGCCCAAAAGCATTTGCGTTGCGGTTTCGGACAGTCCCGCGGGACCGTTCGTTCAGTATACAAACATTCCGGGTGCAAGCGGTTACGATGCGGAGGAAAGAGAGCTTGATATCAAGACGCCTTTCATCAATCACGAGGACCTTTACTCAACGGCTGAAAGCAAAGGTTATCACAACGTGTTCGTAAATATCGACGTTCACCCTTACCTTGACCCCGTTTCGGGCAAAAAATACCTTTATTTTTCCAACACCGTGGGCGGCAACAGCGTTTACGGACTGGAAATGGGCGAAAATTGGACGGATAAGCCGAAGTGGTACACGCTTACCTATCTTCTTAAGCCCGGGTATAAGACCGTCGACGGCACCCAAAAGACTGATTACGACGATTCAAACATCAACGAGGGCGCCTATATGTATTACGACGCCGAGTCGGGCAACTATTACCTTACTTTTTCCGTAAACACTTACCAGAACAAACTTTACGCCGTAGCTCAGGCAACGGGTAAATCGCCGCTGGGTCCGTTTACCAAAATCGACCGCGCGGACGGCGGAATTATTCTTTCGTCCGAAATGATGTGGGACCACGTTTCGGGGACGGGTCACCATTCGTTCGTAAAGTACGGCGACTCTCTTTACATGGTGTATCACGCGCATTACGACCGCCGTTACGGCAATCTGGAAGCGGGCCGCGGAATTTGCGTGGACGAAGTAAAATTCATCGAAAACCAAAGCGGACAAAAGGTCATGATTGCCAACGGCCCCACTTATTCGCCCATGCCTAAAATCGGTCCCGACGCAGAGTATTCCAACATTGCGCCTCAAGCGGAAATAAAAGCCTCCAACAAGGAAAAAGGCTCGGACGCGGGCGCGCTTAACGACGGATTGCTGTCCGTAACGACTTTCCACGATTTTGTAAGCGAGTGTTCGTTCAAAAAAGGCAAAACGGAAATTACTCTTAACTTTTCGGATTACCGCGCGATAAGGGCGATAATGATTTTCAATTCAAAATATCTCGATACGGCTTTTGACAAGATTGACAGAATCGAACTTGACTTTCTGAAAACCGATTCGGACGGAGCAGAAGTCAAGGGCACCGCCTACATCGAGGATATCGCGTTCGATTTCGACAGATATTCCACCGATTGGGAGGACGAGGAAAACGTCATGCGCCCGGGCGGCTCGGTATGCGTGGAGTTCGACGAGCTGAAAGTCAAGACCGTCAGAATAACCGTTAAATCCGATAAGCCCGTAAACGTTTCGGAAATATTCGTGCTGGGTAAGTAATCGGGGGGGGGAATATGAAGATGAAAAAGAAAATAATACTTATTTGTTTGATATTTATGCTGGCGGTATTCGCGCTTTCGGCGTGCGCCGCTCAAACCCAAGACCTTTTCGGGGATTACAACCGTTATCCTGCCGAAGAGGAAAAAGCCGCCGTAACCGATGACGGAGTGGTCATAGACGGAAAATTCGACGACGCTATCTGGCAGGGTAAAACCTGGAAGGAATACGTTTCCAAGGAGGAAAACCTTGACGACAGATTTCAGATGGTAAGACTTGAGGACTGTAATCTGCGCTTTACGGGCGCGTTTACCGACGGAGGAGTTTATTTCGCCGCCGAAACCGACGACCCCGTCAACTGGAACGGCAACGAAGAGGACGTAAGAAACGATATATTCAAAAAGACGGGTATGACGATTTACGTTGCGCCGTATTCGTTTACTTCCATCTCCCAGGGCGCGTTCGAAATGGGATTTGCCTCCGACGGCACTTATCAGGTGCGCCGTCACGCGTTCGGCACCTGGCGCCCGTATCCGTTGGAGGGCATGGAAAACGTTACTCTCGTAAAGGGGGAAATCAACACCGCCGATACCGAGGGCTATTCAATCGAGGTTTTCGTGCCGTGGTCCGGCTTGGGACTTACGGTTAAGCCCGATAAAATCCGCACAAACCTTACCATAGAACGCAACGAAAAAGCCGCCCCGGAGTCGCCTTACGCATGGGAAATGCCGGGCGCACCCGAAGGAGTAGTATTTTCCGACCCGCGCACCTGGAGCGTTTTCGACGAAAACGGACTTTATGTGCCGCCCGAGGGCGAAACGTTCGGCAATTTCGGGGACAAGAATTACAGCGAAGGCTTTGACCTCAGCCTTGACACGGGCGAAAATCCTTCCGTTCATTCCACAGCGGGTCCCGACGCAAGACTTTACATCAAAGAAAGTCTGGGCACGCAGTTCTATGCGGAAACTTTTATAAAGGTAAACGAAATTTACAACCATGACCCGGCGCCCAAAGTCGGATTCTTCTTCTCGGGCGAAAAGATAAACGACGATTCTTCAGTGACGGTAAAATCGCTGGTCGCCATGCTGAAAATAACTTCTGACGGAAACGTAATCGACGGCTTTGTCGCAACCGAGAATAAGGACAATAAATATTCCGAGTGGAATTGGGGTTCCGTAAACGCGGTAAATACGGGCAACGTTTTCGACGGGACGACCGACGGCGTTAAAATCACCGTTTACCGCAACGGCGAAAAATTTTATTATTTCGCGAACGATAAATTCCTTGCCGAAAAGACTTATGCGGGACTTACCGCGGATATGGTGATGCACGGCGCGATTTATTCTTTCAACACCGGCGCCGATTACTACGGCTATTCGATTTTACGGGGCGAGGAAGCGGTTACCGCAGGCGAAGAACTGCTGGGCGACGTAATCCCCAAAAGCTACGTCATCGATGGCGACGGCGCGGATTGGACGGACTATACGGGCAAGACGATCGGCTCTTACGCTTACGACGACAGCGGAAAACAGTTTACCGTAAAATCGGTGCTGAAGCCCGACGGGCTTTATTTCCTTACGGAGGCTAAACACGCGCTGTATCTTACGGGCGACCCCGAATGGTCGCACAACACTTCTCTTGAGGTGGGGATTACAATCAATAACGGCAAGAATTCGACGAGAATTTACGTCACTCCCGACGTAGTTTCGGGCGCAACCGCGGTAATGAAAACCGCGGACAACGGTTTTATCGGCTCGGACACGCGTTATACCACCGTTACCGAGGGTTTTATTCCCTTAAGTCGGCTTAATGACCTTAAGGCGGTTGAAAACGGCAATGTAAGAATTGCTTTCGCATGGCGCACGGGTACGGGCAAAAAGACTCAGGACGGGCAGTGGGACCTTAACGAAAACGACATAATCAACTCTTTGGGCAGAATTTCCGATCAGCCGTATATCTGGAATTACATCGACGCTCCCGCATGGGATTTGCGCACCAGAAATTACGTGGATTCTACGGGACTTAAGACGGTGTCGGGTAAAGCCGCGGAAAAAGTCATCGACGGCGACGGAAACGACTGGGCGGATTACGACGGCAAAGTCATACGTGCGCTGGGCGCGGGCGAGGACGCGGGGCTGGGTTTTGAAAGCAAACTCTATAAGGGTGCGGACGGCGTGTATTTCTACACGGAGGCCAATCACCGTAAATACAGCACCAACGACAACAACATAGGATTTTTGACCAATTTCGTGCTGGAAACGGGAGTTTCGGACCTTACCGTAGGCGGCGAGGTGTCCACTAAAAAGCAGTTCTTCTTTACGCCCATAGGCACGCGTCACGGCGGAGCGGTCGACTACGAAATGATTACTGATTTCAACGACGAAACGGGCGTTTACAATACCGTGGTCGAAGGCTTTATTCCGTCAAACGAGCTGCTTAACGTTACGGGCGTGTGGCTTAATCGCGTGGATACCGAGACGGCTACCGCAAACGAGGGTTATTCGGTACGAATCGGTGCGGCATGGCGCACGCGCGACGATAAAATCCAATGCTTCAATCGCGGGGACGTGCCCTTTGTGCAGCCTGCGGACGCCGACGGCGCGGCGGTTGCCAATATGTATTATCTCAGCGAGGAAGGCTTGTTTACTTCCGCCTCCCGCAGCGAGACGTTTACCGTGGACGGCGACGACTCCGACTGGAGCGGTGTGACGGTAATGTCGTCCGTTACGGGCGCGGACCCGACTTTGGACGACTTACCGCAAAGAGGCGCAAGCTACAAAGCCGTTTACCGCGAGGAGGGGCTTTACATTCTCTGCACGGCAAAAACTTATAAGTTTACCGAAAGCAATTACGTTTCGGGTAAAGCCAACAATGCCATAGCTTTCAGAAACACTTCGCTTGAAGTCCAGATTGCTAAACCCGCGGGCGGAAACGCGCAGATATGGATTACCTCTTACGGCAACGTATTGCCGCGTAAGATAGAGTCCGCCTTTTCGGTAACGCCGCAAACGGTGGGGACGGGCGCAGAAAGCCGCACGCTGTATAACGTGACGATTGAGGCGTTTGTTTCTGCCGATGCGCTTAAACAGCTGTTGGGAGTGACTTCGCTCGATGACGCGTTAAGCATTGCCGCGGTGTTTACCAACGTCAGCGCGCAAGGCGACAGCGGACTTAGCAGCGACCCCGTTAACGGCGGCGCGGTTACGGTAACGACAAGCGGGTTTTACGGCACGTTCGATAAAATTACGGTGGAAAAGCAGTAAATAATCTTTGTGCGGCATCAGATTTATAAATGGGTTAAACGCAATGCGCTTTATACGTTTTGGGGTTAAAGCAAAAGCCGCAGATAAGTAAAAAAACTTTAGTAAATGCAATTCATGACGTCAATATAAAAAGCTTGCAAAAAAGGCGTCCTTTATGTTAAACTTTTTGCAGGCGGAGATTCAGATTATATAAGGAGTATAATAAAATGAAAAACGTTGTCCTCATTATGCAGGATCATCAGCTTTATTTCGACCATCCCGCGATAAAAAGACCGTTTTTCGACGCTTTTAAACAAAAAGGAACACATTTCGTCAACGCGCGTTCGGTGACTCCGCTTTGCTGTCCCGCGCGCCGCAGTATCCTTAACGGAATGTACGCGCACCGTCACGGGCTTTACAACAACAAAGTAAACGCTCCGTTTGACGAGCAGACGTACTTCGATGTTTTAAACGCAAACGGATACGAGGGCAACAATTATTATTTCGGCAAGTGGCACGCAGGCCCCGGAGAAAGCTCCGACTTTAAATGCAAGGGGTTTACTCCGCCGGGATATAGCAGTCCCTATAAATACCCCGAATACGACGAGTATCTCAAACAGCGCGGCTTTGACCCCAATCCCGCCGCACGAGTGGATATAGGACTGTCCGACCTTAATAAATACTATGAGGGTGCCGTTGTGCCGCTGAAGGAAATCAGGAATCTTTTTACCCTCAGCTTCGGCGAGCTGCTTGGCGACAACGAGGAACTTCACGAGTGCTTTTTCCTGGCATCCCGCGCGTGCGAGCAGCTTAAAAAACTGAAAGAGGAAGGAAAGCCCTTTACGCTCAGGGTGGATTTCTGGGGACCGCATCAGCCTTATTTCCCCACGAAAAAGTATCTCGATATGTATAGTGAGGAGGATATTCCCCTTTATCCCAGCCTTAACGACGACCTTAAAGGGCGCCCCGACATCTATCACAGCGAAAATGCCGTGGGACTTGGCAAGGACAACAGACTGATTCAGCCCACGCCGCTCAGCGACGCTCAGTGGAGGAAAATGCTGCGTTACGCGTATGCGGAAAACACGCTTGCGGACGCGGCGGCAGGCAGAATAGTGGATAAAATCTTCAGTCTGGGCCTTGATAAAGACACATTGATAGTCTGGTCTGCCGACCACGGCGACGCGCTTTGCTCGCACGGCGGACACATGGACAAAGACGCTTATATGTCAAGCGAGGTGCTTAACATTCCGCTTGCGCTTTATTCGCCCGACAGAGAGGGCGGAGTAAAGGATGACCGTCCCGCTTCCAACGTCGATATACCCGTCACCATGCTGGACGCATTGGGACTTAAATTCGACGACGAAAGCGTGCGCATAGGCGAAAGTCTGTTAAAGCCCACAAAGCGCGATTACTTCGTTTCCGTGACGCACGGACATTTTACGCCGCACGTGGCGTTAAGCGTGGAAAAAGACGGTTACAGATACGTCAAGAATTACGACGACGTCAGCGAGCTTTACGACATGACCGCGGACCCGTATTCCACCCTCAATCTTGCCCTTAATCCCGAATACGCCGGAAAAACCGAATATTTCGAAAAGCTGCTTGCAAAGTGGATTGAGGACAACGACTTCAAACCTTATAAGTAAGACAAAAGCTCTGAACTTTACGCATTAAAAAAACTGCAGTCGTAAGCGGAGCAAGAAAGCCTGAAATTTTTTACCGGAGGGATTTATGCCGCCGATCACTTTACTCGTAAAGCCCGCGTCGGGACTGTGTAATATGCGCTGCAGGTACTGTTTTTACGCTGACGTAATGGCAAAAAGCCGGGTGCCTCACCGCGAAATGATGAGCGACGAAACGCTTGAAACGCTGGTTTCTTCCGCGCTTCGCGAGGCGGACGGAGAGGTTACTTTCGCCTTCCAGGGCGGAGAGCCCACTTTGCGCGGCAAGGATTTCTTTTATAGGTACCTTGAGCTTGTGCGCAAATACAACCAAAAGGGATTAAAGGTAAACAACACCCTTCAGACCAACGGGTACCTTATCGACGAAGATTGGGCGCGCATTCTCAGTGAGGGTAAATTTCTGGTAGGGCTGTCGGTGGACGGCACCAAAACCATACACGACAAATTCCGTCCCGACCAGGAGGGAAAAGGTACTTTCGACAGAGTGATGAAAGCGGCGGAAACGCTGAAAAAGCATGATGTGGACGTAAACGCGCTGTGCGTTGTCAACAACGTAGTCGCCAAAAACGGAGCCAAAGTAATAAACAGTCTTATAAATCTGGGGTTTGACTATATTCAGTTCATACCCTGTCTTGACGGCTTCGGGGAAAAGAAAAACCGCGATTTTTCGCTTGAGCCTCAGTTTTACGCAAGATTTCTGAAGGAAACTTTCGACGTTTATTATGACAGATTCATGCGCGGCAAGCCCGTAAGCGTCAGGACGTTTGACAATTACGCGGGGATTTTAATGGGCTATCCGCCCGAAAGCTGCGGCATGAGCGGCGTTTGCGCCTGCTACTTCACGGTGGAGGGGGACGGCAGCGTATATCCGTGCGACTTTTACGTCATCGACAGATATGTCTTGGGCAAAACAGGCAAAAACACTTTTGAGGAAATGGCGGCTTCTGATGCGGCGAAAACCTTTATAGCCGAATCAAAAACTGTTGACCCCGAATGTCTTTCCTGCAGATGGCGTGCGCTGTGCCGCGGCGGCTGCAGACGTAACCGCCAGACGGAAATAGGCGGCAATCTTAAACTGAACGAATACTGTTCCGCTTTCAAAGAGTTTTTCGCTTACGCTTACGAAAGACTGCAATTCATGGTTAATTCGGCTTTAAAGAACAATCAGTAAATACGTTTGCCGAAAAAAGCCTCGGATTATTTAGCTCGCTTCGTTTAAAACAAGTAATTGATATCGGTAGGTTACCAAACAATAAAAAATCCGCAAAAGGAATACCGCCTCAAGTTTTAAGTATTGCGGCAAAGTAAAAAAATATAGTCTGCAAAAAAGAAAAACGACGGAATTAAAAACTTCCGCCTTTTCTTATACAAAAGACCGACGCGTCGTAAAATATGTCTGCAAAAAAGAAAAACGACGGAATTAAAAACTTCCGCCTTTTCTTAGACAAAAGACCGACGCGTCGTAAAAACGGTCGGTCTTTTTTGTTTATTTTATTAAATCAGTTGCAGGCAAAAAACGTAGCTGTTTTTGAAATTAATCACGCTGAATTTTAATTCAAGGTTTTTCTTGCCGCCTTACGCCCGCAAAGTTACGAAACGCAACCGTATAAGCCGCCTTGTGACCGCCCCGTCGGCAGGGAGCGAATCAAACGCAAAATAAACAAGTCCGTAAAACGTAAAGAGTATCAGGACGGTTTTTAAGCTTGTCGTTTCTGTCATGCTTAAAGTAAGACAGAGTGAAAACGGGGAAGATGAGTTAATTACTTTCTGTACTCGATAAGTTTGGTTTTTATTACGCTGTTGGATACGGACGACGCGCCGTTTAAAAGGTTAAGCAAAACATAGGCGGCGTTGTGTCCCCAATCGGACCTGCTTGCTTTGGCGGTAATAAAATCGTGATTCAGCTCCTTATACGTGCCGTCGAATCCGCAGATAAGAGGCACTTTCTGTTCGCTTACGGAAATAACGGCGTAAACGCCCTCGGCCATTTCGTCGTTGGCGCAGATTACGGCGTCGGGAATTTGCCCGCTTAACATAAAAGTTGCGGCGCGTTTTCCGCTTTCGATGGTAAAGTCGCCGGGCAACTGAATAAAGTTATCGATTCCCGCTTCTTCAAGCGCGGCTTTAAATCCGGCGAAACGGTCTTTGCTTTCGTAAGACGCTTTGGGTCCGCTGACAAAGCAAAAGCTTTTCGCCCCCAAAGCAATCGCGCGTTTAGTAACTTCGTAGCATCCTCCCAGATTGTCGAGGGTGACGGATACCGTGCCGTCGATATTTTCGTTTCTGTCCATTACGACTACGGGAACTTTTCTCTTCACCAGCTCCCGGATACTGTCGTTGGAAATGCGGCTGTTAAGCATCAGGATTCCGTCTACGTTTTTAAGATCGGTGACGTTTTTGTCAAGGTAAATCAAAAATTCGCATTCGCTTGACTTTAAAACTTCCCGTATCGCCAAAGTAAGCTCTTCGTAAATAGTGCCGCTGAAAGAATTTATGCAAAGTACTATCTGCTTTTTTTCGCTTGCGACGGGTTTTCTGCCGCTGCGGCCCTTATAGCCCAGTTGCTGGGCGGCTGCCAAAACTCTTTGTCTTGTTTCTTCGGGAATACGGCTGTCGTTGTTAAGCGAGTAAGATACCGTACTTGGTGCAACACCCGAAGCTTTTGCAATGTCTTTAATCGTTACCATTATCCATCTCCTATTTTCCACTTAATTATAAAATAAAATTCAATAAAAGTCAATAAAATTTCAACAAATTCTTTTTAAAACATATAAAAAATCACAAGTAAAATTTTCATTAATTCACAATTTCGTATTGTCGCGTCCAAAAACAAGCGGTATGGACGGGTTTTGTCTAAAGCGGCGGAGAAACTACAGAAATTCATTTGAAAAACTATATATAAGGATATTTTTAAACCTTCTGAAAAAAAACGATGCGTTTGAAAGTTGACAAATTTATACGGAAAATATAATATTAAATAAAGCTGTTGAATTTTTAAGAGGTGTAAATGGCGACAGTCGAACTTAAATGCGCAAATTGCGGCGCCGCGCTTAAGCCAAAGGGGAATTATTACGCGTGCGAATATTGCGGCTCACTGATTTTTCAGCTTATCGAGGAGGGCGGCTTTACGGAAATTTCGCTCTCCATCGAGCAATTTCGGGAAAAGCTGAAACAAAGCGGCAGAATTTTTACGGTTGAATCGGCTCAAATAAAGACCGACGACGCGGATAAAAAAATTCTGCGCGCAAAAACCCGGCTTGCGCGCCGCTGTCTGGAGCAAGGCTCTTTTTACGAAGCGGAAGAAATTCTCAAGGACTTGCCTTCCGACGATTTTGCCGTCGAAAGATTGCGCTTTCTTGCGGCGGCCGCAGTCGCGGACGAAACGGAGCTTGCTTTTTACGCGGGGGATATAACCGCTTTGCCGCATTTTAAGACAGCGATTGATTTATGCGACGAAAAAACGCGCGAAACTTACTGTGATATTGCGAAAATCTGTCTTGACAACGCCCGCATTAACGAGCAAACGGCTAAAGGACGAAAGCTGAACGCGCTTGACGTAAAGGAAGGACTGAAATACGCCGAAAATCTTGTGAAAAATTATCCTTTTCACGCGCGCGCATGGGAATGCCTTATAGAAGCGCGTTGTCTTAGGGACGAAAAATACAATCCTTTCGGCGACCTTGAATTTTTTAATTCTTGTCCCGACGCGCGCATAGGTATAACGGGCGGCGAAATGGACTATTACGGCGCGCCTGAGGGAATTTCGTCCGTTATAGCGGAACGATGCCGCAGGATAAACGGGAAAAAGATGGCAAAATGGCAATTTTGGTATAAATACGCGATAAAACCGTTGCTGGTAGTTGCGGGATTGGGTGTAGCTTTGGGCTTATGGGCGCTTATAAATTTTTTGACAAGTTAAATTATCAGGCGGAAATTTTTTGGATTTATTAATATTTTGTGCGTCTTATGACTGCACGCTTAAAACCCGTATGCGGGTTTAAAAACCTCAGTAAAAAATTGTAAAAACATAAAAACAAAAAATGTCGGAAACAGTCGCTTTTTCGTTTGCAAAGGCGTATGCGTTTGTGCTATAATAATGCCCGTAAAGTTTGACGAAAACTTATGAAGCGAATATGCGGGAAGCAAAAATCCGATTAAATTCGGTAAGCCGTAAGTTGATATAAAAATACGGCGGTGTTTTCTTGCGGTAAACGCATAAGAGGAGCAAAAATGGAATTAAAGAATTTCACCGGTAAATACCTTTCGAGCGGAAAAAGTGAGATTCGCCGTTTTTATTTTTCGGATGCGTTTTGTTTTTGTAAGGGAAGTGCCTTTTAAAGGCGGCTTCTTTTTTTTGACGTTCGGTAAAAAATTTTTTCGGAGGAAGAAAAAATGGCACAAAACGGTTTACTTTACGATTTGCACGACAAGCCCAAATTCGGGCAGCTGCTGGTCTTCGCGCTTCAGCAAGTGCTGGCGGTTATCGCGGCGACGATTGCCGTGCCTACCATCCTCGGACTGCCCATGCAGATTCCGGCGGCATTGCTCGGAGCGGGCGTAGGTACGATTATCTATTTGTTGATAACCAAGTTCCGCAGTCCCGTCTACTTAGGAAGCTCCTTTGCGTTCTTAAGCTCGCTGTTCGTGGCGATGACTTACGGTTTCCTCGGTATAATCATCGGCTCCGTTTTTGCGGGACTTGTCTACGTCGTATTCGCGATTATCATTCATTTTGCGGGCACCGCATGGGTCAATAAACTGCTTCCGCCCGTAATAATCGGACCTACCGTAGCCATTATCGGTCTTTCGCTTGCGGGCAACGCCATGGGCGATATGGTCAAGGCTTCGGGCAGTTTAGACGGCGTCAACATTTACGGAAGTTACAACCTTATCGGTCTTCTTTGCGGACTTGTTGCTTTTCTGACGATTATTATCTGCTCGTCACAGAAAAAGTACAAGATGATGAAGCTTGTTCCTTTCGTCATCGGCATTGCGGCAGGCTACGTAGTCGCGGCGATTTTCACCGCGATAGGCTACGCGACCGACTGCCAGTACCTCATGATAATCGATTTTTCTCCGATTATAAACAACTTCGTGGACGAAGCGGGTAACTTTGTGGGTATTGCCGCAATTCTGGATTATCCCGACTTCGCGCTTATAGAGGCGATTAAGGAGCTGACAAGCGGCAAAGCGGGTATAGAAGGCTCCCAGTTCATAACAGCGGGCGGCGTTGCGGAAGTCGCAATAGCGTTTATTCCCGTTGCGTTCGTCGTGTTTGCCGAGCATATCGCCGACCATAAAAACCTTGGCACCATCATCGGCAGAGACCTCATCACCGACCCCGGTCTTAAGCGCACGCTTCTGGGCGACGGAATAGGCTCCATCGCGGGCACGACTTTCGGTATCTGCCCCAACACCACTTACGGCGAGTCGGTAGGCTGCATCGCTATCACGAAAAACGCTTCCGTCTACACGATTTTAACTGCGGCTATTATGTGCATAGTAATATCCTTTATCAGTCCGCTTATGGCAATTCTCCGCACCATTCCTTCCTGCGTAATGGGCGGCGTGTGCCTGACGTTGTACGGATTTATCGCGGTTTCCGGATTAAGAATGTTCAAGGACCTCGACCTTAACGAAAATAAAAACCTGTTCGTCGTTTCCGCCATTCTCGTCGCGGGTATCGGCGGACTCACCATTCAGATTCCTTACGCCATTGCCGCAAACGGTGCGGTTGAAAAGACTATTCAGATCACCAGCATCGCCACCGCTTTGATTCTGGGTATAATCACCAACCTCGTGCTTTCCAAGGTGGAGAAAAAGCAATCGGGTTCCGCGGGAGAAGCTTCGCTTGTCACCGCAGCCGTTCCCGATGAAGTGTCGGTAGAGGTTTCCGCTGCCGAAAGTGAAGGTCAGACCGCTGCTGGCAACGGCGCAAACGCGCAAATCGAGGAAAAGACTGAAGCCTAAAACAATATTAACGGGAGAAATAGAAATGAAGGACTACAAAAACGTAATAATTTTCAATCATCCCCTCATTCAGCACAAAATCGCCATTTTAAGGGACGAAAAGACCAGCATGAAGGAATTTCGCGAGCTTATCGAGGAAATTACCACTCTTATGACCTACGAGTGCCTTAAAGAGGGCGTTCCCACGGTGAAAAAGGTAGTAAAAACTCCGCTTGAAACCTGCACTCAGCAGGTGGTAAAGGACAATGCCATCGCCATTGTTCCCATTCTCCGCGCGGGACTGGGCATGGTAAACGGCATCCACGTTTTGTTCCCCTCGGCAAGGGTGGGACATATAGGTATGTACCGCAACGAGGAAACGCTTGAGCCGCAGGAATATTACTGCAAGCTGCCCGACGGAATAGAGGACAAGCTGGTGCTGGTAGTGGACCCCATGCTGGCGACGGGCGGCAGCGCGTGCGACGCGATAAAACTGCTTAAGGCGCGCGGCTGCAAAAATATCAAATTCATGTCCATCATCGGCGCACCCGAAGGCGTAAGCAAGGTTGCCGAGGCTTATCCCGACGTTAACATCTACGTTTCCACTCTTGACAGATGCCTCAACGAGCACGGCTACATTCTCCCGGGACTGGGCGATGCGGGCGACAGATTGTTCGGCACGAAATAACTTAATAAACCAAACCGCGAACGTTAATGCGTTTGCGGTTTTTTTATATTCAAAAAGTTGACAAATTTTGTGCTATATATTAATATAATTCAGTAGTATATATTATAAAAAAACTCGGTTTTTTTTAAGTAAAATTTAAGCGTGCGCGAGGGAAGAAATGTTTAAAAAAATTTTAAGGTTTTTATTGGTTTCGCTTGTTCTGGTTTCGGCGGTTATGCTGACTGCGGGCTGCGGAGGTAAGTCGTATACTCTTACTTACAACGCCCTGTCCTGGGACGAGGTAAAAGGCGCTGACGGCTACCGCGTTTACGACGGGGACGCGCTTATCGGCGAGACGACCGACACCGCTTTTCTGTTAAGAGAGGACGCGGGTCAGCATAATATACGGCTTGTTTCTTATAAAGGTGATAAGGACAAAGAAATCTGCAACTTTTCCTATTCGGTGCCCGCTTTAAGCGAAAAGGCTTATACTTGCGCCGCGGAGTTCGAAGAAGAGCAGACTTCGGAGCAAAGCTATTTTTCCGCCGCGCAGCATCTGAAGATAGATTATACGGGCTCGGAAAAAACAACCGACTCGTTTTCAAAAGTCATCAATCTTGCAAACAACGTCAAAAAAGTCAGCATTGTTTCCGATCGCCGGATTACCGTGCGCGCGTCTTTCGTTATTCAGAAGCGCACCGAAGATATAGAGTTCGAGCTTGAGAACGTCGTGCTTCAGGGACTTCAGACCCAGCAGTACGCAATTTCCTATGACGGCGGTTATCAGGCGTCCTCCGGCTGTCTTATACTCAAGCTTTTCGGCATTTACAATTCCGTATTAAGCGGTTACATCGCGCCCAAGGGCGAGGACGGCGAAAGGTCTGACTGGTTTAAGCACGGTGGAACGGGCGGCGCGGGCGGCGACGGCGGCGGCGCAATTTCCGCAGGTGAAATTTACGTCATCAGCGAAGGCGACGCGGTCTTTACGGGCGGTAACGGCGGCGACGGCGGAAACGGCGGCAACGCAAGCGGGTTAAACAAGGTGGGCAACGGCGGTAAGGGCGGCAACGGCGGCAATGCCGTTACGGGAACGAAATTCAGCCTTTTCATGCTTAACGGCGCATTCTCCGCGTCAGGCGGTAAGGGCGGCGACGGCGGCAAACGCGGCGACCCCGTGGATTCGGGCGGACTGACAAGCGATCGGTACGATGGAAAAGACGGCACGGACGGAACGGGACTTGCGGTTACGGAAAAAATTGCTTTAAGGGGAGATTTCGGGGAGGATAAGAATAATGAAAACGCTTAAGATTATTTTGTTTACGGCAGTCGCTGCGGCTTTGACGATAACGTGTGTCGCTTGCGACGAACTGATCGATAAACGAGAAGAACTTGCAGTACCCGATTATATTATCGCGGACGATTACGTTTACTGGGCTCCTGTCACGGGCGCGGCGGGCTATGTCGTGTCCGTAAACGGACAGGATATGCCCGTGCAGACGGATTGCGGTCTGGCTATTGACAAAACTCAGGAAGTCAGCGTCAAAGTCAAAGCGGTCGCGGCGGAGGGCAGCAAGGATTACAAGGATTCCGATTTCGGTGCGGCGGCATTCAGGTCCGCCGACGTCACTCAGCTTACCGAGATTAAGGAGATTACCATATCCGGCTCCGTCAGCAACGAACACGACTTCGGCACCGTTTCGGATAACGGCATGAATTACGATCTGAAACTTTATACGATAACGCTGTCCGAACAAAACGCAGGTTATTTCGTTAACTTCAACAGCGCGGGCGGCTCGCAGGCTCAGTATAAATTCGTCGTTCCCTCCGCGGTAAAGCTGATTAAACTTTATACCTACGAGAATTTGTACAGAATTTCTTTTGAAATCGAAACCCGTACAGACCCCGTGATTTTCGAGTTCCACGGCGCAAAGATAAGGGGCATCATCGATACTCCCGCGATTTATACCGCGGAAAACAGCGTGGTTTCGGGCGCGGCGGACGTTGTCATAAGGTCCTTCTTTAAAGATACCGCGGGCTTCGACGGCGAGCGCATTCAGATCGAAAACGAAATTTACGGCGGCAACAACACGGTCATCGGCAAATCCGGCGACGGATACAACAGTGTGGGCTTCGGTAAAACCGGCGGCAAAGGCGGAGAAGGCTACAGCGCGGTAAAAGCCCCCAAAGTCGTATTTTCGGGCGACGAATCCGTTTTCGTGAAAGGCGGTAAGGGCGGCAACGGCGGCACGGGCGGCGAGGCTAAGAAAGGCTTATTTGGCATTTATATCAACGAGGGCGGTCACGGCGGCGACGGCGGAAACGGCGGCAGCGGAATTACCGCAGAAAAAGTCTTTATAAATGTGTCTACGGGAAAGCCCCTTAAGGCCGCTGGCGGCGAGGGCGGCAGCGGCGGGGCAAAAGGCCCGGGCGCAAACTCGCTGGGCAGCAACGACGCCAAAAACGGCAGCAAAGGTACGCCTATCGTGGGAGAACAGATTATCATTAAGGGTTCGGTGGAAGTGCGGTAACCGCGCCGAATAACAACTGTATTTTTACAAGACCGTTTTACAAGAAAATCGTTAGCGAAAAGCAGGCGTAAAAAACGTTGCTTACAAAAAAATAAAAAACACGGTTGAAAAAGCCGCGTTCCTTTAATCGGAGCGCGGCTTTTGTTTTATGCTGAGTATTTTAACGCATAATAAACTCAGTTTATTTGAGATACGCAAGTTTTTAAGAAAACCGATTTAGGGTCAACGTTGCAATAATACGTCAAGTTTTTACGCCGAAACCGCTTTGTTTTGCAAGGCTAATAGTTTTCTTTCAAACATAGTATTGCCACCAGGCCTATTGCGCCCAAAAACAACCCTGCAAAAAACCAACCTATACCGCTTCTGTTCTTTTTTTTCGCAATAATCGAGCAGGCAATGGCGATGCCCACACATATTAATACTCCTATAACCAAAATAGCTTCCATAAAATCCTCCCGACAATAAAATTAGATTTTAAAATCGGGTAAAGCGTTTTTTTGCTTTGCGGGCAGACAATTTATCAGTTTGACTTTTATCACGTTTGAACTTTTCCCGATTCCGACACAAAAATTATATAGGAAAAAATCCTATATGTCAACTAATTTATAGGAAAAACTTCTATAATTCAAAAATGTCGCAGGAGGGGTGCAAACATGAACATAGCCGAAACCGTAGGCGAAAACTTAAAAGCCGCGCGGCGCGCCAAAGGGATTACGCAAAAGCAGATAGCCGCGGAGATCAATAAATATCAGTCTGATTACAGTGATTACGAAACGGGTAAAGTCGAATTGGATTACGAAAAAATCGTGTTTTTTTGCAAACGTTTCGACATTACGCCCAACGAGCTTTTCGGGATATTCGACAAATAGTTTTTTTATAGCAGCGATTCTTAAAGAGTATGGCAACTTAACTTGCCGGAAATTAAACGCAAAGCGGAGGAAAAGCTTTTATAAAAGATAAGCTGCGGCAAAAAAACGATATGTAATTTTCAGAAAATCCGATTATAAAAATCCGTTCGGAAATTTTTTCGTGGAAAGTTTTATACTAAATTATAAAAAAACGCGCCTTTGGTTTAGCGGGGCGCGGTTTTATTATGCGGGATTTTACTTTAAGAAACCTTATTTATCGATTTGAAACCTGGCTTTTAATTTGTTGACAAAATCAAACGAATTACATATACTGAAAAAAAGAACAACAGTGAGTTTCCTATTCGGAAAGGGGTGTCGAGTCGTCATCTTATCATAAACGGTTAACGTATTCGCTGCGCAAGCCCTGCAAAACTTTTTCTACCGAAAATTTTTGCGCACCGGGTTTGCTCCGCTCAGCCGAAATGCTCAACGTAGTAAGGCAAGGCTTCGTAAACTTCACCTTGCTGCCCTACGCCTGCGCGTTTCGCCATACAAATAAGTGTTGTTCTTTGTTTCGAGGACGGAGGGAAATTTGTGATAGTTTACCGTGAACTTAAATCCGTCGAAAGAGATTTGGGCTTTCCCGCCAAAACTCTGTACGGATTAAGCAATAATCTGGAACGGCATTATCGCAACGCGTTTATACCGAAAAAAGACGGAACGATGCGCAAGCTCTCCGTCCCCGATTTTATTTTGAAAAAAGTTCAGCAATCGATTTACGTCAACATTTTGGCGTACTATCCCGTGTCGCGTTTTGCTTACGCTTACGTTTACGGCGCAAGCGTACTGAAAAACGCCGCGCCGCACGTCGGACAAAAAAAGATATTAAAACTGGATATAGACGGATTTTTCGACAATATATCCTATTCGCTGGTGAAAGAAAAGGTTTTTTATAAAGAAAAGTTTTCCGAGCCAATCCGTATCTTGTTGACCATGCTTTGCTATTATCGCGACGCGTTACCTCAAGGCGCGCCTTCTTCGCCCGCTATTACAAACATAATCATGTACGACTTCGACGAGTCGGTCGGTGCGTTTTGTGAAGAAGAGGGCGTTGTTTATACAAGGTATTGCGACGACATGACTTTCAGCGGAGATTTTGACGAGAATAAAATCATTTCGTTTGTCAAAACGGAACTTAAAAAGCTGGGCTTGTTTTTGAAAAGCAGGAAAACCAGAACAGTAACTTGTTCTAAACGTCAGACGGTAACCGGCGTTGTCGTCAACGAAAAAATCAATTTAGCAGAAGAATATAAAAAGAAAATCCGTCAGGAAATGTATTTTATCCGAAAATTCGGTCTTGACGCTCACATGAAAAAAGTCGGCGTAACCGATAAGCAAAAATATCTCGCGTCTTTAAAAGGGCGCATATCTTACGTTTTGCAGACGCTTCCCGACAGTAAGGAATTTACGGAATACAAGCAAGCCATAAACAATAAGGTTTAACTCGCTTTTGTCTTTGACGTGACCGTAAATCTAAAGAAACGGTTTAATCTATTCGACTTTGTTAAAAAACGCGCCTTTGGTTTAGCGGGGCGCGTTTGATTTTATTTAAACGTTAAAAAGTTACAGACTTAAAATCATTATACTGATATTATATTCACCCCCGAACACCTGTCTGATTTTTAAGAATCACCCGGACTTTTATAAACTTCGGGAGCAGATTAAATCACGGGCTTGGCGCAACGAAACTGTTTTTCCGGACAAGCCGTCGCTTCTTTTGCGTCAGAAGATGTCGCTCATCTGGAAAAGCCTGTAAAGACGGTCGAGATAGGGCGTCAGTTTTTCGCGTATAAGGCAGGACATAACGGTATTTTTGTATCCCGTAAGCAGCGGCTTTACAAGGTCAATGCGGTTTGGGGTAAGCGCGCTTTCGATACTGCGCGCCAAAAGAAACAAATCCTGTTTGGTGTCCATGGATATTACCACGCTTTCGCCCACAAGCGAGTTCATTTCCTGCAAAAGCTGTTTTACCGCTTCGCGCAAAGTTATGTCCACGGCGTCGTCTTCAAGGTAAGACTCCGCACCGTTGTAGTAAACGTACTCCGTCACGTCGCGGAAAGGCACGATGAGAGCCGAGCAGAAAAGCGCGAATTCCTCGTTGGGGTTGGTGTGATAGAAATATTCGTCCAGAAAGTCCCTCAGTACGCGCTTGCCGCTGTCGATTTCCAGCAGCAGACAAAAGACGTATGCTATAAGTTTGGTCTGGTTCTGCGGCGGGACCAGCTTGCTTCTTCCGCCCACTTTGGTCTGGGATTTCAGAAACTCCGCCTGGCGGTTGTATCCTTTAAGCGCGGTTCTGAATATGTCGTAAATGCGCGGATAGGTAGCAATCGTGCGCATGAGGTCTGAAATCTTGCGCTCGCTAAGCAAAAACTTGGCGTCGCACATACTGTCGCACGCAGTAACAAACGCCTTTACGTCTTCTTCCGTGTCGTTTAAGTTGTCAAAGCGGTTTAGCATTTTTCCACCCCCGAGGTTTTATCGAAAAAAGCAGCGATTTTGTCGCTTTTTGATTTATTTTAGCATAATCCGACGTTTTCCGCAACTTTTTTGATAAAGGTAAAAATTTCCCCGCGATTGTCTTCAAAACATACGCCGCGGGGAAAAAGTAATTTTATTTCGCCAAAATCGGTTTTAAGCCTGTTAAAACGCATTAAAGCTTTGTCAAAGCACTAATGAAATTAAGAATTTGCATTCAGCACAAGGTAAATATAATATGGGGAAATCTCCAATGGCAATTACCGCAAAGGCATTAAGCAAAAAAGTTTCCGTTAAAAAAGCCGCCGTATATTACTTGTAAACCCTTTATCGCGGTCAGGAAACATAAGGCGGCTTAATTAACAGTCAATGATTGAAAGACGTAAAGCGTGCTTAAATCCAGTTTTTAAACGAGAGGCGCAAAAGCCTGTATAAAATCGCTTCCAGCAAAAGCGACACTATTACCGTCAGCGTTGTCAGCGCCATAAGCCGTGCGGTTTCAAAGTAAACGCGGTAAGTCTGCATCATTGCACCCAAGGAGCCCGCTGTGGAAGCAAGCACTTCGGCGGCTACGGTAAGCTTTACGCACAGCGACAGCGCGCCCGCCGCCGAGCGGGAAGCCATGGGCGCCGCCAGCGGAATATAGAAACGGAAAGCGAGTATGGTTTTGTCCGCCCCGTCGATTTTCGCCATATCGATTACGTCGCGGTCAACGCGCGTCATGCTTTCGTAAAACAGCGAGTATAGGGTGGGGAAAATAACCAGCAAAGCGACGATTACCGTTGCGGTTTTGGGCCCCGTCCAGATTATAAGCAACAGCACCACCGCCATGGTGGGCAGCGCCCTCAATACGGATACGACGGGTGAAAGCAGTTTATAAGCAGGAGCAAAAAACAAGGAAATCACGGCAAGCGAAAGCGCAAAACCGAAAGAAATCAGGTACGATATGACCGACCTTGTAAGCGTGGAAAGCAGTGCGCCGTAAGTTTTTGCTTCGGTCAGCATGACGAAAAACAGTTTTATCGCCGTCAGAGGGCGGGGTACGATAAATTCGCTTTGCGAAATTACCGCCGCAACAAACCAGACGATAAACAGAAAGGCGACTACTGCAAAAGGATAAATCGCTTCTTTTAAAATTTTCGTTACACCGACTTTCAAATTTTATAACTCCCGGGTGCAGGCGCTTTTTTATGGGCGCCTTTTTATTATGTGCAAAAGATTCGTTTGCGCTGCGTTTGCGGGCTGCGATTAAGCCTTATTTAAAAGGGCGCGTCCCCATTTTTTTATTACATATAAAAGAACGCGTCGGCAGGTGCGCTTGTGGACTGCGCGTCTATGGCCATAATTTTGTTGATGTAGCTTTTGACTTTTTCCTTGGCGTCCGCAGCTTTTTCGACTTTTATGTTGCAGTTTGCAATAACGGTTTCGGTAAGGTTATCAGCCGTAAATGAGGGGTTAAGACCTTCGGTAAGGTGGTTTTTCACCGCCTCGGCGGCGTCTGAAGCGTGGGAGGGCAGCCACTCGGCGGAAGCGTTAAGCGCGTCCAGCAAAGCGTTTACGAAATCCTTGTCTTGCGTAAGCTCAGTCTTGGCAAGCAGCACCGCCTGAGGATAACCGCCTTCGCCCCAAAGCTCCTGAAGGCTTAAGCGTACTTTAATTGCGGGAACTTTGCCCGTAATGGTGGAAACTGCGGGCTCGGGCGCGACTACGAAGTCCAGCGCGGCAGCGCCTTCGGCGTTAAGTCTTGCGGCGATTTCCGTGCCTGCGATATTGACAAGATAAACGTTTTCCGAATTAAGCGCGGCCGCGTCCTCGGTGTAAAAAATGCCCTTGTCGGCGAGTATTGCCTTAAACGTAAGGCCGGGTACGTTTGCAAGATTGACTACGCCTATTTTTTTGCCCTTAAGCGCGTTTATGTCGCCCGCCTCCTGCTTGCCCACGACGAAAAGGTTTCCGTGAGTGTTTACGCTGAGCATCTTGTATTTTTCGCCCGTGCCCGCAAGCTTGGTTGCCGCGTTTACGGGAATAAGCGCCGCGGCGGCGGTTTCGTTCGCCACATAAGTGCCTATCGTGTTCGCGTCCACGACGTGATAGCTGACTTCGCGCTCAAGCGTGTTGTTCTCGCTCATAAGCCGGGAAAAGGCAAGCGCGGGCGCGCCGTCGGGCATATAAATTTCGATTTTGCCTTCGTAGTCCTTGTTGCATCCGGCAAGCGACAAGCAAAGCGCAAGCGTCAGTACGACGCCAAGTAACATTGAAAATAATTTTTTCATAATAAGGTTCTCCTTTAGATATTGTTAATAATTGTCGGTATTGTTAAAGTTTCGGCAAAAATTTTCTTTCGGTTCATCAGGGCTTGTTCTCGCGCGTATTAAGCTGAATCTCACGGAGCTAAGCCTGTACCCGATGTCAGCCTGCAGAGTAAAGCGCCTTTGCGCTTACGCAGTCAATCATGCCGAGTTTTCCCGTAAGTCCGTTGATGACGGACGCGGGCGCGTCCACGACGACACTGATTACGTTAAGCCCCTTTTCGCGGTAGGGAAGTCCCATTCTGCCCACGACGTAGTCGCCGTAATCGTGAAGTACGGCATTGACTTTTTCCGCGCAATCGTTGCTTTTCGCTATGATTCCGATAAGAGCAATGCGGTTTTCTTCCATATATGTTCTCCTTTATGTAAAATTTTGCAAATAAAAAATAAACTCCCTCTGCCGTCGGGCGAAGGGAGGAGCATAAAACAAGGGAATGAACTTCAGTCATTCCGATATTTACTTGATTGCACTCTCCTTTGCCGTCAGGCGAACCTTTCGGATTAGGTTTGTAAAAAGATTATAAACCGCCGTGCTTGATTTGTCAACGGTTTGATGAAAAAACATTTAAAATTTTAAGCGGATTTATTCCGCGGCTGTCAGCCGATGTCCTTGTATTCGTCGTTGCTTTCTTCGTCGGATTTATCGGACTTACTGTCGTTGCCTTTAATCAGTTTTTCCCTTAAAGAGGCCTGAAGGTTTTGTATTTCTTTGGCGATTTCGTCGGGCTTTTCGATAATTTCGTCGTTGTTTTCGGTATTCAGCACAAGGTCTTCGGATGCTTTTTGCGCGGCAAGCGCGTCAATCTGGTGGTCTGTTAAAATAAGTTTGCCGTCAAACCAGTCGGGTTTAAGCTTCATGCCGACAAGCGCGTAAACGCACACTCCAAGACAACCCAGGATGTTGACCGCCATGTCGCCCATTGTATCCTTAAGTCCGCTGCCGTAGGGAACGGAGCTTATTACGCTGCCGTTTTCAAGCGTTTCGGTAATGCCGTCTTGCCAGCGCTGCATGTTAAGGTCGAGAAGTCTGTCCGCGGAATACTCAAACAATTCCCAGACGTATTCCGTAGTCATGGTAAAGCAAAACGTGAACAGAACGATAAAGAAAGGGGACAGCTTCATTTTTTCGGGGTTTATTTTGTTCAGCATAAAGATAAACGAAAACCCGATAAACGACATGATGACTCCGCTGGTGGTGTGCAATATTTTATCAAATACTATGCTGTGGTCGTAAACCCTTAAGACTTCGCCCAAAACGTAATGGGCAAAGATAAATACGTACAATATTATGGAAATGTAGTTGGGTATGTAAAATTTAAACTTTTTTTCCAGAAAAGCGGGTATATTGATGCAGATAAGCGCCATCACACACATGAAAATCTGGTTCGCGGTGGTTTCAAGACCCTCGCGTTTTACTATATACATCACCAGCGAGGCAATGGCCGTCATCAGGGTAAGCACCTGCAAAAGGTAATAGAGTATTTTGTTGCCGACGTTTTTCTTTTTTATTTTCTGCTTGTATTTTTGCGTAAGCGCTTCAAGTTCGTCCATTATTTCACCTCATGACGACAGAATAATAAAAATCGGCGATTGTAATTGCTATTAAAAAACAGCTAAACGGTGCGCGCGCCAATGCGACTGCGCCGTTTAAGAAAGGTATGTCTTTAATCGCTGTAAAATTTTTTAGTAGCCGCCGATTACTAAACTTGTTAAAACCATTATTACTGATTATAGCTTAAAAACACCTTTCAGTCAAGCGTAAAAACTTTTTGTCTTTGGACTTTAACGTCAAAGGAGTAAAAACAGTGTTTTTTACAAAACTCAGATAAGCATTATAAGATTAAAGACATTAAAAGTCCGTCCGACACAATTATCGGGTTCAGATAAAGTTTGTCTGAAAAACGCTGCAAAAAATATGTAAGCCGCCGTATTTGTTTGAGTATTCATTTTTTTCCAATCTCTTCAATTAAAACTTATTCGTTAAAATAAGACTTTAATCTGTCTCTTATACACATCTGACGCTGCCG
>UQSP01000006.1 GCA_900543755.1 uncultured Eubacteriales bacterium
GCGCATGTCTCGTGGGCTCGGAGATGTGTATAAGAGACAGTTCTTAAATTTAACGGATATTGTTGAAAAATGTATTGCGATGTGGTAAAATAGATGATAATCGGGCATATAAAAAAATACGCAAATACATAACGGACAACAAACGGATATCATGCAAAAAACTGAAATTAAAAAACCGGATTTAGGCACCGGGTCGGTGGGCAAACTGCTTGCAAAGCTTGCATTACCTGCCGTAGCCGCACAAATAATCAACATGCTTTACAACCTTATCGACCGCGTATACGTCGGACGAATCGCGGTAATAGGCACGGACGCTCTTGCGGGATTGGGCGTATGCTTTCCGATAATACTTATAGTATCGGCATTCAGCGCGCTTATAGGCATGGGCGGCGCACCGCTTGCGGCAATACGCATGGGCGAAAAAAAGCGTGAGGAAGCGGAAAAGATTTTTAATAACGGCGTAATCCTGTTGCTTATATTCGGCATAGCTCTTACCGTAGTCCTGCTGTTGTTTTCGCGTCAGCTTTTAGTGCTTTTCGGCTCACCTGCCTCCAGCCTTCCCTACGCGGACGCTTACCTTAGAATTTATGCAATAGGCACGGTTTTCGTAATGCTTGCGCTTGGACTTAATCCGTTTATTTCCACGCAGGGGTTTGCTTTCATGTCAATGATTACCGTGGCGATAGGCGCAGTGCTTAACATAGCGCTTGACCCGCTTTTTATTTTCGCGTTTAACATGGGAGTCAGGGGCGCCGCGCTTGCCACCATACTTTCACAAGCGGTTTCGTGCGTATGGGTGGTATTGTTTTTTGTATCCAAACGCACATCCATCAAGTTAAAACCGTCTTTCTTCAAGCTGCAGCCTTCCGTCTTTTTTCCCATGCTGGCGCTTGGAGTAACTCCATTTATAATGCAGGCGACGGAAAGCGCGGTTCAAATAGTTTTCAACGTGCAACTTCACGCGTACACGGGCGGCTCCAAAGACTACACGGCGGCGCTGACGATTATGATGAGCGTAATGCAGGTTATATCGCTGCCCCTTAACGGACTGGGCACGGGCGCACAGCCGCTTATTTCCTATAATTACGGAGCGGGAAATATGACGCGCGTCAAAAAAACAGTCAAATATCTGTTTTTAACCGCTTTGACAGTCTGTTTTATAGTATGGCTATCCTGCCTTACCGTACCTTTTATTTATGCGTCCATATTCTCGGCAAGCGCGGAAGTCACCGCCATCGTCAACGACTATATGCCCATATTCATGATGGGCTCCATAATGTTTTGCGCTCAGTTCGCACTTCAGAACGCGTTTCTCGCGCTGGGACAGGCAAAAATATCGATGTTCCTTGCGCTTTTGAGAAAAGTTATACTGCTTATACCGCTTACGTTTATTCTGCCGCTGATTTTAGGCGTAAAAGGCGTCTTCCTTGCCGAAGGCGTTGCCGACCTTACTGCGGGAACAATAACGGGATTAGCCTTTCTTTTGTCGTTTAAGGGAATATTGCTTAGACGCGAGGCTTTTTTATCCGCTCAAGCCGAAAGGGCCAACGCGGCAGCGAGCGTAACGGGGGACGTAATTCCGATGAACGCGCAAAACACGCCCTCTGTTTCCGCCGAAGAATTATCGGAGAAAACTTTAGCGGAAGAAAGCTTGTCAATCGGCGAAAACTCCGAAGCGCAAAACACAGACACGGAGAATAAAGCGGAATGAAAGAAGCGAAAACAAACGCCATGCGCATAATGGAGCGAAATAAAATCGACTACGAAGTACACGCTTTTGAAATCGACCCTGAAAATTACGTTTCTTTAGGCGAAGACAACGCGGTGGAAAAAGTGGGACTGCCCGCGGACAGAGTTTTCAAAACAATAGTAACCAAGGGCAAAAGCGGAGCGTATTATGTATTCATGCTGCCCGTAAACCGAGAACTCGACCTGAAGAAATGCGCGGCGGCGGTAAGTGAAAAATCCGTCGAGCCTCTTCACCTTAAGGAGCTTTTGCCTGTTACGGGCTATGTGAGAGGGGGCTGCTCCCCCGTAGGCATGAAGAAACAATTTCCGACAGTAACGCACCTGACTGCTTTAGATTGCGACACGATAGTTTACAGCGCGGGAAGACCGGGCGTGATGATGGAAACTTCTCCCCTTGCGCTTGAAAAGGCGGCGGGAGTCAAATTTGAAAACATTGTGAGGGAATAACCGTGAGACTGGACAAATTTTTAAAAGTATCCAGAATTTTAAAGCGTCGCACCGTCGCCGCGGAAGCCTGTGAAAAAGGCAAAGTAAACGTAAACGGCAAAGAAGGTAAGCCCGGCACAAAACTTAAAATCGGCGACACGGTCACCATAGAATTCGGAACGTCATCTTTGAAATTCAAAGTGCTGGACCTTAACGAAAAAGCGGGCAAAGCCGAGGCGGGACTGATGTATGAAATCATCGCTTAAAGTCACTGCCGTCGTATTGTGCGCCGGAATGGGCGAACGCGCCAAGCTGGGTTACAACAAAATTCTGCACCCTTACGGCGGATGCAGCGTGGCGGCAAGAACGGTAAAAAAATTCGAACGCTTTGACAGAATTGTCGTGGTTTGTTCGCCCGAGGACAAGGAAACCTTAAAAAGTCTTATCGATTGCGAAAAAGCCGAATACGTTTACGGCGGCGCAACCCGCACCGAAAGCGTGAGGAACGCGCTTAAAGCCGTAGTAAATACGGATATCGTCATAATTCACGACGGTGCCCGTCCCTTTGTCACAAAAGAAATTATCGATAAAAGTGTTGCTTCCGCCATAGAATACGGAAGCGGAATAGCCGCAATCAAATCGGTAAACGCAATAAAATACTTTAAAGACGGAAAAGCCGTTACGCTTAACCGCGACAACGTTTTTTCCGTGCAGACGCCGCAGTCCTTCCGTTTCGACGAGATAAAAAAAGCTTACGACTCGGTTGCGGGTAATTTTGCCGACGACAGCGAAGTGTACGAGCTTGCAGGGTTTTCCCCCACGCTTACCGAAGGCAGCCGAGACAACGTAAAACTTACCGAACCTGCCGATTTTTTCGGGCTGAACGGTGTTTGCAGAATAGGCTTCGGGTTTGACGTGCACAGATTCGAGAAAGGTCGGGACCTTATTCTTTGCGGAAGAAAGTTCGATTACGAAAAAGGGCTTTTGGGGCACAGCGACGCGGACGCGCCCGTGCACGCGATAATGGACGCGCTTTTATCTGCCGCGGGAATGCCCGATATTGGCGTACTCTTTCCCGACAACGACCCGAAATACAAGGACGCAAACAGCATTAAACTACTTGAATCCGTGAGAGAATCGGTTTGTTCCCGATTCGAAATAGTCAACGTGTCAGTCTGCATAATAGCGCAAAAGCCTAAAATTGCGCCTTACGTTTCGCAAATGCGGCAAAATCTTGCAAACGCGCTTAATATTGCAGCGGAGCGTGTAAACATTTCCGCGACCACGTCCGAGCTTTTGGGAATAACCGGTGACGGAAGCGGGCTTGCGGCATCGGCGGACGTATTGATTAAACTGATATAAAAATTTAAAACTATATGAAAATCAAAAAAGGCGCCGAATAAATATCGGTGCCTTTTCCGTTTTACTTGAATTTGACTTTAATGTCGTAGTCCACTTGCATTGCGGACAAAATATTTTCCTTGTCGGGATAATTATTATAGTCGTTATAATGGAATTTATACAAGTTCGTCGTCAGTCCCATAGCGTCGCAATCGCACTCCTTCATGACGTTTATAACGCTGACAAGCTCGTTTTCTATCTTGACGGCAAATTGATTTTTGATGTTTTGGTTAATTTCCTCTTCGCTTATGCCGTAATACTTAAACAAATCGCTGAGCTTGTATCTGTCTTCAAGTTCGAGCAGAACCTCCACTGACATTTTCGTTTGGGGAACTCCGTTGTTTATCCCGGTTTTGATTTTAAATTTTTTGGAACGCAGCTGGCAGAAAATCTGTCCTACTTCGATATCCTGAACCTTTAAGTTTTCCAAAGATACAAGGCCTTGCGTTGAAGTTTTGTCCGACCAGGTAAATCCGCGGGTCTGCTCGTCGTCAAGGAATTTTATCTGTCGGCCGTCGCGATAAAAGGCTATTTTGGAAAGAGACTTGATTTCGGTTTCTCCTTTTTTATCCTCTCCGCTGCCGGATGACTGACCTTCATCGGAACCTCCATCGGACGGTTTTTCCTGATCGGAACCGCTGTCTTTTTTCCCTATTTCGATACAAGGTATATAAGAACTTTTGGTAACGCTGCCTGTTTCCGACAAAAACTTTAAAAGAGTAATTGACGGCATATTGGTATCGAGTGCGTTGTGTTCGATAAGTTTTGATAAGCCGTTACTGCTGGCTTCAGACAGCATATTGGACATTTCAATGGTTTCTTTTGCGGATTTACCGAGCGAAAGCACAAGATATGCGCCGGGAATGATTTTACCCGAAGCCATAAGGTAATTGAGATGAGGTAAAATGCTTTCGTCGCCGAAAGTGTCTCCTATGACAATAAGCCCGCACAATCCAAGCTCCAGTTTCTTACCCATCTTCAGGCTTAACTTTTCAAACGCCGCACTGACCGAATCCGCCTCTACCCCCACGTTAAGGCGCATTGTGGAACCGTTCTGGCTTTCCTGAGGCATAACCGCAGTTGCGGAAACACGGTATTGGTCCTCAACTTTGTCAAGACCTATCGAAGTCAAAAGAAGTTTTGTTTCTATTTCCGGTCTGTTGGTTACGCTTTTAGGCGACAAAATCAGAACCAAAACAAAAAACAAAATCATCAACTTGTAAATTTTAAGCAGTTTGGTTTTGTTTTTCGGAGTTCTTAAATCCATTTTTCTTCTCCTTGATTTCTTTACCGTTTAAAAGTTTAGGAGTATGATAATTAGGTTTGTATTTTATTACGCTCAGCAACAAAAGCAAACCGGGCATTATAAACGCGGGCGGACAGACGATGTATTTCATAACACCCGTACAAACCAAGAATACGGTATTTTCGTTTTCCAGAAAAAATTCGGAAATAACGTACAAGGCAACGGCGCAAGACACGGCTATAACATAATTGTTTCTGCTGTTTATGACAAAGGAAACGTTACGGGTAAGGAAATAAAAAATCAAGGCAAGTTTCATAAAAACGCTTAACATCCACACGCAATAAAAAAGCAGGTCGAATCTGCCGTAATCGTGCGCGCCCAGACTGAACTGAGTCATGTTACTCACGTTGTTTCCGTAATCTATAAGCGTACCCATGTTGGCATAAGTTGCAAAAAGCATGGTAGAGAAAAACATCACCAACAGACTTGCAAAAAGTTTGCTTATCATCGTCGCCAGCACAAACCCTTTTCCGAGTTTGACGTTTCCCAAAAAAATCAGCAAAAAAGTTATATCGCCGAACCATACCGGAAAGGTGATAAGTCCTTCGGCTACGGGCGCAAATCCGTTTTCCAATACCGGCATCAGATTATCGCCCTGCATATCTCCTATTAACAGCCCCGTAAGCACAAGAGTACTTATTAAAACTATGGGTAAAATAATTTCCGCTGTGCGGCCCATTGCGCGCAACGAGCGTATCGCAAACGACGCAAGCAGTACAAGCAAAGGAATTATCATTATCGCCCAACCTATTTCCGCATACATCGTTACGGAAAAGAACATTTTAATTTCGCTTATAATCAGTATGGCTTTTAACACGAAAAAGGAAGAGAACAACACTACGACAATTCTCGAAACAACTTTTCCGAGAGTTTCGCTGAGTATATCGTATATTGTTTTGTCCGGATTTCGTTTTGCGGTAATGAGAAAAAAAGTCAGGCTTATAAACTCAAACGCAATCCAGATTCCCATGACTATATAACTGTCTTTGCCTACTATTCTGAGCATTAACGCGGGAAGCATGAACATTTTTACGGCAAGCGCGACTAAAAACTGAATAGCTACAAACTGTTTTATGCTGACCTGTTTACCTTCCATCAGCGCCGTTCCCCCTTCTTCTTTTATTTTTGTTCTTTATACTTAAAGGCCTGTTATTCATTCTTAAAAGCGAAGCTCGGTAAAACGAGTCCTTAAGATCGGCAAATATAAGCGGTGCGAAAGGCGACATATACGGCACGCCGAAGCCGCTTAAAGAACACAGATACAGTACCAGGTACAGTATTCCGCAAAGCAGCAGATACATTCCGCCCAATCCCCCAAGCACCGTAAACGCCACTCTCAGCAGCGTCATCGTCCCCTCCTGATTGGGCGCAGTGTACAGCGCGATGGAACTAAGCGCGGTTATCATGACCGCGGGCGAACTGATTATGCCTGCCTTTACTGCAGTATCTCCAAGCACAAGCGCGCCCACTATACTCATCGCCATGCCTACCGCGCGCGGCATTCTCACGCTTGCCTCGCGGATAATTTCAAACAGTAAAATTACAAACAAAACCTCCGTAAGCGGCGAAAGCGGAATTCCGTTTACCGACGTCATTACGGTAATCAAAAACCTTAAAGGTATCATGCTGTAATGAAATTCCTGCAACGCAACGTAAAGACCGGGGAGCAGTATGGAAAAGAATACGGACATTATTCTGATAATTCTCAGAAATGTCGCCAAAGAGGCGCGTTCGTAATAGTCCTCGCTGCTTTGATAATCTTCCACCAGCATAAACGGTACGGTTAACACCATTGGAGAGCCGTCTACCACTATGGCGACTCTTCCCTCCAGCATCTTGGAAACTATTATATCGGGTTTTTCGCTTATACCCGTCTGATGAAATACGGACAAAGGCCGCTCTTCCAGCACGGGCTGAAGATAATGGCTGTCAATCACGGCGTCAACGTCAATGCTCTTAAGCTTTTTCCTGACGCTGTCCACAAGTTCTTTGTCCGCAACATTGCTTAAATACACAAGCGCCACGACCGTATTGCCTATTCTGCCGATATGCATCTTTTCTATCGCAAGTCCCGGACTCTTCACTCGCCTCTCTATAAGAGAAAGATTAGTCTTAAGGTCCTCAATAAATCCTTCCCTGGGCCCTCGCATAACCGTCGAAGTGGGAGGTTCGGATATGGAACGCTTGTCCCATTTCCTTAAATTGACTACGATAAACTCTTTTAAGCCTTCCACGAAAATAATTCCGTCGCCCGAAAGAATCAGCTGCTTTGCCCCCTCCTGATCTACGGAAGTCTTTGTTTCCGCGATGTAAATAACCGATTTTACCAATCCTTCGGCAGTAATTTTACCGTCACAGAAATGTTCCAGCGCGCGTAAAAGCTCGCTTAAAAGCGCAGAATCGGTTAAATCAGGATTGTAAAGAATAACCGCGTCCGTTTTATTTATTTTAAATTCTCTTTTTACAAGCAAATCCGGCGTTGCGAACTCGCTTACTATGGAGTCTGCTCTTTTCATATATTTTATGTTTTGTATATTGACTGTTTTTTATCGCTTTAAATAAAAAAAGACTCCGATTTATTTTATCCGTCAAAAAAGCAAATAGCTTTTTGCGGTTGAAAACCGAAGTCTGTACTTAAATATGGTTTTTAATTATATTATTTGACTTTTATTTACTGTTTTTTTCCTTTTCGGCAGCTTCGAAAAGTCCGTTGATATAAGCGGCGCCCAGCGCGCGGTCATACAATCCGTAACCCGGTTTTCCGCTTTCGCCCCAGATGTTTCTGCCGTGGTCGGGGCGGACGTATCCGTCAAAGCCGCCGTTTACAAGTGCCTTGACTATTGCGTACATATCAAGAGAACCACACGCGCTTAAATGCGCAGTTTCGGCAAAATCGCGCTCTTTGGAAAAGCCGATGTTTCTTAAATGTGCAAAGTGAATTCTGCCCTGTGCGGCATATTTTTCGGCAAGGCGCACAAGGTCGGGCCTGCCCGCGCCCAGACTGCCCGTACAGAGAGTAAGTCCGTTTGCTTTGGACGGTACCGCGGCAAAAAGCCTGTCAAGGTCTTTTTCGCACGAAACTATACGCGGCAATCCGAAAAGGTCCCACGGCGGGTCATCGGGATGCACCGCCATATTTATGCCGCACTCCTCGCACACGGGGATAATCCTTTCAAGAAAATAAACATAATTTTCGAAAAGCTTATCGCGGTCCACCGATTTATAGGCGTTAAGAAGAGCGCCGAGTTCCTCCGCAGAATAGCTTTCGTCCCATCCGGGAAGCGAAAGATGCTCGGGGTCCAGCTTAACTATATCTTCCTCGCGGTAAGCAAGCGAATAGGAGCCGTCGTCGTTGCGCTTGTCGAGCACGGTACGCACCCAGTCGAAAACGGGCATAAAATTGTAGCAGATTACTTTTACTCCCGCTTCGGCAAGACGGCGAATGTTGGTTTTATACGCCTCGATGTATTCGTCGCGTTTTCCTCTTCCCAGTTTAATATCTTCGTGGACGGGCACGCTTTCAATAACTTCCATTTTTAAACCCGCTTTTTCGCAGGCGGTTTTAAGTTCATTTACGGAATCACGGCTCCACTCGTTTCCCGGCGGAACGTCGTAAACCGCCGTAACCACGCCCGTCATTCCGGGAATCTGTCTAATGTAATCAAGAGGTATGGAATCCTTAAGTCCGTACCATCTGAACGTCATTTTCATAAAAAATTATTCTCCTTGAAAAAATAGCAAATCAAAGCTTGGAAAAGTCGATTTCGCGCCTTGCTCCTTTTGAGGCATACAGCTCCAACACGGTTTTGACGGCCTTATAAGCTTCGGTTACGCCCACGGGGAAATCCTCGCCGCGGGTAACGTGATCGTAAAAATCGCGTATAAGGTGAAGGTGTCCGTTGCCCCAGTAATCTTTGGCGATTATGTCGATCTTTTCGTTTACCGCAACAGGCAAACCCGCACCGTCGTAAACCTTGTTGCCCACTGCCGTATACTGTCCTTTGTCAGTAGCGAGGGATATTATTACGGGTGAATTAAATGCGTTGGCGGTAGTTGCGTAAAACGTAGCCTTTGTGCCGGACTTAAACTCGACATATATTTCAGCAGTATCTTCTTCGTCGATAACGCCCTTAAGGTGGTTATTCCCCACCGAGCCCGTTACGGCAATCGGTTCGCCCAGCATCCAGATAATAAGGTCAAGCGTGTGGATAGCCTGGTTCATCATGACTCCTCCGCCCTCGGTCTTACGCCTGCCGCGCCAATCGGTTTCCTTATAGTATTTTTCGTCACGCGCCCAGGGAACCGTTGCAAAAATGCCTTTAGCTCCCTCGGTTTCGCATAAAGCCTTAAGCTTTTCGTTGGTCTCAAGGTACCGGTTCTGAAAACATATTCCTATTTTGGCGCTGCTTAAGTCGGCGGCTTTTTTAAGCTCATAATACTGCTCGTCGCTGATGCAGACGGGTTTTTCGCACAAAACGTTTATTCCGCGATTAAGGGCGGCGATACTCATTTCCGCGTGCTCGTAATGAGGAGTACAAACGTGAACGGAATCGGGTTTTGCTTTATCCATCATTACGGTATAGTCGGTGTAAACTTTGCAGTCAAGACCGAAATCGTCGCGCAGTTTTGCTGCTTTTTCTTCGCTTCTGTCGCAAAGTGCGATAACGTCGTGCCCGAGATGTTTTAAAACGTCCAGATGAGTTTTGGCAATGCTGCCGCAACCGATTAGCGCTACTTTCATTTTTCAATACCTCCGCCTTTACTATTTTAACACTTTTAACGATAATTTACAAAATAAATATATTGCATATCGCGCTTAATTTTTTGCAATATGTAGTTAAAAAAAAGCCTTCCTGAATTTCATTTTTTACTGATTTATTAAAACCAAATCGTTTTATCATTTAAACCATTTTTGCAATGCGTAAAACTTTATTTGTTGCGACGTAATACCGCGGAAAAACTTTGCCGAATACAACAATGATTTTTAAAAAGCATATAAATATATTTTTTATTTTCAACGTATTACGCCCGCGGCTGAAACCGCGGGCATAATACGAGAAGTATGATTAAGAAGTCGATAAATCAATTCTATTTTTCTCAGGCTTTGAAGTAATTCATGAGTCCGAGAATTTTCGAAGCGTCAAGCGCGCTGTCGATAAGCACGATGTCGTCCACGGTGTGAGTATTGTTCTCATACCATTGGAAAACGCCGTTCTTGTAATCTCCGCCCTCGGAACCCGACACTTCGACGCCTCTGCCGATGCCGATAAAGGAGGTCTTTTCGGGATTGGACAGCGACACCGCGTCGTCAACGGTCAAGGTCGACGTAGCCGCAAGCGCAAAGTTGACGTACACGTTTACCACGCACTTGCCTGCGCCACGGGTGAAAGAGAATGTAAAGTTAGTCCACTTATCGGTATACCGGTCGGTGTTTTTAACAGTCATAAAGTTAGTAGTTCCGTTCATTCTCATGCGGATTGTGTTTTGTCTTATCGACGCAGTAACACCGCTTGCAGATGCGGGGTCGGTAGTCGCAAACAAGACGATACCCGATCCGTCTGCGTCAAGCGCGGTTGTAAAGTCCATTTTAAGCCACATGGAAACGGTAAAGCTGTTAACGCCGGGGTCAAAGCCGTTTACGTCGTAATACATGGACTTGCTGTTAATCTGGATTGCCTTATCTTCGCCGCCCTCTCTTCCCTCCACAACCGAGGAGGTTGCAGCGGAATTAAGCGCCATGGTAATGCCCGAATCGGCAATAGCATTAGCGGTAGTACCGTCGTTAAAGCCGAAATCGGCCTTTACGGAAGAAACGTCGATGGAATAGCTTTGCAAAACGCCGTTAAGATAAGCCTCGGCTATATCTACGGGAACAATCCCTTTGGTAACTGCGAACGCCGCGGAGGTAAGTCCGAAAGAATTTGCGTCTACGGGAGGATACCCCGTGAAGGACGAAGTTTGACCTTTCGCTTCAAGATTGTAGCCGCCCAGCACGAAATTCTTGCTTGCGCCGTAATCGAAAGCAAGGTCTTCGGTAAGCACAGTGGTTTTGGTTCCCACAAGCTCCCCGTCGGCGTAAACAGTAATGGTAATCGATTTGGAAGCCGAACGGTCAAAATGGAACACGAAATTCGTCCATTCGTTATACTTGGTAAAGTCACCGCTTATATCGACGCTTGAACCAGCATTCACGCCGGCAAACTTAAACCTGATTCTATTAGTGTTGACATAACAGGTTATGCCGTCCCAGAAATCGGCGTTTGCGGTAGAAAACAGCGCGTAGCCCCCGCCGCTTTCGCAATTTGATATGTTTCCGAAAGTGGCGGATACCGTAAAGCTGTCGGTGCCGAGTTCCACCCCGGCAAACACTTTACCGCCTTGCGTGTCGGTGCTGTATGTCGTACCCGTAAGGCTAAGCGTTTCAACGTTATTTATAAGAGATTCCGTGTAGGAAACTTTAACGGTTTTGCTGACTCCGCTTGCGGAAATCTCGATTTCGGCAGGCAACGAATTCGCTTGTTCCGCGGTTAAGGTGATAAGATAATCGCCGGCTGTTTCTCCTGCGGTGACGTAAGAATTGATTTCACCGAAATCGACGCCGCCCACGCCTACCAGTCCTTCAGCATCGGCGGAAACGCGCACGCTGTGAACTATCTGATTGTCGGCATTGAGTTCAAGGTCGAAAATCTCAATCTCGTCAACATAAAGTTCTCCCATTTTGACGTACTTGATTATGAAGGACTTGGTGATTCCGAGATAAGTGTAATTTACGGTTACGCCTTCCGCCCCTGCGAAAGTATCGAGATCTTCTGCGGGAATGCTAAGCACATATTTGCCGTCGGACAGAGAGATGTAATCCGCCGCAACGCCGTCGAAAGCAATGTCCGAAGTAATTGCGGTAACCTGAGGATAAACTTTATTAATTACAAGGTCCTGCGTATATCCGCTTTCAATATCGGGAGTGTTGTAATCAAACAATACGTCCTCAGCGACAAAGGTAGTACTTTCCTTCATTGACTCGATGTAGCCGTCAATCGCCTGAACCTGTTGGGCATTCATGTAGCCGCGGTAGAACATAAAGTCGTCGTATCTGACGTCCACGTTCGTTGATGCAGGATAATTGCCGGTATCGGGATTGCAACCGGGCGCGCCGATGCCTATTGTGCCGTATCCGTCAACGTCAAGGCTGACGTCGGAAGCGACATTAAACTCTTTGGAAGTATAAACAAGCACGCCGTCGACATAGGTGCTTACGACCAATTTTCCTTCCACGGTGCGGTTAAACACAAAAGTCCATCTTTGCCAATCTTCGCTTATCGCAGCCAATACGACGTCAGTACCGCCAGCGTCACGCTCTGAAAGCACTTTAATCTGATAAGTGTCAGCTCTCATTCTTATCGAGAAACCGTTTGTTCCGTCAATATTTCCGGTAGCCACTATTGCGGTGGCATATCCGTCGCCTGCAAGATTTTTAAGGTCCGCACCGTTTATCATCGTGGAAATCACAAAGCTGTCGGTACCTAAAACTGCTTCCACCTTAGACGCGCGTTTCTGCATATTTGCAACATAAGCCTGATCGCCCGTATAGTCATCGTCGGCTGCATATACGGCGCCGTTGGTGTTTGCAACTCCGCTTCCCGCATAATTAATAAGGCTGCCGTCGAAATTCAAGTAAATTTCCGTTTTTTCGGCAACGTCAGCCACCGTCCAGCTGATATAGTTTACGGTGAAGCTGCTTCCGATGGACGCCCCGTCGGTCACGACTTTGGTAGCGGTTATCTGATGCGAAGCCGCGCTTTCCATTTGGGTTGCCGGCACTACGAAGTTGTAGGTGCCGTCGCCGTTGTCGGATGCGATAAAGGGCGCAAACGTAACGCCGGTAACGGGTACGGAGTGTGCCGAATCCGCATAAACGCCTACCTTGAACTCGTAATTGTCGCCGGTCTTATCGGTAGTGTAAAGCGTGATTGCGTCGGTATCAAGATAAAGCTGATTCAACGGAGCATAGCTTATGGTGAATTCCTTGGTTACGCCGTTGATTGTGACGCTGACGGTTTTGCCGCCCACAAAAGCTTCAAGGCTGTCGTAGGAAATGCTGACGGTATAAACGCCGTTGTCTTCGCTGACGGTTGCGCCTGCGGGCAGTCCGTCAAACGATGCGCCGGTGATTACCGCTTCGTTGTGAAGTTTGGTAATGTCAAGCGTAGTAACGTATGTTTCGTTTTCGACGACGTCGGTGTAAGAAATGACCTTGTCGCCCGCCGTCCAGCCGTATTTGGCCACGATGTCGCCGTAATAGTTGTCAAGTCCCTCTACCTCGTAATCGGTAAGAGCCTTACGGATAAACATGAAGTTATCCACAACCGCGCTCTTATCTGCCCAGGCAAGGTTGCCGCCGAGGTAAACGATGCCCGTGCCCAGAGACTGGCCTTCGGTGAACCAGAACGACTTTGTCTCGATATACTCGCCGTCGAGATAAAGCGCAACGGTTATTTTTTCAGGCGTGACATAGGGTGCCGCCGGCGAAGACGAACTTACGGGATTGCCCTGTGCGTCGTACTTGCTGTTGGTCATTGTGTGCTCGGGATCGAACTCTACCCCGCGGGTCACAACCAGAGTGTAACGCTGCCACTGATCGATTTTGAGTTTTCCTGTAGTGCCTTCGAAGTAGAATCCCTGATCGTTTCTGCCCAGCTGAATGCGCAGTCTGTTTTGTCCGCCGTGCGCGGAAAGCTGGAAGGTGCAGGGATCGGAGTCGTTGTTCTTGGTGGAAGTCACGATTTCGTAAGCCGCGTTACTGCCCGCATAAGAAGCGGAATCGAGTTTAACGTCCAGCGAAATGGTGAAGCTGTCGGTGCCAAGCAGCAGATTTTCGATGCCGACCGTGTTGTTTACAGTATTGATGTTAAGCGCCTTATCGCCCGAATAGCTGCCTTCTCTATCGGAATAAGAAGCGGATTCGCCGCGAACGGGTGCCGTTTCATGATTTCCGACGTAATCGGTGAGATTTTCGTCAAAGTCGTAGTAAGCTTCAAGCGAGGCGAAAATTCCGTTAAGCTGGTCATCGGAAAGCACCTTTCTGGTAACGGTGAACTCTGCCGCTTCAGCGTCCGCAACGGTAACGGAAACTACTTTCTCATAAGTAAGAGCTTCAAACACGGCCGCAGGTACGTTAAATGTATAAGTGCCGTCGCCGTTAGCTGTAGCATAGTCGGTCCAGTCGCCGAACTGAACGTTTTCAGCAATGGGAGTAGACAGCGACTGATCCGCATAAACGCCTACGGTGAACACGTAATTGTCGCCGGTCTTATCGTTTGCCCAGAATTCGAATCCTTCACTATCGAGGTATATCTTTTCAAGCGGAGTATAAGAAATCCTGACTTGTTTGGTTATGCCGTTATAAGTATAGGTGGAAGTAAGTCCTGCTTTGAATATCGACAAGTCGTCAACGCCCACGCTGAAGAGGAAGTAACCGGTATCGCCTTCGCCCATATGGGTGATGAAGTCAGCGATTTCTTCGCCGAAAGTCACCTGCGTGTCGTCAAGACGCACCGTGCTGCCGTCCGCGAGATAAGCGTTAACCACGAACTGAGTGCTGAATCCGTCGGTATCCACGTCGGAGAAGTCAAACGCAATGTCGTCCATCCTGAACGCGTTGGCAAGGTTAATTTCACCGACATACTGAACGAAGTTATAAATATCGTTCTGAGTCAGTACTCCGTTGTATAACATGAAGTCGTCAATACCGACTTTGTTGCTGAGATAATTTGCGCCCTGAGCATTACCGTCGTCAACACCGCCCGCGCCTATACCGAACACGGATCCTACAGCGCCGTCAAGAGAAACGTTCGACGCAAGAGCGAACTGTTTGGTATATATAAGTTTGGCGTCTATATAAACCGAAACGTTAAGGGTATTGGCGACTCTGCGGTCAAAAGTCACGGTCCACCTCTGCCAGCCGTCGATAGCACCCAGTACGGCATCGGTTCCTTGAGCGTCGTTCTGGCCAAGTACTTTTATCTGGAAAGCATTTGGTTTAGCTCCCGTAGAATCGTATCTTACTCTTACCGAGAAGCCTTCGTTGTCGTCAACGTTACCCGTACCGAACAATATAAGCGCATATCCGTTGCTTGCGGTATATTGACAGTTTTTGATATCGTCACCGTTTATCATCATGGAAACGGTAAAGCTTTTTATGCCCACAGTAGCATTGTCATTGTCAAGCTTCAGCGCGCGGTTTTTCATATCGAGCGTATAATATCTGTTAGTGGAGTAAGAACCGCTCATCGCGCCGTATTCGGCTTCACCGCGACGCATTGAAGCGTTAAATCCTTTTAATGAGTCAAGGCCTTCGTCGAAGTTGACGTAAGAAAGTATTTTGCTGTCGTCAAAAGCCTCGGCGGAAGGTTCGATATAAACAACGTTAATCTGTCCCGATGCAGTACCGGCGCTTATGTTGAACGGCTTATTTTCATCGATTGCTTCTACTACCGATTGCGGCAAAGTAAGCGTATAAGTTCCTCCGGTCTTGTTGGCTACTGCGCCCGTGTAACCGTCGGCAACTATGTCTTCCGTTACGGCAATAGCGCCGTCGGGCACATAGAAAGCATTGAATTCTGCCGAATAATTACCGCCGCTTAAATCCAAACCTTTGACAAACACAACGTCGCTTGCATAAATCTTTTCAGGAGCAAAACCCGTTTCGTCGAAGTTAAGATAATTTTCAATGACTCGGGAGCCTTCGTTACCAAGGTTAAGCTTATCGTATCTAACCGAAAAGCTGCTTTTATCCTCGTTGGTTGCAAACTTTGTCAGCGCGGCAATACCGCAATTTTCGGGAGCCGTTTCAAGGCCGAACAACGACCAGGGTATTCTTGCCTCAATGATATATCCGTCACTTGTAATGTTTGAAACGATACTTATTTCGGAAACCAAAGAAGAATCTTCTTTCCACGAGAAACCGTTTTCTGCGGCTTCATCCGAATAGACATAATAACGGGCGGATTCGTCTGCATACAACCTTACCTGATAAGTATTTGCAGAAGAAAGCGTTTCGCCGAAATTGAAGTACATTTCTACGCCGGAACCCCACTGAGTGTCCGTATTAACCAAGGCGTCTTTGATTTCGATGCCGACGTACATTGCCTTTTGATTAAGCGCAAATACAAAATCCGATTCAACGTTGCCTATGCCGCTTGCAGCCTTAGTTACTATATGATTAAGTCCTGAGTAAACGTTATCGTCAAGAATTCCGTCAAGAGTAAAGTTACCGTCATAACTTACGTTAAACTGAGCATCGGCACCGTTTGCGGTAACCGTTGCTTTTCTCGTAGTGTCGAAATAAGATATATCTTCTTTAGGTATAGAAATAATATATGTGCCGTCCGACCTATCGGTAACGCTGACGTTTTCCGCTTCCCCGAAATCAAATATCGCTCCGATAACGGCAGGCTTTTCGGTGGTAAATCCGGAAAGAGTTATGGCGTCGGAAGACGAAACAGTGACTATGCGTTCATAAGCGGTTCCGTCTGAATTAAGGTCCGCTTTACTTAATGCCACTTCCGAAACGGAAATTCCGTTAGGTATAAATCCGCTGTCTTTGGTAAACAGGAAGAAAGACTGCTGAGGATTTACGTTATGCGAATTGTTGCCGAAAACGTCACTGCCCGTGACGGAAATATATTGCCATTCGGGAGAAGACGTAGCGGTCGCGCTTTCGCAATGGTAAATACAAGCTAAGATTGCAGCCTGATTTTTCATGTTGTCTTCCGTCACGCCTATGGACGACCAGGGCAAGAAAATCTCTCCCTGCCAGCCGTCGGTTTCGGAGCTGTTCATAACACCGTTTTTAACGCTGCCCGCAATCCGTGCCGGGAAATAAGTAGACTTATACGGATACTCGGAATTCAAATTTACCTGATATCTGTCCCCGGGGCCGCCCACGTTGTAACGAATCTGAATTACGTTTTCTTCGTTAAGAGTGGTAGTTCCGTTTCCCGCGACAAACAACTCGACACCCGTATTATATTTTATGGCTCTGTCTTCACTGTAATAAACGTCATTGTCGTTGCTGTCAAGTCCGATATACAGTCCCTTATCGGTCATAAGAGTGTTTATGGTGAGTGAAATACCCGTATTGTTGTGAGTAAAGGTTTTGCCTTTGCCCGCGCTGATAAATTCCGTCCACTCTTCCTCGTCCAGCACGCCGTCAATGTTCATAAAGTCATCGTAAACAGCGGTGTTTACATCCACGTAAGAATATTTGTCTTCTATATATCCGTCGTTAGATACTGCTTTCCAGCTGCCTACTCCGACGTGCGAAGTCCCCGCAAAAAAGGTGTTCTCCTCACGGACGTCATCGTCGTATCCCAACGCCTGCACGAAAGAAGCGGTGTATTGAATGACGTCGGAAGATTCCACGCCCAAAAGTTCCCACGAAACGGCGATTTCGGCGGTATACCCCACGCTGTCCTTAGCCTCGGAGTTCATGGTTCCGTTAATTACGGCAGCTCCTGCGTATTTGCCTTTTGCTTTAGCAGAGGCCCACTTGTTTCCTGCAGCATTAGGACGATAATATTCGATAGCTACTTCGTTTCCTTCGCCCGTCGGCGCAAGACGAACGCTTACGCAACCTTTCTCAAGCGCAAAATGATCAAGCGTGGTAAGATAGACTTCGACGCCGCTGTTTCTGGACTGACGTCTTCCGGGATTATAGAAAAGCGCGTTGTCCTTTACGTCGAAAGCAAAATAGACGCCGTTTTCACCCAAGTATGTATAGACGTCCATCTTTTTGCCGTTAGCCGTATTTTCCGCCGTCAGTCTATTTTTACTGTTGGTCCATACATCCTCATCCAGCACGCCGTCAATAGTCATATTTTCATCTATCGACATTATATAGTTTTCATTTACGCCGTTGAAATCGGTATATTCTCCAAGGGGCGAAACCTTGCCGCAAGCGAAAATACTTAAAGATATAAGGAACGTAAGTAAAACAACTAAAAAAGTTTTCTTTTTCATTTATGACTTCCCTCCTTATGCCGTTTTTCCAAGCACCACTATGTCGGATATGTTCAATCCGTCTTTACCGCTGGCTTTTTTGATTTTGATTTTAATTTTATTGATGCTTAACTCGTTGAATTCCGCAACAGCCGCGCCGCCCACACGCATGGTGTAATAGCTGTCGTCGATGAATTCCATTTCGTCTTCGCTTAACAGATAGTCAAGCGGTACGAGATTAGCGTCGAGATTGAATGCGAGATCGTCGATGTAAGCCATACCGGTATTGCCGTTTTCATCCCTGTAAGAAAATTCGATGCGGTCGATCTCGGTGAAAATCTTCATATAATCCTGACTGTTGTAAATCATGATTGCGCGGGCCGTGACGTATTCGGGGAAAGTAAGCGTAATTTCGGTAGTGCCTTTTGCTTCAAACTCGGGTATATTATCGTTAATTATATGCTCGTTGTGCATTGCAATAAGCTCGTCGGTAAGGTAAGAAACATTGCTTCCCTTAACCATATTGGTTGCTTTTACTTCCGCCAAAGGCGCAATGTTTTTATACCCCGAAACTGCTTCGGGAAGCGGCTGAATCACCTTTGTGGGGCCGTTTGCGTGCATAACCGTCTGGCCTTTATCGTTGGTCGTGAAATAAACGCGCTCGAAGCACTGCGCGCGGCGGGGGTCGATGCCGTCCATGCCGAGGACGGGATAGCTGTGGTAAACAATCCACAATTCGTCGCCCACTTCAAAGAACGAGTGGTGACCTGAAGAGTGTATGTCCCAATCGGTACCGGGAGAGCATACAAGACCGCCGTCTTCGGGCTGAATTTTGGTATAGGGTCCAAGCGGGCTGTCGGCAATTGCCTGAGCCACGGGATAGAGTTTATCGTTGGTGGAACCTATGGAGAAAGTAAGGTAATACTTACCCTCATGATAATAAACGTACGGACCTTCGTCTATCTTCATGGAGTAACCGACAAAATTATATTCCTCGGTCCTTTCGGTAGTAGTGTAGCCGAAAGAAGTAAGTCTGGTAACAGTGGAATAATCGGGAGTAACCCAATCTTTCATTTTTACGCCCCAGATTTCGTTGCTGGTATCGGCCACGCGGTTACGCGCCATAAAAAGGTACTTGTCGCCGTTAGGCGCTATATAAGGACAAGCGTCGATGAAAGAGCGGCTGTATTTGTAAAGCTCCTGACCGGGCTCTGCATTTTCGTCAAGATTTATGCCCGTTTCGGGATTAATGTTTTCGATATCGAAAACGGGCGTGGAAGCGTCCATTGCAAAACCGTTTCTGTTAGTACCCGTAAATTCTTCGTAAGGACCGCCCGGTTCTTTGGAAATAGCCACTGCAGGATAATAGCAACGCGGAACGATATTTGTTACCGTCTCTTTGGAATGCGCACTGTAAAACAGGAAAAACAATCCTTTTCCGCTTTCGCCTTCTTTCGCTTCTATATTGTAATCCGACCACAGCGCGTCTTTATCGTAAAGAAGCTGGGGCGCCCAGAAGCTGTCTTTCCCGAAATGGTTTTGAGCAGGCATAAATCCCTTTCCCACAGGCTCCCAGTTTATAAAATCGGTGCTTTGATAAATTTCAAAAGAGCTGCCGCCGTAAGTCCCGGTAGAATAGAAATTCCCCGCCCAAGGCCCCTCGTCCAAATAAATAGTGGTAGGGTCGCCCAAAGGCACGTCGTAATCGTTGCGATAGAACAGCTTTGTATTGTAATCGCCCGTTCTTTCGCTTTCAGCATAACTGTAATGCGACAATTCTGTTTTTTTGTAGGTATAACCGCTGCAACCGATAAGGCCGCTTGACAAGACAAAAACCAGACAAAGAAAACATAAAAACAAAATCTTAATTTTCTTCATCAAATTTCCCTCCTCATTATTACTGACTTAAAATTTATAAGCGGGTTTTGTTATACCTTATCCGTCTTCATAAATTATAATAAATAATCAAGTCACCTTTCCCGTTTATAAACTGTAAGTTTAATTACTTTTTGTTGCCGTAAGTTCCCTCGGTGTCCAGCACTTTTTCGTCCGTAGTCTTAAGTCTGGAAGTGGCAATCCTTTTACTAAGCTCGTTATAATACAATTCGTCGTCGATGGGGAAATCTATTTTTTTGTCAATCCATGTGGACAACAGCATGGCGTCGGCAAGCTCCACTCCCCTGATGCCTTCCTTGCCGTCGATGTAAAGAGGCTCCAGCCCGAGAATTGCGTTTGCAACGTTGTTGAGGACGCGCACGTGCTGAGGACGCGAATCGTCTTCAACCGTGATGACCTCGCTGTCGTAACCGGGCTCTCCGAAGCCGCCGGTATAAGTCGCGTTAAATTCGCGCTCGTTTTGTTTAAGCTTGTAATATGTAAGCTTTCCGTCGTCGAACACCAATTTTCCGCCGTCGCCCATGATTTCAAAACGGTTGGTGCCGGGAGTGTCGGCTGTGGTGGTCACGAAAACGCCCGTAGCGCCGTTTGCATACTCAAAGTAAGCGGTGACGTCGTCCTCGACTTCGATGTCATGCCATTTGCCGAAATGGCAGAAAGACCTTACCGACGAGGGCATCATACCGGTAATCCACTGGAAAAGGTCGATATTATGCGGCGCCTGATTGAAAAGCACGCCGCCGCCTTCGCCCGCCCAGGTTGCGCGCCACGACCCGCTGTCGTAATAGGACTGACTGCGATACCAGTTGGTGATTATCCAGTTTGTACGCTTTACGTTGCCAACGGCACCCGAGGCAACCATCTCGCGCATCTTCTTAAAAACCGGATTGGTGCGCTGATTGAACATAAGAGCGAAAATCTTGTCTGATTTTGCGGCGCGCTCGTTCATTTCCTTGACCTGTTTGGTATAAACGCCTGCAGGCTTTTCGCAAACGACGTTAAGCCCCGCGTCGAGAGCCGCTATCGAAAGGCGCGGATGATCGTAATGAGGTACGGCAATGATAACGGCGTCAACGTCGCCGCTTTTAAACATGGTTTCCGCATCAGAATAGAATTTAACCGCTTCGGGATGCTTAAGCTGTTTTTTGATGTTTTCGATTTTTAAGGGATTTATATCGCAAGCCGCGCTGAGAACAGCGTTTTTTACTTCGCCTCCGTCCAGCCATTTGCAATGACTGCTTCCCATGTTGCCTATACCTACAACCCCGAATCTTACTTTGTCCATGTTCCGTTTACTCCTTCGATATATCCGCAATTTTTAAGCATTGTTTTCAACGCCGTTACAGCCGCGTCGAACGATTCGTTACTGTCTTTATAAGAAAAAAGCGCATTAAGTTCTTTTTTGTCAATATCGCTGTAGCCCGTAAATTTAAAAAGATGCGGTTCCAGCGTAAGCGTGGTGTCTTTGTCGAGTCCCGATAAAATTTTATCGTACATTCCGTCGCCGTAACCTACGGGCACGATTTGTTTTGTATCGTAACGAGAATCCTTTACGTGTATGTAATAAGCCCTTTTAATCAGTTTTTCATACGCTTCCTTGATGTCCTCGTCCCACTGAATGAAGTTAGAGGAATCGAAAACGCTGTAAAGCCCGTCTACGTTATCGTAAATATCCTCGCAGTTTTTTACGGTAGCTCCGAAAATTTCGGACTCGTTTTCGTGACAAAGCATATAACCGTCAGCGATTTTCACAAGAGCGCGCATTCTTTCAATGACTTCGTCGCGGTATTTTGCATAATCTTCGCGATGTACGAAATAGCTGAAAATTCTTATGCGCTTTGTCCCGAAAATATCGGCAAGCTTAAGCAATTTTCTCAAAAGATTTTCATGTTCTTCTCTTGGGGAATCGATACTTATTTTTCCCAAAGGGCTTCCCAGCGACCAGACCTTTATACCCGCCTTTTCAAGTTTTTCGGCATAAATTTCAGCCTCTTCCTCGCTTAAAGCGGAAATGTTTTTCCCGTCCAGACCGCGGAGTTCTATATTATAGATATTGTTGCGTAAAAGCGCCTTTATCTGTCCGTCAAATTCGGTAGACGCTTCATCCGCAAATGCACACAATGTAACAACAGCCATTATTTTATGTACCCCATTTTCTTAAGATTGTCTGCACTTTTACCCAATTGAGCAAACGGGTCGGGATAATCGACCGCGTCGTCCTGTTCCACAAACGCGTATTTGGTGCCGCTTTTAATAAATGCGGGCAACACCGCGCCCCAGTTTATGACGCCCACGCCTACGGGAGCGAACTTCTGTCCGCCCTCTTTAACGGTCTGCATATCCTTAAGATGCACGCATTCGATTCTTCCCGAAAGTTTTTCTATGTACTCGAGCAAAGCTACGCCGCCGCGCTGAACCCAATAAGTGTCCAAAGTAAAATTAAAATCAGGCGCATTTTCCACAAGATAATCGAAAATGGTTTGTCCGTTTTTCAGTTTACGGAATTCGAAATCGTGATTATGATAGAAAAACTTTAATCCTGCGTCCTTTATCTTTTGGGCTGCGGCGGAGAATTTTTTGACAAACTCATCAACTTCTTCTATGTCGCCCATAAAAGGAAATGCGTGGGGCATTGCACCAAGCCCTATGTTCTGACAGCCTATAATTTTATGTTCTTTAATGACGTTTTCGGTATCTTCGGAAATCCTGGTTGCGTCTACATGAGTAAGATAAACCGGTAATTTATATTTATCTATTATATCTTTCAGTTCAAACGGCTCGAAAGTCGCGCCGGAAAACTGTACGCAGGTATAACCCATATCCTTGATTTTTCCGAAAGTGGAGTCAATGTCTTTTCCGTTTTTAATAAAATTTCTTAAAGAAAAAAGTTGAGCCCCTATCTCCATACATGCATCCCTCCGTTAGTGTCTGTTACTTTACTTATAGAGTATAACATAACAAATAAATTATAACAATATCAAAAAAAATCAAAATATATTGCATTTTTAGCAATATTATGCTATAATACCTGTACCAAAATTATGGAGTTATTCATTATGCAGAACAATGATTACGATAAAAACCATGTTGTTGCCAATCAAAAACTCGGTTTCTGCGAAGGCTATAACTATACGGCAGACTGCACAAATAAAAATTTTCAAAGACATTTTCACGACGATTACGAAATTCTTTTTATAACCGAGGTAACGGGAGAATACACAATCGAAAATCATAAGTACAACCTTATGCCTTACGACCTTTTGCTTATAAAGCCCACAAAATACCATTATTTACAGGTGAAAGAACATACTCATTACAGCCGATTCGTTTTTAACGTTACTTCGGATTTTATTCCTCAAGATATAATCGACAAAGCATTTTCCAAAGGCGAGTTCTTCCATATAGGCGGTTCGTCTCCCATCACAAAAAACTTTTTGAAATTGTTGGATTACAACAAAGTATTTGACGAATCGGAATTTACATTGCTGATAAAGACGATACTTATCGAAAACCTTTTGCTGATAAGTAAAATCGACTCAAACGATAACGGCGAAAATTACCATTATCTGGATGAATTCAACACTAAAGTCATGCAATACATTCGCGAAAATCTGACTTCCATTACATCTTTGGATCAGATGGCTCAGGACCTATACGTATCCAAATCCACGCTGTATCACTCGTTTAAAAGAGTTATGAAAATAAGTATCATGCAGTATGTTCGCAATAAAAAAGTGCTTAACGCTCATTCCCTGATAAAAAACGGAGTCCGCCCCACCAAAGCCGCCGTCATGAGCGGTTTTGACGATTACACTACTTTTTACCGCAGCTATAAACTGTTTTTCGGTCATTCACCCAATGAGTCGCAATAAATCAAATATATTTTAGTATTCGCCGATTACTTTCGGGATTATGATTTTATCGCCTTAAAACAAATTAACGCACGAAAAAAAACGCACCCTGTCCAAATGGATTCATGGATGCGTTTTTTATAAATATCAAATCGCTATATTAAGAATAAGTTTCGGACTTAATCTTTCTTATATTAATAATCAAATTACAATAAATCAACGTACAGAATCGGCAATAGTTCTTGCCTCACGGGCAAGGCGCTCTATTTCGTCAAACCTGCCCTCTTTGACAAGTTTTCCGTCCACCATCCAACTGCCGCCCACCGCCACAACCTTATCGAACGCAAGATATTCGGCAAGATTAAGGGCGTTTACTCCGCCCGTAGGCACGAATTTGACGCCCGTAAAAGGCGCGGCAAGCGCTTTTATCGCCTTAAGGCCGCCGTAAACCGAGGCGGGGAAAAATTTTACTACGTTTATTCCCATATCCATAGCCTTCATTATCTCGGTTGGGGTCACGCAACCGGGAAGATAAAGTATATTGGCGCTTTTACAGAATTCCGCAACGCTATCCGACCAACCCGGTCCCACGATGAATTCCGCGCCGGCGTAAACCGCTTTTTCAGCCTGCTCCGTATTCGTCACGGTACCGGCGCCTATAATCATTTCGGGGAAATTATGAGACGCGTACTCAATGGCTTCGGCTGCACACGCGGTACGGAAAGTAATTTCCGCAACGGGAATTCCGCCGCGGTCAAGAGCGCCCAGAAGATTTTGCGTATCCGAGGCGTTATCTATTTTGACTACGGGTACGATTTTAACCTGAGAAATAGTTTCGTATGCTGTCATTATCAATATTCTCCTTGTTTCGGTTAAACCGATTTATAAAGATACAAAAGTAAAGCGCGTAGAATTACACGCCCGAATAAGCCGCAAATCCTCCGTCTACGGCAATCACGCTGCCCGTAACGAAACCGGATGCTTCGTCGGAGGCAAGCCATAAAAGCGCGCCTATAAGGTCGCTTACTTCACCGAATTTCTTCATGGGAGTGGCGGCAAGAATTTTACCCGTTCTCGCGGTGGGCGAGCCGTCCTTATTGAACAACAGCGCGCGGTTCTGGTTGGTCACGAAAAAGCCGGGAGCTATGGCGTTGCAACGAATGTTGCACGGCGCGAAATGTACCGCAAGCCACTGAGTAAAGTTGGATATTCCCGCTTTTGCCGCACTGTACGCAGGAATTTTGGTAAGCGGACGGAAAGCGTTCATGGACGAAACGTTGATAATGTTGCCGCCCGTTTTTACCATATCCGCCGCAAACACCTGAGTTACCAGAAATGCGGAAGTAATGTTGAGGTCGAACACGAACTTAAGACCGCTTTCGTCAAGCGCGAAAAAGTCCTTTACGCCCGTAAGGTCGGGAGTCATTGTTTCATTGTCGCAGGTGGCTTTCGGATTGTTTCCGCCCGCGCCGTTGATGAGAAAATTAACCTTCCCCCATTTTGCGTTTATTTTTTCCTTTGCACGGATAATATCGTTTTTATCAAGGCAATCGGTTTTTACGGCTAACGCGTTTTCGCCTATCGACGCCGCAACTTTTTCCACCGCCTCGCCGTTAATGTCCAGCAGCGCGACTTTCGCACCGCATGCGGCAAGCGCTTCTCCGAAAGCGGACATAAGCACTCCGCCCCCGCCCGTAATTGCCACTACCTTATCTTTCAAATCGACGTTAAACGGTAATTTCATAATGCCTCCGAAATAAAATAACTGTATTATGTTGTTATTTTAACATCGGATAAACAAAAAAACAACTTATTTACAATCAAATTATCGATAATGCAATATTAGATTGCAATAAAAGCAATGTTGCAATCAGTACTTTGTGATTTTATCCGCATTCAGCTCGAATATTGTGCATCCGCCCGTTTCCGACTCGAGAGGTACGGACATGTTTTCCGCAGGCGGAACAAGCCCGTTGTTTACCGGAACCGTTGACTGATAATACATTTTGACCGAACGTTTACCTGCAGTATGTTTTAATATTTCTTTTACTCTTTCGACTTTATCTTCCGAAGTGCCTATCAAAAGAGTGACGTTCTTTTTCTTAAGGAATCCGCCCGTCGTCCCCATTTCGGTAAGCATAAACCCTTCTGCAGTCAGATGATGCTCCGCTTCGTCCTTGTCGTCCTTGCTGATAATTGCTATCAAAAGTTTCATTCTTCTACCCCCTAACGTGTTTTTAAACGTTTAAATAATTATAACACTTTCCGCCTGCTATTGCAATTTTTTACGGCACGCAAAAAAAGAAATCCCGCAAAAAAACGATAACTTTAATAAACATAACGGCAGATTTTATAACGGCGTTAAGCCTTACCGAATAAAAGTTTAAAATCAAATTGCAAAAATATCTTTTACCACTTTACGGGCACGCCGTTTTCGTAATGCCAATAATTTCCGCTGACATAAGGATTGGACTGAGAATACCAGTAAAAATCGGCGTAATTGAGGTCATAGTTGTTATATCCCGTATAAACGTTCTTCCACTCGGAAAGACCGCCCTCGTAATAAACGTCGGTAAATTTGCCGCAAGCGTCGAAAGCCTCGTCGCCCACTCCGCGCACGCTTAAAGGAATGACAACGCCCGTAAGCCCCGTGCACGCGTAAAACGCTTCGCCCGCGATGGCTTTTGTGCCCTCTCTTACAATGAAAACGCCTTGACAATAAGATACTCTTATAAGGCAGTCGTCGATATAAATCGCATCGCCCACTCGGTTAGCGCTGTCTTTATACGCCATGGTATTATAAAAAACTTCTTTGCCCAGTTCGCTTATGTTTGCGCTGATTTTAACGCTTTTTAGTCTGGTGCAGTAATAAAAAGCATAATCCTCTATCACCGTCACGCTGTCGGGTATCACTATGCTTGTCAAAAACGAACACTTCCTGAAAGCCGAGCCGTTGATGTATTTGACTCCGTTTTCTATCGTGACTTTTTCCAGTGAATAACATTCGTTGAACGCACAATAGCTTATAGACGTTACACCCGAGGGTATAACCGCGTTCCGTAAAGAACTGCACATACTAAAAGCGCTGCTTCCTATGGATTTGAGATTTGAAGGAAAATCGAATTCGGACAAAATAAAGCAGTTTTCAAAAGCGTGGTCGCCTATTGAGGTAAGACCGTCGGGTACGGTTACATTTTGCAGCCGCGAGCAACCGCTGAAAGCAAAGTCGCCTATACTTGTCACTCCGTCGTGCAAGACTGCGCTTTCAAGATTCTTGTTTTTGTAAAAAGCATATTTTTTGACGGTATCGACGTCCGCGGGTATGATAGCTTTGGTAAGCAGCTGTCCGCCTATGTACAAATCGCCGCCGTTACTAAGCGGCGTAGCCCCGTAATCGTAGAAATAAATTTTGCACCACGCAGTCAAATCGCCTACGTTTATTCTTTCCAGCTTTTCGCAATTATAAAAAGCCAGACTTCCTATGTCTTCTAATCCGCTTCCCAGGTTGAGTTCTTTAATTTCGGCGCAGCCGTAAAAAGCGTAATCGTAGATTGTTTTGACCCCGTCGGGAATTGTAAGCGCGGTAAGCCCCGTACAGCCATAGAACGCGTACTGACCTATATATGTCACGTTTTTGCCTATAGTGATACGCTGAATTTCGGTATGATTCTTGAATACGTCACGGTTTATGTTTCTGACGGGTTTTCCTTTGAAATAATCGGGCACCACGACATTAGTGCCTGTGCCGCTGTACCCCGTAACCAGATATGCCGTGCCGGTTGCGTTGATTGTGTATTTAAATCCCGATGAGTTTTCGGAAAATCCGCACACAGAGCATACTCCGCCTATAAAATCGTGCTGTTCCTTATCGGAAACCAAATCGGTGTGCTTGCAAGACGAAGGATGCCAATGCCGGGTTTCGTCAAAGTGCCATGTATCCTTATCGAAAGTATGGCCGGCGGCTTCCGTGACCCAGCTGTTTTCCTCTATTTCGTTTACACCTAAAATATCCGAAAAATACTTGCCGCACGTTTCGCAATACCAATGCTCCGTGTTTCCCTCGCTTTCGCAGTCTGCAGGCGATGCTGCCGTATATTTCAGATTGTGGTTAACGGGTTTAGTCAAATCTTCCGGGGTTATTTCCTTTTCTCCGTTTTTATCAGAGAAATTTTTGCTGCACTTCTTGCAGTGATAATATGAAATTTTACCCTCGTATTCGTTTTGAGGATAGGAAAAGTCGACATATTCTATATCGTGTCCGGCGGCGGATATGACGAAATCCTCTTCGCTTATTTCGTTTACCGCGTATTTATCGGAATAGTTTTTGCCGCATTTTTCACAATGCCAGTACTCGAGGTTTCCGTCAATTTCGCAATCGGCATTCGCCGCTTCGATTTTATTTATTTTATGAGGCGTGCGTTTCCAATTATACCCGATGTAATTTGTGCTGAGATTTTTTGCATTTTCGGATGAATAAGCAACGTCAATACTCCTCTCATTTTCGTCCGACAGGTTTTTGCAAACCGACCAGCCGATTTTATTTTTAAATATAACCGTAATTAATTCGTAACAACCATTAAATGCATTTTTTCCTATTCTTTCCACATTTTCGGACACAAGTACTCTTTTAAGGCTTTTGTTTCCCGAAAATGCGTTTCCCCCTATTTCTTTGACGGGCAAACCTTCTACGGAATCGGCTATTTCGATATCTGTTCCCGTGACGGTGCCTATTCCGTCACAAATATAAAATGTACCGTCCTCCGATAAAGCATAGCTTAAGCTTTCCCTCTCGCTTTTTTCAACAGGATTTTCCGTTTCATTAGATAATCGCTCTTCGCTGCCGCAAGCCGTAAATACAAATAATACGGCCAACACAACCGCCGACAACAATATTTTATAAATTTTGCTTTTCTTCAAATTCATATCCCCGCTAAAAAAACGAATATGGTATCAGAATGTTTATATTATATCATGTTTTTATTACAATGGCAACTTGCAATTACTGTAATTAACACAAAACTTATAACTTTATGCGCAATATATTTATACGCAAATTATTGTAATAAAGTTTATCGGTACTGTCTCCCGATTAAAAGCAGGCGATACAAATTAATCGTCAAAGCATCCGTCAAATTGCAGTAAACCGTTAATATCTTATGTCATCATACGTAAGCCTCGTTGATTTTTTATAGATAAAAACGCGATAAAAGTAAATCTAATTTTTTGATTTCTTCTTATGTGAAATATTAAAAAAAACCACAATAAATGTGGTTTTTGGCGTCCCCACAGGGAATCGAACCCCGAACTAGCCCTTAGGAGGGGCTTGTTATATCCGTTTAACTATGAGGACAAAATCGACTTTTTACGGATAAAAATTATTATCCAATCCGTTTTGCGTAATGAATTTATAACGTTTATAAAGCCTGAGGTCACTCTTTGCAAAAGGGCAATTAATAACGTCATATTCACAAGGCGCAAGCATTAACTTTTATCGCTATGTTATTTTAGTATAATTTACGATAAAAGTCAAGCGCGACAAGTCACAGATTTACGAATGAGCCGAAAAGTTTTAAAGCGGCGGCACAGTCGGAAGCGGTGGCTTCGGGAAAATCGTTAAAGGGGAAAATCTTGCCTAAATCCTCGTACTTTTTTACGCACAGTTTTCTGAACGGAAGAAACTCCACTCCCCTTGCAAAAGGAAACGCGTTTTTAAGCGCGGCAAGCGCGGATACGGATTTTTCGCCGTCGTTTACTTTCGGAATTAATACGTTGGTCAGAAGCACGTCTTTTTTTAAGTTGCGGCAAAGGTCAAGAAAGGGCGAATACTTTTTAAGCAAAGTTTCGCCGGTCTCGCCGCTCTGGTTTTTAATATCCAGTCTTACTCCGTCCAAGCGTTTTATAAGCTCCTCGTCTACGGTTAAACCGTTTGTTTCGGCAATCACGGTAAGGTCTAGCGCGTGAACCTCGTCCGAGAACGCACAGCAAAACTCCGATTGAAGAAAAGGTTCTCCACCCGAAAGCGTTATGCCGCCGCCCCCTTTAAGGAACGGAAGGTAGCGTTTTACGGTATTGACCGCCTCCGAAAGAGATATTTCCCTGCCGCTGCCGTAAAGCGTTTCGGGGTTATGACAAAACGGACAGCGCAGATTGCATCCCGAAAAGAACAGGACGCTTCTTAAGCCCTCCCCGTCCACGGCCGAACCGTGGTAAAACGAATCTATGCGCGCCTTAAAGTCCTTCATGATAGGTGCGCTGCAAAACTTCCAGCTGCTGGGCGCGGCTCAGCTTATGGAAATTAACCGCATAGCCCGAAACTCTTATGGTGATATTGGGATAAAGGTCGGGATTTTCCATTGCCGCAACCAGTTTTTCGCGGTCGATGACGTTTACGTTGAGATGATGCGCGTTCTGGGCGAAATAGCCGTCCAGCATACGGACGAGATTTTCCGTACGGGTTTTTTCGTCTTTTCCTAAAGCGGAAGGCAGAATGGAAAAAGTATTGGAGATGCCGTCTTTGCAGCACTCGTAAGGCAGTTTAGCCACAGAATTCAGCGAAGCGAGCGCGCCGCAGTGTTCCCTGCCGTGCATGGGGTTTGCGCCGGGCGCGAAAGGCGCGCCTTTTATTCTGCCGTCGGGAGTACTGCCCGTCTTTTTGCCGTAAACGACGTTTGAAGTAATGGTAAGCACGGACAAAGTGTGTTTTGCGCCGCGGTACGTCGGAGTCTTTTTAAGTTCTTCGGAAAAGTCTCGCAATACGGATACGGCTATTTGGTCAGCGCGGTCGTCGTCATTGCCGTATTTGGGGAAATCGCCTTGTATATCGAAGCTTTCTATCAAACCGTTTTCGCCCGTGCGCGGAGTTACCGAAGCGTACTTTATGGCGGAAAGCGAATCGGTAATCACGCTTAAGCCCGCCACGCCGCAAGCCATGAAACGCTCTACTTCCGTGTCGTGAAGCGCCATCTGGATTTTCTCGTAGGCGTATTTGTCGTGCATATAATGGATCACGTTAAGAGTATTGACGTAAAGCCTGCACAACCAAGCGCGATATTTTTTAAATTGCGACATAACCTCGTCGTAATCGAGTTTACCGCTGAAAACTTTGCCCTCGGGCGCAATCTGCACGCCGCTGTTTTCGTCGCGGCCGCCGTTAAGCGTAAGCAGCAAAAGTTTGGCAAGGTTGCAACGCGCGCCGAAAAACTGCATCTGTTTGCCTATTTTCATCGCGGAAACACAGCACGCGATACCGTAATCGTCGCCGTAAATCGGACGCATGAGGTCGTCGTTTTCGTACTGCACGGAATCGGTGTCCGCCGAAAGCTTGGCGCAGAACTTTTTGAAAGACGCGGGCAAATTTTCCGACCACAGTATCGTCAGATTGGGTTCGGGCGCGGGACCGAGATTGTAAAGAGTATTAAGCACGCGGTAAGAATTTTTGGTGACCATCGTCCTGCCGTCACAGCACATTCCGCCCACGCTTTCGGTGGTCCAGGTGGGGTCGCCGCCGAAAAGCTCGTTGTATTCGGGGGTGCGGAGCTGTCTTCCCAGCCTTAGTTTTATGACGAAATCATCCATGATTTCCTGAGCGCGTTCCTCGGTAATCAAGCCGTTTTTCAGGTCGCGCTCGATATAAATATCCAGGAAAGTGCTTACTCTTCCAAGGCTCATGGCGGCGCCGTTCTGCTCTTTTATAGCGGCAAGGTAAGCAAAGTAAACCCACTGCACGGCTTCTTCGGCGTTTGAAGCAGGCTTGGAAATATCCTTGCCGTAAGCCGCCGCCATTTCCTTAAGCGCCTCGAGAAAACTTATCTGCTTATAAAGCTCCTCCAGCGTTCGGATATTGTCCTCGGTCATGTCGAGAGCGCCGTAACGGGCTTTGTCCGCCTTTTTAGCCGCAATAAGCGCGTCTGTGCCGTACAGCGCAACCCTGCGGTAGTCTCCTATTATCCTGCCCCTGCCGTATGCGTCGGGAAGTCCCGTGATTATACCCGCGTGACGGGCGGCACGCATTTCGTCAGTGTAAACGTGAAACACTCCGTCGTTATGAGTGGTCTTGTATTTGAACTGCTCCTCTATTTTATCCGAAAGCTTATAGCCGTAAGCCTGGCACGCCGAGCGCGCCATTCTTATCCCGCCGAAAGGATTAACGCCGCGCTTAAGAGGCGCGTCCGTCTGCAATCCCACTATTATTTCGTTGTCGCGGTCTATGTAACCGGGCGCATAAGACAAAAGCGAAGAAACGCGCTCCGTATCCACGTCGAGCACGCCGCCCTTGTCGCGTTCCGCCTTTAAAAGCGCGTTAACCTTTTCCATAAGCGCACTCGTGCGTTTAGTGGGTCCGCAAAGGAAATCCGCTTCGCCCTCGTAAGGTGTGTAATTGCGCCTTATGAAATCCGCAACGTCTATCGTATTTTCGTATTCGCCGCCGTTAAATCCCAACCACTGTTCGTACTTCATGACTTTTTCACCTCTCGAATTAAGTCCGAAAAAACCGTCTTCAGCCCCTCGCTTTATACAAGTAAAGCGGCAAACAAAAACCCGGGCGAGAAACGGTCCTGCCCAGGTGGTCGGCTGAAAACAAACTTTTCGTTCCACTGCGGTAAACTCCGCTTTATCCACCGGTAGCGAAAAGTATCGAATTTTTTAAGTACGGAGCCAATCTCCGTTACGTTTAAAGTATAGCCCAAATAAAGTGACTTGTCAATGCTTTTTTCGTAAATATCCGACAAATGTTTATAAATTCGCGGTTACCTCAAAAGGCTTTATCACTGCGGCTTTTGCGCACTTCAGGGCAATTCCTTTTTGCGCCTCTACCGACAAATCAGCCGGCGGCACGAAACTGCATTTATCCGCCTTGCCCGTCAAAGCCTGCGCAACGGTAAGCGAGACTATATACCTTCCAAGCCCCTCGGACAAATGAAACCCGTCGCGCGTCAGCCCCGTAAGTCCGTTTTCGCGCGCGTTTTCAATAGCCGTTCCGCAAGGAATAATTCCGTCGAAACGATTTGAGGGCAATATTTTTTCCTTTACGGCACCCACAATAGACTCGTACATCTTTTTTCTCGAGCGGTCGTAACGGTAAAACTCCGCATGAGTGCTGTCGTCGTCATAAGCCCAGGTCATGTGCCAGTAAACGCGCGAACGCGGGCATTGCTTTTTTACGGCGGACAAAACTATATCGATGTCTTCATTATAGCTTTCCGCCACGCCGCTTAAACCGCTGCACTGCTGAAGAGTTACCGTGTCCCAATCCTCGTCCCTGAAGGCGTAGTCTGCCATAGTTTCGGGTCGGTTAGTAAAGCCGTCCGCGTTAAACTTGCGGTATTCGTAAGCTGCGGTGCCGTTTTTAATATTTTCCGCATGCAGCGAAAGCGGACAGCCGCCTATAAATAAAATGCCCACTACGGAATCGGGTTCTCCCAGACTTGACAGTACGTCGTAAAGCTGCCAACCGGCGTCGTCGCCGAAACTGTTGCTTACAAACAAAATTTTCATAAAATTACGCCCTTTGTTTCTTTTATCCGTTTAAGCTTGATTAATACTGTTTTGTTGCTATATTTCCCGCCGGAACAAAACGTCGAGTCGATTTATAAATAAAATTTAAAACTAAGCCTTTACGTCGGCTGCAATATCTTCGATAAGCTTATTGAACGCGGCTTTATCGTAAGAGGCGGCTTTAAGCGTCACAATGTCGCCCACAAACCTGCAGTTTTTAAGCGACTCCGCTTTTTCGCGCATCAATTTTCCCGAAGAAATTGCCCAGCTTCCGCTTTCAACGAAAGAAAAGGCGCGGTTCTGCACGTTAAGCGCTTTAAGGTCGTTAAGGAAATATTCCATTTTGGGATAAATATTCGCATTGTACGTCACCGACAAAGCAAGCACGTTGCTGAACCTGAACACGTTTGATACCAAGTAAGAAGTATCCGTTTCCGACACGTCGAAAAGCACCGTCTTCACGCCCTTTTCGTTAAGCTTTTCGCAAGCCTCTTTTGCAAGTGCCGCTGTATGCCCGTACATAGAAGCGTAAGCGACTACCACTCCTTTTTCTTCGGGCTGATAACCGCTCCAAAGCGTATAAAGGCGCAACACTTCGCCGATGTGTTTTCTCAGCACAAGTCCGTGAATCGGGCATATTGTTTTTATATCCAGCGCCGACGCTTTTTTAAGCACTGCACAAACCTGAGCGCCGTATTTGCCGACTATGTTGGCGTAATAGCGTCTCATCTTTTCCAAACGCTCTTCGTCGAAGTCCTTGTCGTCGAAAATATCTTCTTCCGCGCCGAATGCGCCGAATGCGTCCTGAGAAAACAGAATTTTGTCGGTTGCGTCATAGCACATCATGGATTCGGGCCAATGAACCATGGGCGTCATGATAAACTTAAGACTGTGTCTGCCCAGCTTAAGTTCCTCCCCCTCGCCCACGATAATCATATTTTCTACTTTCTCCGCCCCGACGTAAGACTCAAGTATAGTCTTGGTCTTAGCGTTGCCCACAAGCGCAGCCTCGGGATAAGTTTTTATAAGACGGCCTATTGCCGCGCCGTGGTCGGGCTCGAGATGATTAAGTACTATGTAGTCAAGCGTCCTGCCGTTAAGCGCCGACTCGAGATTGACGAAATATTCGTCTTCGACTTCTTTAGCCGCACCGTCGAGTACAGCCGTTTTTTCGTCGAGAATAAGATACGAATTGTAAGCCACTCCTTCGGGAATGGGAAACAGTCTTTCAAAAAGCTTTTTTCCGTCGCGGTCGCTTGCGCCGATTGCGCAAATATCCTCCGTCACTTTTGCAACTGGCATAAAAAAATCCTCCGTTTGTCCGCTTTTTTAGCAGTATATTAAACACATTAAAACTGTATAGGCTTAGAGTCTTAGAAGAAAAATCCGTCTTAAGAAAAAAACCGTCTTACACTCAAAAGCCTGCCATATTATTATAACATAATGTTAAAGTGTACGTAAAGCGGTAAAAGGTAAATTATCAGGCGCCCGTAAATTTTCTTTCTTCGTGTCTTGTCGAAGGACTTTCATTAAAGTCTTTTCTTTTTTCTTTCCGTCTTTTGCAATCGTTAATATCTCTTGCAGAATTTCCGCATTTAAAAAGTCTGCGCACTATACTGCCCGCCGCCGCGCCGATTGCACACCCCGATACCGCGGAAAGAAAATACACAGAGTAAAAATCAGAAAAAACCGCCAGCGGTAAAAATGCAAACAAAGTGAGAGAAAAAAACGGTATGACCGCATAAAACCGCGACCTATAAACAAATGCGACGAACGATGCCGCCGCGGAAACGTAAGGCACGACAAGAAACGCCGTAAGTACAAAATATAAAGAATCCTCGTTAAATGCATACTTTCCGCAAAAAATCATTATCGCCGCCGCAACACCTTCCGCCGAAAGCACCGCCGCGGTAATTACAGGTGATTTTTTCATTAGTTCCTCCCGTCATTCATTTATTATGCGCAAAAATAAAATATAAATACAGTTAAGATTTACATCCCGACCCGAAATTTACCGATAGCTGAACGCCGTCGGTTTACGCTAAAAAAGTTTACTTTCATCAAAAATTATATCCGCTGAAAAATACAGAACTACCGACGCTTTAGAAGAACGCAAACTAATTTTATTGTTCGTCTTTTCACTATAATCTTATAAAAGCATATCAAAACAATCAAAAACGGCGGGACTCAGCCGCCGTTTAATAGAAACAAATAAAAAATATTAATTCTTTACCAGACAAAATCCGCCTTTGCCATTTCACCGTTGTCGATAACGATATCCTGCGCTGTCATGGATTTATTTACGACAGTGACGAAATAAGCCCATTCGGCGATTTCTTCCGGCGTTGCCCATTTGGGCAAAAGAGTCTGGTCCATTATTCTCTTCCACAACACGGGGTCGGAAACAACCCTGTCGTTGAGGGCAGTAAGCACTCCGCCCGGCGAAAGACTGTTGGAAGTCGCTTTAAAACGCGCAACCCTTAACGCGACGTTCTTCATGTAGGAAAGTATTCCGCCCTTGCTTGCGGCATATTCCGGAAATTCCGAACCGCTTGTAGCACTGGCGGACGCTATGAAAAGCACGCTTTTGATTTTATCCTGGAAAGCGTATTTTTCTGTTACCCGTATGGTACCTTTAAGATTAACGTCTATATCCCTGCCCGAATCCTGCACGCCCGCGTTGTTGATAAGTATTTCCGTGCCTTCAATATCGGGTAATTCCGACGAAAAAACGTCTGATTGTATGTGGGTATAGTTCTTGTGTTCTATTGAGCTTTCGCAAATGTCCATACCCGTAACAAAGTGACCGCATTCAAGAAACTTTTGGGCAATTGCCCTGCCTATACCTTTACTTGACCCCGTCAGCAATACTTTCATTGTTATTTCTCCTTGATTCAACGTGCGCAAGATACTCTTCGCCCACTTTATCTTTTTTCCACCTCTTGCAAGTAAAAAACCCGAAATAGGAAAACGCCGCTTCGCAAATAAGTTCCGCCACCATGCCGGTAAGAGAACAGGTAACGCACTGCAGAATCGTCCAACCGAAAAACACATGACTTACGGTAAGCGCAAAAATCATATTGTCGGCAAACTGACCAATTGCGGTTGAAACGTAGGACCTTAAAAAGAAAGCCGTCGCTCCGTCGGGATTCGACTTAAATAATTTACCTATACCGAAGTTGGCAAAATTATTGATAACCGCTGACGCGACGAAAGCAAGCGTACTGCCGGCAAGCACATACCATGTTCCTGCAACAGTGGCGTCAAGGGCGGTGTTGATAACGTCTTCACTCCCCTCGACGTAAGACTGCGACCATATACCGGGTATTTGGCTTCCGGCGTAAAACAGCAAACAGAATACGAGATTTAAAACTATGGCAAAAAGCGATATTTGGGTTGCGGCTTTGGGGCCGAAATGCTTTGTGACGATATCCATACAAAGAAACGCAAACCACGACACGATAATTCCGCAGTCAAGCGCCAGCCAGTCTACGGGTAAAGTTATGCTTTTGTTGGCAAGCAGATTCATGCAGAATACCGACAGCACAAAGGGTGCGACCACGACAAAAGGCACGCTGCGCATCAACAGTTTGAATTCGTAAAATTCGTTCATTAATTTCTTTTTCATAAGCTTTTCCTTGCCTCAGACAAAGTCCGTAACGAACCGAATTTCTCAAACAAACAAAAAAGGCGCATAATACGCCCATCCTTTTCCGTAGTTTTGTTTAATGACAGGATGGTCACGAACTGTCCTATTTGATTTTTATATATTATAACAATTGTTTATTTAAGTGTCAAGCTTTATCGTTTAATGTTTCGGCTTTTGGGTTTAACTGAAACTTTTATAACGTCATATTATAAAATTGAAAACGATATACAGCGAGGATTACAAATGATTAAATCCATAAAAAACGAAACAGGTCTGAACGACTTGTGTCTTATCCTCTTTTTTGCCGTACAGCTTCTCCACCTTGTGACGGGCATGATTTTTCCTCTTAACGAAAGCGACCCAAAATCAGATATAGACGTAATTAACCGCACCGCTACGGCAGTGCTTGCAGGATACTTTATAAGCAAGAAATTTGTTTCGCTAAAAACCGAAATAATTGTTGACAACGGCGAAAAAATCCGTAAAGTTTTCCAAACCTTAGTGGTAGCTTTTATCGGGTTGTTTTCGCTTTTGATAATGCTTGTCGTTCGGCATAACGCTTACTTGACAGTTTCTTATGCCATGCTGTCGCAAACGCGGGACTTGTATTTTGCTTCCGTCGCTTTTTTAATGGGTACGGCAAAGAACTAAAGCGTCAGCAATCTGCTACATCGTGAACACAACATACGACACCCGAATTTTTAACTTACGTCTAAACATAAATTTACGTTTTTTGGCTTACGCGGGCAAATGTTTTTGCGGTTTAGCGCATGTAAAAAACGGAAAATATCCATAAAAATCATGGCGCGGACAAGCACGTATGCCCATCGATAAGTATCTTCCGCTTTTAGTTTTATCTCCGCATAAGCACGCACGTATGCCTCCTCCACAAAAGCGGCGGCAAGCAAGGCGATATTCTTAAATTCGTGTTTTTTTGAAAAAGCCTTTAATCCTCTGTTACCGTTCTATTTTTTCCGAATTCGTTTTTAATACATAAGCGCTTCTCGCCATGCCGGACCGAATAAAAAATCAAATACCCGATAAAACATTAAAAACAGCTTACGGCAAAAACGCTTTTTACCGCCTTTTCCTTACATGATGTGCGTATATCACGACGGAAACAATAAACGCAACGATAACGCAGGCTACGATTATTAACGCTATTGTGTCGTTGGAAAGACCTGTCGGTTTGGGATTTACGGGGTTGTTTTCGTCATCCGGTAATTTGCCGATCGAATCGTCTGCATACACGGCGGTCAGAGTCATGTTTTTATCCATGCGGAATTCCAATCTCTTGTTATGGTCGATTATAGTTCTGCCGCCGTCCAAACTCCAGCCTTTAAACACTTCACCTGAAGGCGCGCTTTTTGCCACAACGACCACGAAGTTATTAGCCGGAATGTAAACGGTTGTTTCCTTTTCCCCGTCGATAAAACCGTTTTCGACCTTTAGAAGAAACGCGCGATCCAGATACAGCTTGACGGGCATACTTTTCGTCTTATTCCCCGTAGAGTAATTGTAAGTTACGGTAGCAAATAAGTCGTCAATATAAATTTTACCGTTCGTTTCCAGACTGCCGCCGTTCACTGCCACGTCGCTCACTTTGTCCAAATCCAAAACGAACGCCAAAAAGTCAAATACACACTCGCCTTCTTTTTCTTCAACCGCCAATGACCTTGACTGTCTCGAGCAGTCCAAATAAATCAGTTCGATATTGTTCGAAAGGTCAAGCGATATCAAAGAGTTGTCGTGAATATATAAAGATGTGAGTGCCGTATTGCGCGTCAAATCGACATTAGTCAAATTATTGCCGGAAAGATTAAGACTCGTAAGCGCAACGTTTTCGGACACGTCAATTTCAGCCAATAAATTATTGGAAAGATGCAAAGAATTTAAAGCGGTATTTCGCGTCAAATCAACCTTAGTTAAATCATTGGAAGAAAGATTAAGAAACTCAAGAGCAACGTTTTCAGATACGTCGACTGAAATCAGCGAATTATTTGAAAGGTCTAAATACTGAAGCGCGGTATTATGCGTCAGGTCAATTACAATCAAGTCATTAAAGGAAAAATTAAGATATTCAAGCGCAACGCTTTTAGATAATTCAAACGACGTCAATAAATTGTTCGAAAGATTTAAGGTCTTAAGCGCTGTATTTTGCGTCAAATCAAACGGAGTTAATTCGTTAAAGGAAAGATTAAGATACTCAAGCGCAAGATTTCCCGTCAGGTCGATTTCAGTTAATGAATTTTTTGAAAGATTTAAAGTCTTAAGCGCGGTATTTCGCGTCAAATCAACCTTAGTTAAATTGTTCGAAGCGGCATATAAACTTTCAAGCCGTGTAAAATTTTCTATGCCTTTAAGTGTACTTATACCTTTTCCGTTCACGTTTATTTCAGTGATTACAAAAATTTCGTCTGCGGACAAAATACCGTCGCCGTTGACGTCGAACTCCTCGGAAAGATAATTACGGAACTGCTCGTCGGGAAAGTTTATTTCATCGAGGCTGACGGATTTTTCTTTGCACAATTTAATATTAACTTCCATTAAATCGGTGCCGTGACCGATTTCATAAGAATAGCTTACGACGGCAAAATCGTTGTACACCGTGACCGTTTTTCCGTCCGAACCCAACTCGCCGCCCTCCGCAGACAAGTTGCTTACTTTACCCATATCGTCCACAATCGTCGAAACATCAAACTTAAAACCCTTTCTCGGGGATACGACTTCCACCCTCTTATCCTGATTGTTATAAGACAGCATTTTAATCTTTGTATTTGCGGATAAGTCAAGACAAGCCAATGCATTGTTTTCCGCATAAAAATATTCAAGCGCTGTATTAGCCGACAAATCGAGCGAAGTCAGGTTATTGCCGATGCAATTCAAATAATAAAGCTGTTTATTGCACGACAGGTCGAGCGTCGCCAATTTATTGTTTTCCACATTTAAACTTTTAAGTAAAGTATTTTTAGATACGTCAAGCGTCGCCGCGTCGTTATTCTCTATGTATAAATATTCAAGTGCGGTATTAAAAGACACGTCAAACTCTGACAGTTCATTGTTTCCCGCATATAAACTTTTAAGTAAAGTATTTTTTGATATGTCAAGCGCCGTTAATTTGTTGTTTTTTGCGGATAATTCATTAAGCGCAACATTTTTTGAAACGTCCAGCATGGTTATATAATTATTGTCGCTGCAATTCAGCACCGCAAGTAAAACGTTTGCGCTGACGTCAAGCGAAGTAAGTAAGTTGTTTCTGACATTTAAAGTTTCAAGCGCGGCGTTATTTTTTACGTCAATCTCCGTCAGCCTGTTGTCGGCAATAATTAACGATGAAAGCGCGGCGTTGCTTTTTACGTCAATCGTAGTTAAATGATTATAACTGCAATTCAAAGACTCAAGCGCAACGTTATTTTTTACATCAAGCGCATTTATATCGTTGTAACTGCAATTCAAGGACTTTAGCGCAGCGTTGCTTTTTACGTCAAGCGACGTTATGTCATTGTAACTGCAATTCAAAGAATCGAGCGCAGTGTTATTTGAAATATCGAGCGTCGTCAAATCGTTGTTAGAGCAATTAAGCGAAGACAATAAGGAATTAGACGACACGTCAAGCGCCGTCAAACCATTGAGAGCGCATTCCAAAACTTCAAGCGAAGTATTGTCTGATAAATCAAGCAAAGTCAAACTATTGTTGTTGACATATAATTTTTCCAGCGACGTATTGCCGCTTATATTAAGTTCAGTCAAATTATTGTTGTTAACGGATAAATATATAAGAGCCGTATTGTCAGATAAATCTAAGGAATTAAGTCGGTTCCAATCTATATACAAAGTTTGAAGAAAGTTATTTACGGGCAGCTCTATCGATGTCAGATAATTATCGCTTGCCTTTAACGATATAAGAGCGGCATTATCGGGGATTTTTAACGAAGTCAGCCCGCACGAACTACAATTTAAGCCGCGGAGATTGGTATTCGAAGACAAATCCAACGTTGTCAGATTGTTGCTACTGCAGTTCAGAATTTCCAGCTGAGTGTTTTTAGACAGGTCTAGCGAAGTCAGGTGATTGTCGGAAACGTCCAAAATTTTCAAAGCAGTGAAATGTTCTATACCCGTAAGGTCATATACATTTGCATCCAGTGCCCCCGACAAATACATGGACTTTTGTCTTGAAATTTCGTCGTCGGACAAAAATCCGTTGCCGTCGTCGTCGCAGTATCTCGCCACATAGCTACGAAATTCCTCGTCGGGGAAATTTGTTTCGTTTACGGCTATACCCGTCGTTTCCTCTGCTTTTGCAGGCATAACCGTCATCAAAGCCAACGCCGACGACAAAAGAATCAAAACCGAAATTACCGTTAACACCAATACCTTAACCTTCGACATACTCACATTTTCCTTTTTAAATACCGAAATTATCCTTGCCGCATTTTTCTGTTGAATAAATTACTCTTCTCTTTTATAAGCAAATAACAGCGTATTTGCCTATAAATTTGAATTTTACGCAAACGTTGTTTCTTCCGTGTATATATTCATTATTAACTGTTAAAGACCGAAAACTGTCTTTTGTTTTATTATACACCGCAACATCGTGTTTGTCAATATGCATAATTTTTTACTGTGTTCTACGATAAGTTTTACGTCGTTTTGTATTATTGAAACGCCGTTTCAAACTGTCTGACTGCAGATAAAAAGGTACTAATAATTACATATAAAAACATAAATCGGACGCATGAAAAACGGCAAATATTAAAGAAACACAGTTTACGATGAGGGAAGCGCTTTATTTTTTAAGAATATCAGATGCTTGAGAAATATCTTTAACTAAATATACTGAAGCGAAATCTAACTTAAGAATATATTAAAAAAGAGCACCTTTCGGTACTCTCTTTTAGTGGCTATCACATACGAAATAGCTACAAGGCTATCTCATTAAAATACACCCGATTTAACCCCTTCTCCTAACGACTATAATTATTATAGCACTTTTTATGTTTCAGACTTCCCCTCTTTTAGATGTTTTCTTGTATTTGCATTCCGCCTTTCAGAACGATGATAATCGAATTGTCTTTCATAACTCGAATATCGCAAAATGTATTATTGCAACCGAAAGCATTGCATATACAAAAAGATGCTTTTTCAAAACTCTTTTGGTATGCGGACTCATTCTCGACTTTTTTTCGAAAGTATGCGCGACCATATTTCCCTCTCTGAATTTTATATTTGTTACGGCTTTAATAAGCTGTTGCCTTTCATATAATGCTTGGGGGCGCTTGCGTTTTCGGTGAACGTAACCGCAACTTTGCAGTCGTCGTTCATTCTGCATATTTTAACGATCAGTTCGTTTTCGCCCTTTTGCATTTGCACGTCCGCGTGCTCGTTCTCGGGCGTAATGTTGCAAAAATCATTCTTGCATAAAAGCGTTTCGCCGTTCCAAATCAGCTTGTACGGGCAGTTGCGCCCCACTTGTAGTTTGAGCGTTTCATCCGTTTCGGATACGATTACGCGCCGCAAATAAAGCACCGCCCCGCCCTTAAACGAGCATACCTTTGAAAATTCGATAGTATCCCCGTCGGTATACGCGCGCCGCGCCTGCGTTTCGTACCGCAAGGAGGCGGCCTTTTTCGTGCGCATGTCTTGTAGCGAAATATACTCTTTTCTTATATCCGCCGTAGTATTTAAGTGATAAAACCGCACCGTATCCATAAAATTTTCGGGATAATTTTCTTGCAACACGTCAAAATAGTTGCGCTCCCCGTTGCCTATATCGATATCCGTATTATTCTCCCAAAATGGTCCGAACATTTCATACGCCGCCCTGCCGACCAACCCGAACCTGTGCGAATAGGTTTCGCGCTTTGTTCGCAATTCCACGGTAAACAAATTGACTTCGCGCAAAACTTTTATATCGGCGGAAAGCGTCAAGATGCAATCAAACGAATTGGTTTTGCCCTTGGGAACGGTAATATTTTTCGGATACTTTGCCGTAAAACCATCGGCAAGCGAAAGCGCCACGGAAAACTCCGTTTCTTGCGAATTGTTTTTCACGCATACAGTCACGCGTTTGCTTACCCCGTCGGAAATGTATACGCCGTCGGGATAATCGGAATATACGCGCACGGCAGGCGGCACATACTGTATTTTTTCGTAAGGCGTTTGTTCCACCGTTCTTTTTGCGCCCGCATAGCGTTCGAGAAAGTGCAGTCCCACGCGGCACGTATCGCGCGCCAAATCCATTATTTTGTTCGATTCTCTTTTATAGGTGAGCGTAAGCGCATAGCCGCTGTCGGCAAAACCGTATTTTTCTTCCAAATACTTGCCGCCGTAAATCGCGCCGAGTAGCGCGCCCGCATTACCCGCCGTGCAGTCGGTATCGAAGCCGCAGTTGCACGCCATGATCGCGGCTTTTATGCAGTCGCCGCCCGACTTTAACAACACTGTAAGCGCAATGCCGATATTTACGAACGAATTGGTGCAATCGCTGTGCCCGTATTCGGCAATCAGCCTGCTGCGCACAGCGCGATAATCTTCGTATTGCTCGCACCACCGTACCGTGTCGGTTATAAGCCGATACGCCCGGCTGTTTTGAGGCAAGTACAGCAGTCCCGTTTTTATCAGCTCGGATATATCCGAACAAATAAACGACTGCGACACCATTGCCGCCCAAAACCGCTCGAAATATACCGAGTTGCCGCTGTGATCGAGCGTGCCGTCCATTACGCACAAGTCCGCCGCTATCGCGGGGTTGCCGGGCATGATAAGCCCCCAAATTTCGGCACGGATCGGGCACCCCATTCCCTCGTTATAAAAATCGTTTTCGTACTTTGCCGTATACGGCGGACGCAATCCCCTATCGTAATTTTTTTTGAACCATGCGTACTCGCCCGGCCAAAACACGTTATATTTACTGAAAGCCGCCGCCAAATCGTCGCCCGTCGTATAAATCCCCTTTTCTTCCAATACTTTGAGCCAAAGCACTTGCAAATCGAGGTCATCGTTGGGTAGCATTTTCTCTATCATTTCGGAACGAAACGACAAATGCAAAAGCTGTTTCATACCTTCGTACGGCGCGCCGATCGTTCCTGCCACGCATTTTCCCAACCAACAACCGTACGCTTTATCCAAATATTGTTTATATGTAAGCATTCGCCTCTCCTTTATATGTAAGCATTCGCCTCTCCTTTTCCCGATACACAAAGAGTATAACACATAAAAATCACAATTTATATAGGGTATGCGGTGAATTTTTTAGGGTATTTGACGTATTTTTCAAAAAACAGATTGACAATGCGCTCAATTTACAGTAAAATTGTGCTATGCAAGTATACAGTATAAAAGAGATATTTCAAGACAACGAAAACGTTGCCGTAACGCAATCACAGTTTCATTTAGCCGACACAAATCTGATTTCACATAAGCACGAATATATAGAAATTGCTTATATTCGCTCGGGCGTCGGCTACCACATTCTCAACGACGAAAAGCAAAAAGTTTGCGAAGGCGATATTTTCTTCATAGGGCGCAACTCATTCCACGCTTATGAAAAAGAAACAAACGATTTTTCATGGGTAAACGTACTTTTTTTGCCGTCCGCAATCGATAAATCCGTTTTTACGCTCGCCAATGCCGACAATACTTTCCGCTCCTCGTTTGCGGGGATTGCGGGAGATAAAACAATTTCCGAAATCGGCGGCATAGCGCTATATAATCATAAAACCGAATTCGGCAGTATAGTCGCGGATATGCTTACCGAATACAACGCCAAACACGACGGTTATCAAGACGTATTGCGCCATTATTTGCAAATTCTTTTGATGAAAATATTCAGACTCCAGCCCCAAATAAATCCGTCCGTAGGCATGTACATCAACAATATAATAGAATATTTGCACAGTCATTCGCTTAACAACAAAATAGACGTAAGCGCGATTGCGCGCACGGCTTTTTTATCGCCGCGCTCTTTCCGCGATATGTTCAAAAAAACAACGGGTAAAACCTTTCAAGCGTATCTTACCGAGCTACGTATTACGCGGGCAAAAGATCTGTTAGAAAACACCGATTTATCCGTTCTTGCCGTTATGAACGAAGTCGGATATAACGACAGCAAATTCTTCTACCAACTTTTCGAGCGTCACATAGGCATGCCGCCGGGCGCTTGGCGAAAAAAGCATACCCCCCGTCAATCGTCTACTATAGAATGACTTTTAATAAAAAATGCCGTTCCCTTTCGAGAACGACATCTGTCAACATGCCATTCCGTAAGGTTACCACACCCGATCCGAATCACCACAAGGCTTATCTGATAAAACGAAATATGCTTGTTGTCCGAATACGAGAAAAGGTTTTCTCCGTCCGCAATCTCGGCGGGTTCTTTTTCCCAATAGAAGTAGCTTTGTATTAAATTGTAGGTGTCAGGCGGAGATTGAAACGAAGTCGTCAGTTCAAGTCCTGTTTTTTGAAAAACAGGTCAAAATGCAGCTGTAAAATTCAAAGATTTCGCTCCACCCTAAAAACACAATATATAGACAACAAAAAAGCACAAGATATTGCGTATCTTGTGCTTTTTATGTTTTGTAGCTATTTCGTACAACAAAGATGGCTCCTCAGGCAGGATTTGAACCTGCGACACCCACGAGGCGGCGGGCATAGCCCTTGCCCGATTTACTAAAAATGATTCACCGAATCATTTTTACGGCACAAAGTGCCGTCGTAAATCGCAGTTGAACAGCAGTTACTAAAGCAACGCTGTTAACGAGGTAATCGTCAGATACAGATTCTTCCTGACAGAATGAAACAATCCCGAATACATTATGTATCCGGGATTGTTTGTGATTTGTGAACGAAAAGGCTACACGCATCAGTCTTTATATTGCCTATATAATATCAAATTGCACCGCAAAAATCAATGAATACACACCATGAAAATATCGGAGGCAAATTTCTTTGCCCCCGATATTTTACTCAACCCGTTCCTCTATTGTAATTCCGCCTTTTAGCATAATCACGATTTTCCCATCTTCCATCACGCGAATATACTCAATTAACAACCGCACCGACCTATCGTCGTACACGTCGAAGTTCAGAGAATCATCAGTCAACAATTTTTTGATACGTTCCAATTCTGTATTGACGCTTTGATTACTCTCGATCTTGGCCTGTACAAGTTTTAATTGTTCCCGCAAAACAGCCAGCTCATTTGTCTGCCGTTCGATTATCTTCTCGATCCGCCCCTTATCCCCTTCCGTTCTTTCGAGCAATTCGATGTTTCCGTCAATTTCTCCCCTGATCGTTTCCATCTGTTTCTCTATGGCATAGGTATCCAACACATCATTTTCTCCCGTAAAAGCGTAAGAAAGATTGGACACGATCAAATCCATAACTTCTTTTCTATCTCTGACGGCAACCGTCAATGCGCGGCAGATCGCCTTTTTCAGTTTTTCTTCATCGAGGGTAACCGAATTTTTGCAAAATTCCGTTCCGTGATCGACACGGCTCACGCACCGCCAAACTTTTCGATTCACCCCGTTTCTCACCCATGTCCGCCTTCGGTATGGACTGCCACACTCGCCGCAAATCAAAAGATTAGTCAAAGCGAACTTGCCGCTGTATTTTCCCTGCTCCGTTATTGTTTTATCGGATACCTTCCGCATACTTCCCCTGCGGGCAATCTCTGTCTGCGCCATCTTAAAGGTTTCGCGGTCAATGATTGCAGGGTGATTATTCGTTACCAAATACTTTGTCAGTTCTCCGCGGTTTCGTTTCACCTTTTTTGTGATGCAATTCTCTACATATGTTTTCTGATAGATCACGTCGCCGCAGTACCGTTCGTTCGTAAGGATACTGTATATGTTCCCTTTGCTCCATACGCTTTTCCCCTTTTTGGTCAAATAGCCGTTTCCTTCCAAATAGGCTTTGATTTGATCTGTGGTATCACCTGCAAGGTATTTTTGGAAAATCTCTTTCACAATGTCGGCTTCTTCGGGAACAATTTCCGGCTCGCCGTTCTCGCCTTTACGATAGCCCAAAATATTATATCGGAAAGCATACGTTCCCGTGCGCATCCGCTGATGGATTCCCCACTTGACATTGGCACTGATGTTTTCGCTTTCCGCCTGCGCCATAACGCTGTGAAAACCGATCACCATTTCACTTTCCATTTTGAGGGTATCTAAATTCTGCTCCTGAAAATAGACGCCGATCCCCATCGCTTTCAGCTGCCGCACATACCGCAGGCTGTCCACGACATTTCGGGCAAATCTCGCGACAGATTTTGTCAGGATCAAATCTATCTTTCCTTTCTCGCAGTCGCGTATCATCTCCAAAAAGTGTTTCCTCTTTTTAGCAAGCGTACCCGTTATTCCTTCATCCGCATATATCTTGACAAATCTCCACCGTGGATTTTTCCCTATAATATCCGTATAATAAGAAACCTGCGCGGCATAACTTTCAAGCTGATCCTCACTGTCCGTCGAAACACGGCAATACGCCGCCACCCGCAAAATGGCATTGGCATCATTTTGCTTTACCAACAGCGGATTCGCTTCTATTTTTGTTATGACCTTTTGCCGCATTTGTCACGCCCTCCTTCTTTCCGATCACCTCTGCGCCGTTCACGAACACCACGCCGATCGCACCGTCTTTGTATATTTTTACCTGCGATACGGCTACCGTCAAAAAATCCATACTGACTTTTCCGCTCTCGAACTCCTGTTCGACCTTTCTTCTGACAAATTCCGTATAAGCAGCAGCTTTATTCTCCCGGCAAGCCTGAAACTTTAATGCCGCACATTCGAGGATCACCTTTTTCCCCGCCATAAAACTCGGAGCCGGTTGATTCGTCATTCTGCCGATTTCATTTGTATAGCGCATGATCTCCTGTGTGGGATAATAAGTTACAACCTCTTCCTTTGATAACAACGCATCGGATTGCGTTGCAGCCATACCGATTGCCGACAGTATCCCTCCAAACACCTCCACATCGGAGATATACTTGTCGTTTTTACACCCGTTCGGACAAATCCATTTTTCTCGGTTCTTCCATTTTGTCCTTCGATAAAAGGGTTTGCCGCATTGCGCACAAACTGTGATCTTTTTGAGATACTCGACTTCTGCGTCCAAAGCGATTTTCTGATTCCCGCGAGCGGACTTTCTCTGATTGGCTTTCTGATACTCTTCCAGACCGATAATGGCGGGATACCCCTCTGCACCGATATATTTTTCGTTTTCTATGATACGGAAAACTTTGTTTTTATTCCACAAGCGGCTTTCCAAATAAAACTCCACTCCTTCTTCCGTCAGTTCGTCCGCTATCTCCTGCAAAAGTTTTCCCTCTATGTATTCCCGAAACACTCTGCGCACGATCTCCGCTTCGCTGTCTATCACAACGAGCTTACCGCTTTCCATTCCGTATCCGTAGCTGATCATCCTGTTCGCCATATCTTTATCCTACCGTTTCACTCTTAATTTCAATTCGCACTTCAAAGCAAAGGTCAACGAACCGTCCTGTCCGACGCGAATCTTATCCACGATCTCATCGAATAAAGCCTCATCCATTGCTGTTAAAAACGGCTTCTTTTCTACGATCCGCTTCAACGCACGAAGTTTCTCCAAGCATTTTTCTTCTTCGTCCTCATTTACGAGTTTCTGCCTTCGTTCCCGAAGTTCTGCCATTCGGTTTTTTAACCGATCCGTCTTTTCAAAATACAGTACAGAATCAATTACCCCTTTCAAAAATAAGTCACTGAATGTACTGTTTTGTTTAGAAAGCGTAGCCATTTCATTGTCTATTTCCGCTATCATACCGTTGCCACCGTTTCCTTTTATTTTCAGGGTCTGCAACTGCTGTATTGTATCTCCAATGACTGTCTTTTCGTTTTGTTTTAAGGTATTAAACATTCTTACGAATGCCCTGCGTATCTCTTTATCCGACAATAGCGGTGCATGGCATACCTCCGACGTCAGCCCCTTTTTCCCGCACTTCCAATACCATTCCCTGTCCTTCTGATGTTTCCTGTACCTCCATCCGCATTGCTCGCATACGATTTTACCTTGAAAGAACTGCTTTTCCTGCGGCGGCTTAAAATACTTTTCGCTCCGTTCACGGCGCATCTCCTGCACCGCCAGATAATCTTCTTTCGGAATGATCGCCTCGTGCGCACCTTCGCAAAGAAACATATCCTCTTCTCCGCGGTTCTTTTTCGCGCGCAGCGGCAGCATCGGCGGCGTGTAATATTTCCGCATCAATAAGTCGCCCACATATCTTTCATTCGTCAAAAGATAGGAAACCTGTTTCATCGACCATTGCAGTCCGCCCGTTTCATGCGTCTGCATATATTTTACGATTGCCTTTTCTCCCATGCCGGACAAGTAAAGTTCATATACTTTCCGTACTTGCTCCGCCTCATCGGGCAAAACGATTAAATCACCGTCCTCTAATTTATAACCATACGGTGCAGAGGACGGCTTATACGTCCCGTTCTCCATGCGCATACGAACCGACATTGCCATTCGTCTGGATGCAGACAAGGCCTCCTGCTGCGCAAATGCGCTCTTGATGTAAAGTATTATCTCCGAATTCATCTGCTCTGTGTCGAGATTGTCGTTCTCAAAAAACACGCTCACACCGCAGGCTTTCAGTTCCCGCACCGCTTCGATACATTCAAGGGAGTTGCGCGCAAACCTCGTAACGCTCTTTACAAGAACACGGTCGAGCTTCCGATTTTTTGCATCTTTCAGCATACGCTTGAACTCGTCCCGCTTTTGCATCTCCGTTCCCGTGATACCCTCGTCGGCGTATATATCTACGAGCCGCATCATTTCGTTTCGGCGGATATAATCGTTATAATACTTGACCTGTGCAAAAAAGGAATTGAGCTGATCTTCCGAATCCGTACTCACGCGGCAATACGCCCCGACTCGGATATACCCCGCGTCATCACCTTCTTTGGTTGGTCTTATGATTTTGACTTCCTTTTCTCTTGCCGACATAATCGTTTCCTCTTTATTTTCCTTGTGTTTCGGACATCTCTCCGATATGTCATACGACTTTTCAGCTCATTCAATCGATCGGGATGACACCGCTGCCCGTTTTCTCTGCGTTTTTATGATTCAGCCGCTCCGCTACCTTTCCGTTTATCTCTCCGTGCAAATATAAATTTCGCACAACCGCCCATGACAACCTATAAACATTCTCCCTGTGCATCCGTTCTTCCGCGCTTATCATTTTTCCTCCATCCTATTTATATATAAGGAAAGACGAAGCGCGGCGGCATAAGTCCGTTACGCTCCATCTTTCCGATGTCCGTTTTCTTCCTTATGCCGTTCGGCATATTCTGTTGTTTATCTTTGTTTCGTAAATTTATGGTGACGGATATATTCCGCAACATTTTGCCTTGCAAAATCGGGTATATCTTCCCATAAAATTTCTTTACGCTTTTTCTCGCACGGTATATCGTGCGCTTGCGCCATCGTAGGAACTCGTATATAAATTACTGCCTTACAAGTTTTCATCGTTTCTGCCTCAAACCTTAAATACTCCGTTAAAGCAGGAGCGCAAGGGCCGTAGTCCTTGCGCTCGCGCTTTTACTCTTTATTTTGTTGTTCTTTCGGGCCGTAGTGATCGAGCAGGGCTTGATACCCTGCAACGATCAGTTCTACCTTTGTAATTCTATTCTTTTTGAGAAAGGCACAAATCTCATCGTGCAGCTCCCTCGGCAATCGTGTATTGTACTGCTTTGTCGCCTGTTCTCGCTCCGTTTTATTTCGCACCTCGTAATTCCGGCGCGCACGACGGAGCGGCGTTTCTTCTTTCTTTGCCATAGCACCCTCTCATTCCGTAATCGCACAGATAATTGCGCCAATGCAATTCATAAGAAACGCCCCGACAACGACGATTCCTATAAACAACGCTTTCAGCAACCCCTTCCCGATTCCCAAAACAGCTCTCATCTTGCACCTCCGTCCTTAATCCACATACACAAGCTCGGAAAGTATTTCTTCCTCTATGAGCCTCTGTATCTCCGTCTGTCTGCGGTAGTCCTCCATAAAGTTTCCCGTCCGCTTATACCGTTCGTCTTGGGACAGCTTGGCGTACATGGTTTCGTACAGCTCGTCCGCCTGACGGTCGATGCCATGCAGATATTCGGGGAGGTTCTCTATTGCCCAATACTTTCCGACGTTCTCCTCTTCCAGATACTTCTTGGCGAGCGTTCCGTACTTGCCGTAGGTATGCTTGACAGGCTTGACCGCTTCACAATAGACTCTGATTTCTTCTTCCGTCAGCCCCTCGCCCCTGTCCGCTTTTGCAATGATTTCCTGTGCGTTCATGAGTGCGCCCTCCTTCTGTTTCATTGTACTTCTATTATATCGTGCTATCACGATATTGTCAAGAGTACCAAGTGAATTTCCCGAATAAATTTTTTACGTTACCAATGCAGCAATTCCACGGATAAGGTACGGGCAAGCAACGAGTATTGCAAAGATTACAATAAGCCCTACAAAGTAGTTCACGATCATCTTCCTCGCTTTCTCTTTGTCCTCGTTCTTATGCGCGATTGCAAAGAACACACCCATCACAATGCTCCAAATGGCAGCAGTCGCAAGGAACACCCATATCATATACGGGCGGTACTTCTCAAACAGATCTTCCACATACGACGTTACCTCGTCATACTGATCGCCAAGCTCCTGCGTATAGGAATCGCCGCATATCGTACAGGTATATACTCTTGTCGTCTTACCGTTTTCGGAAGTCGAGTCGGTAATCGCATAGCTATGCCCCGTCGCGGCGATGACTTCCGTATATTCGTCGCCGCACTTGTCGCAGACATATCTGCGCTCCCCGTCCTCTGTGCAGGTCGCCGCTTTTACGATGAAGTTGGAATAATTATGTCCCGTAGGATACGCGCCGGTTTCTTCGGTGCGTTCGTAACCGCACACCTGACAGGTATAGACCGTCATGCCGAACTCTTCGCAGGACGCTTCCTTTGTCGTCATAATAAAGTTATGCCCGAGCGGCTGGCTTTGATTATCCGTATAGCTGTCCCCGCACCTCGAACAAGTATGCTTGGTATAGCCGCCCTCTTCACAGGTTGCCGCCACCGTTTCCGTCACATACACATGACCGAGCGGCTCGCTTTGACTGCCGTTATAGCTTACCCCGCAGCGGGTACAGGTGTATTTGATTCCCCCATGCTCCGTACAAGTCGCCGAAACCGTTTCCTGCACATAGTTATGCCCGATCGCCGCCGTTTCGTTGTCGCGGTAACTGTCCCCGCACTTTGTGCAGGTATAGATGGTATATCCCCGCTCCGTACAGGTCGCTTCCACAATCGACGCGACGTAGCTGTGCCCCGTCGCTCCCGTCGGGTTGTCCGTATAGCTCACGCCGCAGCGCGTACATTTATAGGTCGTGTACCCATCTTCCGTACAGGACGAATCTTCCGTTGTCGCTGTGTAACTGTGTCCGAGCGGCTGCGTTTCGTTGCCCGTGTAGTTATATCCGCACTTCGTGCAGGTGTATGTCGTATAGCCTGCGCTTGTACAAGTCGAATCGGTAACACTTGCGGAAAAGCTATGTCCCGTAGGAGCGGTTTGATTACCCGTATAACTGTCTCCGCAGCGGGAGCAGATATATCTCGTATATCCGCCGCTCGTGCAGGAAGCCGTCGTCGTAGATGCCGTATAGCTGTGTCCGAGCGCCTGTGTCGCATCGCCCGTATAACTGCTGCCGCACACCGAACAGGTATATCTTGTATAACCTCCCGCCGTACAGGTCGGCAATGTAACTTTCGGAACATAGGTATGCCCTTCCTCGCAAGGGTGTATCGTCGTGATGGTATAAGTCGAAGTATTCCCCGCCTTGTCCGTTGCACGGAAATAGAACAGTCCCTGCGCATCTGTGGGCTGAATGTATGTTCCCGACGTATATGTTTTCCATACCGAGGATGACGGCGTTCTGTATTCAAGTTTGCTCACGCCGCTGCCGCTGTCCGTTGCAGAAAAGCGGAATTTCTCTTTCGTTGAACCGCCCGATGCGATCGTGTTCCCGTTCTCCAATGAAAACGTACCGGACGGCGCAACGGTATCGAGATAGACGTAGTAGGTCAACGACTTATTCCCAAACTTGTCCGTAGCATAAAAACGATACAACCCGTTTGCAGAAGAAACCGAGAAGGTCTTGCTTGTCGAGCTTGTGGACGAATACGAGCCGCTGTTCGGTGCCATCCAATACAGTTTATCAACGCCGCTTCCCGTATCGCTCGCCCTTACCGTAAACGACGTATTTGTGTACTTTCCCGTTGTGGAAGTCGATGCGCCGCTGATCGTAGGATTGGTATTATCGACGTATGTATCCACCACAAAGCTGAACGAATATTCCGTGGAATATGTTGCATACGCCCTCGGATTCGGGTTCCAGCCCTGCCCGTATTCCCTGCCGCTGAACGTATATCTTCCGTCCGATAACCCCGTAATTTTTAACGTCGTGGTCGAGGTTTTCCCGACCTCTTGCCCGCTACTGTTTGTTACACTGAGGTCATGCCATTGATAGCCCGATGTAATGACGATATTGACCGTATCCGATTTGATCGTGCCGCCGTTTGCAAGCGTTCCCGTACCGGACGACGAACTGCCATACATGGAAATCGTGAGCGTGGTCGATTTGCCTTTCGAGTCCTTGACCGTTGCGGACGTCGTTCCCGTTCCCGAACTGTCCACCTTTTTCGATGTATTGTACTGATAGTAACAGGTGTAATCAAAACTCACCGCATACTTCGGCGTTGTCGCCGCGTTTGCCGTCGCCGCGCCGTTCGGCAGCAACAGCAATGCGGAAAGCAACGCGAGCAACACGGCAAAGATTGTAAGTGCCGTTACTCTCTTCGTTTTACTTCTCAATTCGTTTCCTCCTCTTTCCGTTCTTCAAAGAGCGACTGCGTATAGTCCCCCGCCTTGACGAGAATGCAGTTGCGAAGCTCCGTACTCCCCACAAAGAACGTTTGCCCCGTTATCGCCGAGATGATCATGCGCTGTTCCTCGTCGTTGAAGCTGTCGCCCGCTTTATAGACGTCAAGCACGTCCTTCATGTCGGGCGCGGACAGTTTGAAGATAAAGCTATACTGACTGTTCTTGATGATCGCCGAGGTCTTGCCCCGCAGTTCCTCGTTGGCATTCCAATCGGCGATATTCTGCGTGGCGGGGACGAACGAGCCGTTATACTTGCGGATACGCTTTGACATCGAATAGAAGAAGTCGAGCGCAATCGGGAACTTCGGGTCTATGTAGAGGTGCGCCTCGTCTGCAATGATGAGCGTATGAAGGTTTGCCCCGCCCTTGTTCCTTTCTCGCGCATTGATGACTTCTTGTTCGATAAAACGGAAGATAAGCAGCACCTGCGCGTTCGCCACGACGTTGTTTTTGTTTGCGAACAGGCTCTGGAAATCGAAGTCTATAAGGTCTGCATCCGTCTTTAACGTGGACGGTGCATTCCAGATGTCCGAATACCTGCCAGAAACAAACTTTTTAAGATACAACTCCGCCGTGCGCATATCCCTCTTGGTAAGCTCGTCCATACTTTCCTTACTTTTGCTCTGTAATGTTTCCAAAAGGTCGGAAAACAGCGGGAAGTAGTCCGCAGGGAACGCCGAACAGTCAGTGTTTTCCGTGATACCCATTCTCTCGTAAGTTTCCACCACAAGGCTGTTGATGAGTTCGATGACGTCCACGGGCGCATCCGCAAGTACGATCTTAAAGAAGCTCTCCAGCATTTTCAGGTGTGTGTTGAATGTGACCTTTGGGTCTGCGGGCGTACCGTCCTCCGTGAGTATTTTATAAATATGAAAAGGATTGATCCGCCCTTCCTTTGCATTGCCCACGTCGATGATGTTACCGCTCAAATTGCGGGTGAGCGTGAGGTATTCGGCTTCGGGATCTAATACGATCACCCGCGTGCCGTTCGCCCATTCGTTGGCGATGAGCGTTTTGAGAAAGTACGATTTACCCGAACCCGACTTGCCGATGATCATGGCGTTGGAGTTCTGATAAAGATTCCCCCTCTTCCATAAATTGAGAATGAACGGATACCCGTTCGTCTTGTTCTCACCGAGAAGGATACCGCCATCATCGAGGACGCAAGTCCGCACAAACGGGAACACCGCCGCGAGGCTTGAACTGTTGATTCCGCGCTCGTGGTTTTTGAGCGTTGCCGCAGGCGATACCGCCGCAGTCTTAAATCCTTCGATCTGCAAGCCGTACAGCGTGGACGGTTTGAAGTTTTCCGTGAGCATTGCACGGCGCACCGCTTTTTTATAATTCTCGTTTTTAAGATAGTTATAGGCCGTGACGGTCAACGTAACGTCTAAAAGACTCTCGTTCTCCGTCTGCAAACTATCCAAAAGCGCGTTCATCGTTTCCTGATGCGTTTCCGCGCTGTTCGCCTCGCTCGCCTTATCCGCCACGATCTGCTTGGTCGCCATCTCGCCGATACATTTGTCGATTCGGCGGATCGCCTTGTACTTGTCCACGGGCCGAACGTGCATCACGACCTTTGTATTCGGAATATTGAACAGCTTTGCGCCCCATGCGTTTTTGACGCGCAAGGGGTAGTCCGCAACTGCAAGCACGCTCGCTTCCGTTCCGTCGATGACATACCTGTTGCCGTGGAATACCACTTCTTTCGGCTTTACCCATGCAAGCAAATCCTCATCCGCAATATCCTTTTCCTCGCGTTCGTCAAAGTTCCGCGAAAAGCTGTATTTCAGAAACACCGCCGCATCGCGCTGACCTAACAGCTTCGTGGACAGTCCGCTCTTTCCGACCTCGCCCGCAATATTGATAGCTGCACTTTCGAGGTCAAGTTCGTTTCTGCCATACACTATAATATAATAATCGGACAAGTACTGCTTGCGGATATTGTTGAGCTTGTCGATGCGGTCGATCCGCTCCTGCAAAATATTCCGCTTGATCTCCCGCACGTCGCTGTAATCTTCGCTTTCGCGCAACGCGGAAAGTTTGTCAAAGATGTCCTTTGCAAAGCCGTCCAAGTTTACGGGGCGATCTATTTTTATGATGTCCGCGCTCTGGTTCGCATCGAGCAATTTCAGCGCGTTTGCAATGTAGCCGATGTCGATATTCTGCTGTACCACGTCCTCAATGCCGAAGTTCTTTTGCCCGATCTTAATGACCCTGCCGAACATTCCGCCGCTGTACGCGAGCAAGCCGTTTGTTTTGATTTCTTTCAGCCCCAAAAGCGTGTCGATGTTTTCTTTCGGGTTCTTTGCGTCCGCCGTATATCTCTTTTTGGCGAACAGGAATTTTACATTCTCAAAGATACAGGTATAAAAGATGCCGTCGGGCGTGGGCATGAACATGACGACCGCTATCAAGCCCATAACGATCGCAAACGCCCAATTCCCCGCCGTGACCGCTATGAAGATGAGCGCAAACACAAACAGCGCGACCACAACGTCCGTCATGGAATAGCACTTCCATACCGTGTTCTTCACTTTGATTTTTTTAGGGATAATTCTCAACTGCTTTCCCCTCCTTCTTCACTTCCCCCGTCCGTCGCACTTTCCGTGTATTGGTCGGAGCTGTCGTCCGATGACGACGAATCGCCGCTGTTGTGCGATTTATTGCTGCGCCTTCTCACGGCATGGGAAATTCCTTTGATACCTTTCACAGCCAACCCTACTGTCATTGCGCTTGCAATTCTGCCGCCGTAGAACGCACTTCTCAGCCACCCGCCGCCGGCGCGCATATCGTCCGCCTGCCCGAACAATCTCGCAAACAGTGTCTGCCCCGCGGGAATGAGCATTGCTCCGCCCACGATCATAAAGATCGTAAACATGGAATTGGCAAAACCGCTCACGCCGTCTATGTGCATACCGTTGATAATAGGCAACACAAGCACAAAAATATTGACTGCGAACACCGCGCCATACGCGAGAATGATTTTTGTCACGAACATCTCGCGCCAATTCTTGAACCGCGCTCCGTCGTCGAGCGGCAGCGTTGACATTGCAACGGGCATCGTGAAATACACGAACACGATCTCATACACGCGCTTTGCGAGGTTGAGTACCGCCATGATAAGCGCGATCGCCAAAGCTATGCCTGCAATGAGCGCAGGCAGATACATAAACGTGTTCGGATTGACCATACCATTGCACTTCCATGAGGTGGGCCAAATGCCGAACAGCGCAGCGTTGTACCCGCCGAGTATCTGACTGACCGTAAGCGAAGTTACGTCGATATTCGACGCGGAATACCCGTTCAGCCATTCGCCGACGCAGGCATTGAAAATTGCCGTCGATAGTTTCGTCGTGTTGTTCACTTGGAATATCCGTGCCAAAAGCTGTAAAAACGAATTTGCAATGAGGATACCGAGTATCACGACGGCGAGCATCGCCATTGTTCCTAAAAGCGCAAGAAAAAACTTCCCGACGATGGTCGATACATTCCTGTTGTTGACGATCATATTCTTGACAAGCCCCACAATCGTGAAAATACAAGTAAGTCCCACCGCCGTTATAAAGATGCACCAAAAAACTACGCCTATCGTCGAGTCGCCCACGATAAACTCAATGATGTTTACCTGCTGTCCGTGATAGTTTACGGTGGCAACGCCCGATATTGCGGAGAATATCTCCATAAGTCCGTCGACAAGCTGTAACAGCCATAAGAAAAGCTGCAAGCCTATCTCCTGAATGAATATTAGCATTTACCCCTCCTTTCTCTGAAAAGGAAGGGCAGCGAGAACACCCGCCGCCCCTTTTCAGACAAAATGGTTGAGTTTCGGGAATCAGGCAAGGAAGGCACGCAAGGCTATGAGGGAGCATACACAGACGTATGTGACCGAAATAGCCGCGTAAGCCTGACACAGCATGAACCCGAAAGACGACCATTTTACGCGCCGACCCAAGCGGACAGGCCGTTAATGAGCAAAGGCGCGCCCATTGCAACGACGAATATAATGACGATGCCGATGACGAGATTTTTGATCATGTCGCGGGCGTTGATCTTCTCCTCATTGCGGTGCGCGATGGCAATTTTAATGCCGATATACGCACCCCATACAACGACGACCGCCGCGAGAGCGATGACGATATAGATCCAAAAACTGTCGATAAGGCTTTGGAGCTTCGCCACGATCTCGGCAAGGCTGCCGTCCAATCCTTCTGCCAACAAATTGATATTCATGTGTTATGTAGTCCTCCTTTTTTAATTTTGATTTTTGTTCTTTCTCTTCTTCATGAAGATCACCGCGCCGATTCCGCCTGCCACGAGCAGTAAGAATACGACAAGCAGAATGATTGCCGTTCCCGCACTTCCTTTCCCATCATCTTCTGCGGGTTCCATCGTATCACCGGGCTGTTCCTCATTGCCGCTGTCGGGTGTTTCACCGGGCTGTTCCTCATTGCCGCCGTCGGGTGTTTCGTCGGGCTGTTCCTCGTTGCCGCTGTCGGGCGTTTCGTCGGGCAATTCTTCGTCACCGCCGTCGGGCGTTTCGTCGGGCAGTTCCTCGTCGCCGCCATCCGGAATTTCGGGTGCTTCGCCTGCCGAAATATCGAACATCGTCAGCTCTGTGCCGTTCTCATCCATAATGGTTACGATGTAATTGCCATACAATCCGGCGTAGTCAACCTGTCCGTATTCGTTGGCAAAAAGCTGAATTTCCTCGCCGCTTTCACTTTTCAGATTTACCGTGAGATTGCCGACTTTGCTGTCACCGCAAGCACAGACACGGAGAGCAATGAAATATTTATCCTCGGCGTTATCCTGCACATGCAACTGATACAGATGCTTGTGCTGAGGTTCTTGCTCTTCCTCTTCGATATATCCCGTATCGCCGCTGGTCACGAAATCCGAAAGATAACTGTAATTGCAGACAACGCAAAGATGTCTTGTGTAACCTACGCTGTCCTCTGTCGCTTCCACAACAATGTCGAGATAGGTATGCCCCGTTGCCTTGGTGTAATCGGTAACATATCTGTCGCCGCAGTCGCTGCATATATGCTCGGTATAACCGTAGCTCACGCACGTTGCAGGGTGTACGGTTTCGGAATATGTATGCCCCTTTGCTTCCGTATAATCCGCCACGGCTTCGTTGCCGCAAGTCTGACAGGTATAGGTCGTGTACCCGCCGTCCGTACAGGTAGGTTCGGTCACTGTTTCGGTATAATCATGACCGAGAGCCTCCACATAGCTGTCTTTATACGAATATCCGCAGGTATTGCAGGTGTGCGTCGTATAGCCCTGTTCCGTACACGTCGGTGCCGTCACTTCGTCCGTATAGTCATGCCCCGTTTCGTCCACAAACGTGTCCGAATACTCATAGCCGCACGTCGTACAGAAATGCGTGACGTACCCCTTATGCGTACACGTTGCGGGTACGATAATGTCCTGAAAGGTATGCCCCTTTGCCGCAACAAAATTGTCCGTATAGCTGTCGCCGCAATTTGCACAAGTATAGACGGTATAGCCCTGTTCGGTGCAAGTCGCCGCAAAGGTCTGCGTCGCTTCATAGTCATGCTCGCAGGAGCCGTCGATTGCCGCGTATGTTACCGCCGCCGTTCGCTGCACTGCTGTTTCTGTCGGCTCTTGATTTTCCGTACTTGCACAGCCGACCGTCGCAAGTGCCGCGATAAGTCCGACTGCAAGAATCGGAAGCATCTTAAAAAATTTACTCAAACATTCTCTCCTTTCTTTATTTTTTTGCCTTCTCCTGCAATTCAAGCAGTTTCGGCAGTTCTTCGCTCAAATACTGATCGAGCGTTTTCAGTTTTTGCTGTGTACTCATATCGGTGTACTGTTCCAAAAGCAAAGCGATCAAAATTTGCTTATGCTCCAACTTCGCCTGCAAGAGTGCCTCCGCATCTTCTTCCGCGAGCATCTCCGCCACTTTCAGTACCTTTGTATGTACTTCTTCCACTTTCGCGTTCCATGCCTTGTCGAGTGCGGCAATATCGGGTACTTTCTCCGTTTCTTCCTCCGCCTGTTCCTGTTCGCGGCGTTCTATGGCGTCGAGCTGTTTTTCTTCTTCCTCCGCCTGACTTCCGCCGAGAATATCGAATACATACTTGTCCTTATCGAACAGCCGCGCTTCGCGTTTCGAGATGTCCGCTTTCCCCTCTGCAAAGTACACGTCTTTGAGTTCAAACGACGGCGTGAACCTCGACCAGATCGGCTCATAGCCTCTGACCGATACGATTGCATCGCCCTTTTCGTCGCCGTTCAGCCGTTCGAGCATACCGATCGTAATGAGCGGTTGATTGCTCGCGCCCGTGTTCGAGGACGCAGGGCTTTCCGCGCTTGTATTGACCGAAAAGTTTTTGACTTTCTTCTGACCGCAAAGCTCGGAAAATTCTCTGCGCGTGTCGGGATCGTCCGAACCGATGAAGATTTTAATGTTTCTGTTCGTTCCATAGGGATAAAAGAAAAACGACGCAACCATTTCGATTACGCCGTCTTAGAAATAAATTATTAAGTTTTAGTTCAATTTAATCTGTTATTTTTTCAATAAGCAACTAAAAAGAGTCGAGTAATGTATATTCATTTCACGACTCCACCGTCTTTTTATTTATACTTTTAATAACGATTTTGTGAACATTTACTTGCGCGAGGAACTATGTTTGCCATAGCCGACATGAATAACGCAAATTAGATACTTTACAAGGCGCGAATTGTTTCCAACAGTTTCTTTCTTGAGGCAATGAACACAGGTAAAAACGTGCCGAGGAAGGCAAGAATGATGGTAACTGCTATCATCAATAAGATCCAAATACAAATATTGTGAGGCGAGTCTCAATTACGCTTTAAGCACATTGTTAAGCACCGCTGCCGCAATCGGCGTGCCTACCACAGATAATATAAGGCAGATTCCGACTATTACTCCCGATTCGCAGAAGAAAATCTTAAATATATCCACGCCGCGGGCGCCGATTGCTCGCAATATTCCTATCTCTTTCTTTTTACGTCCTATGGAAATTGTAATAAAATTTAGGAGTAACAGCGCGACAAACACCATAAATATCAACCATATAACCAACAGCACCGTGGAAAGAAGATCTATGACCTCGCTTACAGACAGCACCGTATCATACAGCGAATTTTCCAGCGTATAGAATACCTCCGTATCTGCATTTACTGTGTTTAGCCTGTAGAAAACTTCTCTCAATGCACTTTCTGAATTCGGTATCGGTATAAAGGTATACTCAAAAAGGGCCTTATCTTCACGCTCGTACTTTGTTGTAACCTTTTGCGCTGTATCCATTATATCGAGAGAATCAGCAACAAATAAGAGCGCGAATACCGCGCTCTTTTTTATTTATACTTCAAAATATAAAGCACGAATTGTATCATTCGGTTTCTTTCTTACTTCAATAAAGACAAAGACGTATGAACCGAGGAAGACAACAGTGATGGTAAACTGCTATCATAAACGCTACAGGTAGCGAGCTGAAATAAATATTATAACAATGCACCCCTTTTGTATTGAATTATATCTGTCTCTTATACACATCTGACGCTGCCGACGAACTCTAGGGTGTA
>UQSP01000007.1 GCA_900543755.1 uncultured Eubacteriales bacterium
GTAATTTTATTGTACAAAAAATTTATGAAGAAAAAAATTGCGCTTAAAATTAAATTTTGCTTTAATCAAAATTCATGTAAGGCGGAAATATATAAAATCAGCGATTTAAGACAACCCGACTTCGGTATTAGTAAAAAAGGAAGGTTTATTTAAGGCTGATTATCCTTTTATTTTCCTATGCGGATAAAAGAGAACTCCGCTTTAAGCCTTGCTACCGAGAAATGGGAGTGCGCAAAAAATATTGCGTTACCTTGCCTTGGTGCGCGCGACTGCCTCTTCCCAGCCTAAAAGCATTTCTCTTCTTTTTGCCTCGGGAACGGAGGGCCTGAATACGTTAAAATCAGAAGTGTTTTTTATTTCTTTCTCCGACGCAAAAAATCCGCACGCAAGTCCGGCAAGATATGCCGCGCCCAAAGCGGTGGTTTCTATTATTTCGGGTCGCCTTACTTCGGCAAACAGTATATCCGCCTGAAACTGCATCAGAAAGTCGTTTGCGCTTGCCCCGCCGTCCACGTTAAGCGCAGTGACGTCTTCTTTAAGGTCGCGTTCCATCGCGTGCAGCACGTCGAAAACCTGATACGCAATGGCTTCAAGGGCGGCGCGGACTATGTGTTCGCGACGGGTACCGCGCGTAATGCCCGTAATAAGACCGCGTGCGGTTTGGTCCCAGTGCGGAGCGCCCAAACCCACAAACGCGGGGACAAAGTAAACGCCTCCGCAGTCGTCCACGGCTCGCGCAAGTTTTTCGCTTTCCGCGGCGGAGGAAATAAGTTTCATCTCGTCCCTCAGCCACTGCACTACCGCGCCCCCCACAAACACGCTGCCCTCCAGGACGTAGTCGGGTTTATCGGTAAGCCCCGCCGCAAGGGAAGTGACCAAGCCGCGGGTGGACTCCACCGCGACGGAGCCCGTGTTCATCAGTAAAAAACAACCCGTGCCGTAAGTGTTTTTTATGTCGCCTTTATTCCAGCATTTTTGCCCGAACAAAGCGCTTTGCTGGTCGCCTGCCAGCGCGCAAACGGGTATTTCTTCTCCGAAAAGAGTTTTTTCCGTAACTCCGTAGTCGTATCCCGAAGGCTTAACCTCGGGCAGCATGATTTCGGGCACGTCGAAAAGGGATAAAAGGTCTTTGTCCCATTCCATGGTGTGAATGTTGTAAAGCATGGTGCGTGACGCGTTTGTGTAATCCGTAGAGTGTACTTTCAACCCCGAAAGTCTGTACAAAAGAAAACTGTCCACGGTGCCCGCAAGCAGCTCGCCTTTTCGGGCGCGTTCTCTCGCATCGGGGACAAAGTCAAGTATCCATTTGATTTTGGAGGCGGAAAAATATGCGTCGCACATAAGTCCCGTTTTGGAGTAAATAATTGCTTCCTTTTCGCTGTTTTTAAGCTTTTCCATGAAAAGGGCGGTGCGTCTGCATTGCCATACGACCGCGTTGTAGACGGGCTTGCCCGTGGCTTTTTCCCACACCACTACGGTTTCGCGCTGGTTGGTTATGCCCATTGCGGCAATGTCCGCAGCGGTTAACCCGTTTTTTTCAAGCACGTCTTTTATGACGAATACCGCGCTTGAAAATATTTCTTCGGGGTCATGTTCCACCCAGCCGGAAGAAGGGTAGTACTGTTTTATCTCGCGCTGACTTTTATATAACAGTTTGCCTGCGCGGTCGAAAACACAGGCTCTTGTGCTGGTAGTACCCTGGTCAAGAGAAAGAACGTAATCCTTCATTTCTTTACCCCCTTTTTTTTAAGCAGATATAAAAATCGTATTCTTTATGGATTATAACACAACCCGCATCAAATAGCAACCGAGGCGCGTGTATAAACAGTGAAAAACGCGTCAAAAAATAATTAAAAACGCCCTTTTTCGATTAATTTAAGGATTTTTCTTATTCAGCGGTACTCTAAAAAACGCACTTCGCTAAAGTAAATTAAAAAGCTACTTAAACCGACAAAAAATAATTTATATAACTTTGCGCTAACTTGTTTAAAAATGCGTAATTTGATAAAATATTGTCAAAGTAAAGGAGGTTTGTGGAAATAATGAGGACAAGAATTTTATTGGTGGACGATGATGCGGAACTTCTTGAAAGGGAGAAAGAATTTTTTGCTTCCTGCTCCGATTACGAAGTCATAGGCACGGCGACAAACGGGCAGGACGCCGTAAATAAATTTAATCAGCTGGAGCCCGACGCTATGGTCATAGATATGCTTATGCCCGTAAAAGACGGTCTTTCCGTATTGGAAGAGGTGGATAAAAACGGTTGTAAAATCGTGGCGGTCAGCGGCATCGCGGGCGAGAGGTACGCTCAGACGGCTTTGGACGCGGGTGCGGATTACTACCTTATAAAGCCTTTCGGACTTAAAGAACTTAAAAAGAGAATCGACGGAATAAAAGCCGATAAACCGCGCGTCAGACCTTACGGACAGACCGGCAAGGGCAGTCTGGAGCAAAGGATTACCGATATTTTCATGACGGTCGGCATACCCGCGCACATCAAAGGTTATCAGTTTCTCAGGGAAGCCATTAAAATGGCAATCGACAGCCCCGATATCATAAACAGCATCACCAAAAGGCTTTACCCCGAGGTGGCCGAGCGTTTCGAAACCAGCCCCTCGAAGGTGGAGCGTGCCATTCGTCACGCCATAGAGGTCGCCTGGAACAAGGGTAAGATAGAAAACATAAACTCCATCTTCGGAGTTAAAGTTTATTCCAGCACGGAAAAGCCCACCAACGGCGAATTCATTGCGCTTGTCGCGGACAAAATGTTGCTTGAAAGTCTGTAAGAGATTTTTGACCGGTAAATAAAGACGGTATAGGAAAATATTTTTCCGCCGTCTTTTTTTGTTGTGCTTTTGTTGATTTAAGACGGTAAAAGGGATATAATATGTTGGGCAAGCGGTATTTGTAGGTTAAAAAGGAAAAAAGCTTGCCGCACCGAAAAGCATGAATAAATCTTATTACATAAAATCGTTTTTAAAAAACAATATAGTTGCCGTAATAGCCTTTATTGCGGCGGTGATTTCGTGTTTCTTCGTTTTTCCCGATAAACAATATGCGGATTATTTCGACCTTAGGACCCTGATTTCGCTTTTCGGAATGTCGGCAGTCATCGCCGCGCTTAAAAACCAGCGTTTTTTCCGTATTCTCGCGCGTAAGGTGATAAAAGTTTTCCGTTCGACCCGCTCCGCCGTCGCCGCGCTGGTTGCCATAACCTATATTGCTTCCATGCTTATCGCCAACGATATGGCTCTTCTGACCTTTCTGCCGCTGGGCTACTTTGTGCTGCACTCTGCGGATAAGGAACAATATATGGCTTACACGTTCACCATGCAGACCGTTGCGGCAAACCTCGGCGGAATGCTTACTCCTTTCGGCAATCCGCAAAATCTGTACCTTTACAACCGATTCAATATTCCCACGGGCGAATTTTTTTCCATAATGCTTGTACCCACTCTCTTTTCCGTACTGCTTATCGCGCTTTGCTGTATTTTCGTCCGCCGCGAACCCATCGAGGCAATTGAGGAAGCGGAATACAAACTCAATAAGCCCAAAACCGTCGTGTACTTTATTTTATTTGCATATATGATTCTGCTTGTATTCCGCGTTGTCCCCGTGCTTACGGGACTGCTGGTAATTCCCGTTCTGCTTATTATTGACAGAAACGCGCTGATTAAGGTGGATTATTCGTTACTGTTCACGTTTTGTATGTTCTTTATTTTTACGGGAAATCTTGCGCGTATAGAGGCGGTCGACGCTTTTTTCCGTATGCTGCTAGGCCGCAACGTGCTTCTTACGGGCGTAATAAGCTGCCAGCTTATAAGTAACGTTCCGTCCGCAGTGCTGCTTTCGGGCTTTACTTCCGACTACGCAAGACTGCTTGTTGCGGTAAATATCGGCGGCACGGGCACGCTTATTTCTTCCATGGCAAGTCTTATCTCTTTCAAAAGTTTTTCCCTTTACAAACCCCGCGAAAGAGTGAAGTATCTCATGATTAACGCCGCGGTAAACTTTTCTTTTCTGATTGTGCTTACCGTTTTTTGCCTTTTCGTCCCATTTTGGTAATGTTCTTTCGTGGATTTTGAGTCGGCAACGATTATCGGAATTCTGACGTTGTTGTAAAAATACGTTTCGTTTAGCCGAAATTTTCCGCAACGAGGGCGTTTCGGCGTTTTATTTCCGGGTTTTAATATTTATTAAACGAAAATTTTCCGCAAAAAAAAATCGGTCAGAACGGCCGTTTTTTTATATTATAAAAGAATTTTTCGGTTTTGTATTGTTTTTTATCGTGTTAAAGTCGCTTTCGGTTGCATTTTTTTCGAAAAAATGTTAAAATAACCGACGTCTTATCCTTTAGAAGGATAAAGTACTTTTTCGGGAGAAAGAAAAATGAAAAAGGTAGCGGTAGTTACGGACAGTAACAGCGGAATTACTCAGGCGGAGGCGGCCGTACTCGGCATATCTGTGCTTCCCATGCCGTTTTATATTGACGGAAAACTGTATTTCGAGGACGTTAACATGACTCAGGAGCAGTTTTACGACGCTCTTAAATCAGACGCGGAAATTCATACTTCTCAGCCTTCCCCCAGGGACGTGACCGATTTGTGGGACAAAACGCTTGAGTCTTACGACGAGCTTGTGTATATTCCCATGTCGAGCGGACTCAGCGGCTCATGCGAGAGTGCGTGTATATTAAGCCGCGAATACAACGGAAGAGTGGAGGTCGTGGACAATCAGAGGATATCCGTCACCCAGCGGCAGTCCGTGCTTGACGCGATTAAAATGGCGTCGCAGGGCTTATCCGCTAAAGAGATTAAGGACGCCCTTGTCGAAAACAAGATGAATTCCAGCATTTACATCACTGTCGAAACGCTTAAATATCTCAAAAAAGGCGGCAGAATAACCCCCGTCGCCGCCGCCATAGGCACTCTTTTGAATATTAAACCCGTTTTGCAGATTCAGGGCGAAAAACTTGACGCGTACAGCAAGGTCCGCGGCAAAAAAGCGGCGCGCGGCGTCATGATAAAAGCAATGAAGAAAGACCTTGAAAAAAGATTTTCCGAGGCGGTGAAGAACGGTAAGCTTAAAATGGCACTCGCGTTTTCGGGCAACCCCGAAGAAGCCGAGGACTGGAAAAAAGAGTGCGAAGCGGCTTTCCCCAATTTCGAATTCTTCCTCGCCCCGCTGTCATTAAGCGTTTCCTGTCACATCGGACACGGCGCGCTTGCAATTGCGTGCGCTGTCGAGCAGTAAGTTCTCTTTAAGTCGGCCTAAGGCAAAAATCGTCACAAACCGAATATTTATCTAAAAGGCTGCAAAAACAATATATAATATTTTTTATGCGCACAAACCGCTTTTTTCTTAACGTAAAAGGTTTCGGCGGCGGAAGAATTTTTGGACGAAGTGACAGCGTAACAGTTTACTTTACTTTACTTTACTTTACGCAAAAAAGCCGAATTTCAATAGTTTTTTACAACCAACAGACAATTCCGTACTTTTTCCTGCATTGCTTTATAAAAAATCGGATATTATAATTTTACAGGGTTTTTATGCGGCGTTGTTTTGATTTTACCAATTTTCATGCCGCAGAAAAGTTAACAATGACAACGCATTTTTCGTTTTACGGATATTAATACGGCAATAATCATTTTCAGGAACAAAAAAACCGACAGAAGCGAACTTGTCGGTTTTAATTTTGTCAGGGATTAACTTTGATTTTTACTCCGTGTGCGTCATATAAAAACGCGGGCAGACGAAAAATTCGGTTTATAAGCGTCAAGGAACGTTTGTCCTGCCCAAAAGAAAGTCCACCGAGCAATCGAAAATTTCGGACAGCTTTATCATCGCCTCGATTTTAGGCAGGCGTTTCATGTCTTTCCATTTGGAAACGGCGGAAGTGCCCATTCCGCATTCCTTGGCGATGCGGTAGGAGGTTATGCCCTCGGGCAACTGAAGAAAGGAAATTCTTTTGATGAATTTTTCCTTGCTTCCGCTGCGGATAATGCTTTTGTCGCTTTTCAGCCCCAGAAGATAGTCTACGGAAACGTTCATGTAATCGGCAAGTTTCACAAGCGCTTTTGTGGAAGGCATCTGCCGCTGATAAAGCCAGTTGTTTACCGCGGTTTTGTTGCACCCGGAAGCCTCGGCGAGTTTATAGGATTTCATACCGTGCTCGTCGAGATATTTTTTTATTGCAACGCTTATGTAGTAGGAAGTTTCCAAAAAACCTGTTCCGCCCCGATCAGATAATGGTTTGTTTTTATAAGTGTAACATAAATTAAGCGTTTTTTCAACAATTTACGCGCGTTTTACGTAAAAGAAAATTTTGTAACTTTCCGCTTTGCTCGTTAATAAGGCCACATTCTTAAAAAGAGAGTCAATTCTTTGACAAAACAAGCGTATTTGGTTATAATTTATCTTGAGAGGAAATAAAGAAAAATGCCCGCATTATACAGAAAATACCGCCCCAAAGTTTTCGGGGACGTCATAGAGCAGCAGCATATTACGCGCACGCTTATAAACCAGGTAAAATCGGGACACATTACGCACGCTTATCTGTTTACGGGCAGCCGCGGTACCGGTAAAACCACCTGCGCGCGCATATTCGCCCGCGCCGTAAACTGTCTTAATCCCGTGGACGGCTCTCCCTGCGGAAAATGCAAGACTTGTCTTGCTCTTTCGGGCAACGACAACATCGATATCGTGGAGCTGGACGCCGCCTCCAACAACGGCGTGGATCAGATTCGCGAAATCGTGGAAAACGTGCAGTATCCGCCCGTTGCCGGTAAGTACAAAGTCTATATCGTGGACGAGGTTCATATGCTTTCCGCTTCAGCCTTCAACGCGCTTTTGAAAACTTTGGAGGAGCCTCCCGCTCACGCGGTATTCATTCTTGCCACTACCGAGGTGCACAAACTGCCCGCCACCGTTTTGTCGCGCTGCATGAGGTTCGATTTCAGACTAGTGGGCAAAAACTCGCTTAAGGATTATCTTAAAAAAGTCTATGCCGCGGAGGGCGTAAGGGCGGAAGAAGAGGCACTTGACCTCATCGCAACCGCTGCGGAAGGCTCGGTTCGCGATATGCTTTCCGTTGCCGACAGATGCATGAACTTTTCGTCCGACCTTACTTACAAAGACGTTCTCGAGGTGCTGGGCTCGGGCGGCAGGGAAAGTACCCGCGCTCTTTTCAACGCGGTGGCTTTATCCGATACGGCGGCTATTCTTTCAACGGTGGACAAACTTTGCGCCGAGGGGAAAAGCGTCGGGGTTATAGCCAAAGACGTTTGTTCTTACGCGCGCGACGTGCTTGTGCTTAAAGCCTCGCCTTCGGCAAGCGTAACCGCTTCACGCGAGGACGTCAGGATAATGAAAGAAGAAGCGGAGAAATATTCGGTGGAACTTCTGGTGTCCGTTATAAACGTCTTTTCGTCGGTGGACGCGGAAATCAGATATTCGGTAAGTCCGCGCGTGGTGCTGGAGTGCGCTGCGCTCAGGGCGGCAAAACTTGCGGTTACCGACCTTTCTTCGATAGAAGAACGTCTTACGCGCCTTGAAAGACGGCTTACAGAAGATGGCGTCAAGGCTTTTGCGGCGTCTGACGAAAAAACCGCGAACTCGGAGCGCGTACCCAAGACGCACGCGCCCGTTAAATCGGAGACGGATAAGCCCATGGACGCAAGAAGCGTGTGGGGAAGATTGCTTACCTATTTCCGCCTTAACGAGTCAGCCGCTTCCTTCTCTCTTTTGAGCAACGTGACGGACGTAGAGGTGCGCGGCGACAAGCTTATCGTTTGGGCGGCGCCTGACAGCTTTTTGCGGCTCAGCGACGATGAAATGACGGGGGCAATCACCCGAGCGCTCGATTACGACGGTGCGCCCTACAAGCTTACGGTCAACAAAAAATCGGGCGGCGTGGACATGGACAGCGAAATCGCGCGCATCAAAAAGATGATAGGCGACGCTAAACTCAACATAAAAAAATAACGAAGAATTTTTTCGGCGCAAATAAGTGGTACTTATAAACGGTTTTAAAGCGTCTTTTCGCAATTTTAAGTTTATTTTATTATATAATAGTAACGTTCTTTTTTATTTCGGCCGAAAATTTTTATACAAAGAACAAGACGAATTTTTTGTCTTAAACGCAATTAATTTTCAGTCGGAAGACTTACGCAATTCAATTTTATAGAAATAAAACAAAAGGAGATTTTACAAATGGCATACGGGTCAAGAGGCGGTTTCGGTATGGGCGGCATGAACATGCAGGCAATGATGAAACAGGCGCAAAAACTGCAGGAACAGGTTAAACAGGCTCAGGAAGAAATCAAAAACACCACCGTTGAAGGCAGCGCGGGCGGAATGGTTACCGTAACCATGACGGGCGACAAGCGCGTTACCGCCGTTTCGATTAAGCCCGAAGCGGTCGACCCCGACGACGTGGAAATGCTTGAAGACCTTATCGTGGCGGCGTTTAACGCGGCGGCGGAAGAGGCGGACGCATTAAGCGCGCGACTGATGCCTGCGGGCGTGGGAAACATGCTTTGATTTTATGAAACAGCCCGAGTCAATTCAGAAACTGATTAACAGTTTTTCTCTGCTTCCCGGGGTGGGGCAAAAGACCGCGCAGCGTTACGCTTACGCGGTTATCGGCATGGATAAAGAGTCCGCTGCGGATTTTGCCTCTTCCATATCGGACGTCAAGGAAAAAATCAGGTTTTGCTCCGTCTGCGGTAATTTTACCGAGGACGACGTTTGCGATATCTGTAAAAGCCGCGACCACGGCGTTATCTGCGTGGTTTCTGACCCGAGGGATATTCTGTCGCTGGAACGCGTTGCGGGCAGGACTTTCGTCTATCACGTCCTGGGCGGTACTCTTAATCCTCTTGAAGGAAAGGGCCCGGACGACCTTAACATCAAGCAGCTTCTTAAACGTCTGGACGGCGTAAGAGAGGTCATTATTGCCACCAATCCCGACGTGGAGGGGGAGGCCACCGCCGTGTATCTTGCAAGACTGTTAAAGCCCATGGGCATAAAAGTCACGCGTATAGCGCAGGGTATAAGTATGGGCAGCGAAATAGAGTACGCAGACGAAGTGACGCTTTCACGCGCGCTCGAGTCGCGTACCGAAATCTGAAGTCCGCGAAGAAAGTAAAGCTTTGTTTGGTATAGATGCGGCTTTTTATTTTTCGGGTTTAAGCGCCGGCGCTTTAAGCAAGGTTAACTAAAAGCGTTTAAGGCGAAAATCGGTAATTTTGCGCTTATTGAGAAACGGGCAGCTTCGGTAAGCGGTTGATTTTTTCAAAACCGAACGGTAAAACAAAGCGCTTAATTTAACTTGCTTGCACATATTAAAAACGTATAATAAAATCATAATAATACGTGTTAAATTATCAGGGTATAAAGAAGTGAAAGTTATTTATCTGTTTTTCAAAAGATTTTTCGATATTCTGGCGTCTTTTTTTGCGCTTGTTTTGCTTTTGGTTCCTTTTGCGGTTATTGCGGTTGTCATAAAGTGTACTTCCAAGGGCCCCGTTTTCTTCAAACAGAAACGCGTCGGTAAAAACAAGAAGCTTTTTACTATTTTAAAGTTCCGCACCATGCGAGTGGACGCACCCAAGGACACTGCCACGCACCTTCTCAGCAACGCAGACTCTTACATAACGGGCGTGGGTAAGTTTTTAAGAAAGACCAGCATTGACGAGCTTCCTCAGATTTTCAATATTTTCGTCGGACATATGTCCGTCATAGGTCCCCGTCCCGCGCTGTACAACCAGTACGACCTTGTGGAATTAAGGGATAAATATAACGCAAACGGCGTTCGTCCGGGGCTTACGGGGCTTGCTCAGATAAGCGGCCGCGACGAACTGGAGCTGGACGTAAAGGCGCGTCTTGACGGCGAATACGTGGAAAAAATGAGCCTTTGGCTGGATATCAAAATCTTTTTCAAAACCTTACTGTCGGTTTTCAAAAGCGACGGAGTCGTGGAGGGCGGCACCGGCGCCATGGCGAAAGCCGTGAAAGAAAACTCTTTAACCGCTTTTAACCCGGAAAACGACGCAAAAGCGGAAGAAGTCAGCGAGGAGAAGGCGTCAGAGGAAAACGTAACTGAAGCCGCGGACGGAAACAACGCGGAAAATCAATCCGATGCGGATTTTGACGCTTGTTCCGTACCGTCAAACGATGCGGACGAAACTCAGGGAAACGGTTCGGTAGATTTTGCTTCGGCGCCGCGCGAGATTAATGCGGGCGGCGAAAGCGTCAATAACTGTCAACCCGAAGAAAATGCGGATATGAACGCGCGCAAGGATTCGGTTTTATCCGACTCAGGCGCAGACAGCGACGCTTTAAAAAATCAATCCGATGCGATGGAAGCGGAGGCTGAAAGCGTTTTGTCCGCTTTCGTGGACGCTTGCTGCTACGGCGGGCAGGATAAAAAAGACGCTGATTCGTTAAAAGACGACAATTCCTTAAAAGAGGAAAAAGACAGATGAAAGTACTTATTACGGGCAAAAACAGTTACGTCGGCAGGGCTGCAGCGCTCCGTCTTACCGAAGCGGGGCATGAAGTCGAAGAACTCGACATGATAGGAAACGCATGGAAAGAAAAGGATTTTTCGGGCTTCGACTGCGTTTTTCACGTTGCGGGCATCGCTCATGACGTCAAGGGCAAGCAGAACGAGGGGCTGTATATGGCGGTCAACCGCGACCTTGCCGTCGAAACTGCCGAAAAAGCCAAAAACAGCGGCGTAAAACAGTTTATTTTTATGTCGAGTATGCTTATTTACAACGGATGTAAAAACAAAAACATAGATTCGGGTATTGCTCCTTGCGCAAAGGGAGTCTATGCGCAAAGCAAATTGCAGGCGGACGAAAAGATAAGAGAAATGTCCGACGAAAATTTCAAGGTCGCAGTGCTGCGTCCGCCCATGATTTTCGGCAAAGACTGCAAGGGCAATTTTCCGCGGCTTGTAAGTCTTGCGCTTAAAACTCCGCTATTTCCCAAAATCGAAAACAAACGCAGTATGCTGTATATCGAAAACTTAAGCGAGTTTGTCCGTTTAGCCGTGGAAAACCGTGTCGAAGGCGTCTTTTTCCCGCAGAATCCGCAGTATTTCGCGACTTACGCGATTGTTTCGACCGCGGCGGCGGCAAAAGGGAAAAAACTGCGCTTAACAAAGCTTTTCAACTGGCTTGTGTTTTTATTGATGCCGTTTTCCAAATCCATGAAAAAAGTATTCGGCTCGCTTACTTATGATAAAAGCTTGTCCGATACGTTTGAAGGCAAATATGTCGTTGCGGATAACGCGGAAAGTCTGAAAAGAAGTATAAGTTGAAAGGCAGGTAACCGATAAGTGAAGAAAGCATTAATTTTTGTAAATTCGGATATTGTTATTTATAATTTTAAAAAAGAGCTTTTACTTGCTTTAATAGAAAAAGGTTTCGAAGTATACGTATCTGTGCCTTTCGGGGAAAAAATTGAATTGCTTAAGGAAATCGGCGTTAAACTTATCGAAACAAAGATAGACAGACGGGGCATAAATCCTTTTTCGGATTTAAAACTTTACGCGCAGTACGACAAAATCATAAAGCAAATAAAACCGGAATTTATAATGACCCTTACCGTAAAGTGTAATATTTACGGCGGAAAAGCAGCAAGAAAGCATAAAATACCTTATTATTGCAATGTTACGGGACTGGGTACGGCTTTTCAAAAGAACAACTGGCTGAAAAAAATAGTCGTAAGGTTATACAAAAGCGCACTTAAAGGCGTAAATAAAGTATTTTTTGAAAACGAAAACAATTTGCAGGTTTTTCTTTCCGAAAAAATCATTCCTGAAGATAAAGCCTGTTTGCTTAAGGGCGCGGGAGTAAATTTAGACGAATTTGAGTTTGAGCCCATGCCCGAAAGGGATTTTGTTTCGTTTCTTTATCTTGGCAGAATTATGAAGGAAAAAGGCATAGACGAACTGTTGTTTGCTGCGGAAAAAATTCATGCCGAATTTCCTTTTTTCAAAATAAAGCTTGTGGGCTATTGTGAAGAGAATTATTCGGACAAGCTTGACGAAGCGCAAAAAAAAGGATTTGCTGAATATTGCGGTTTCCAAAATTGCGTAAAAGATTTTATAAAGGATGCCGATTGTGTAGTTTTACCAAGTTATCACGAGGGGATGAGTAATACTCTGCTTGAAAGCGCGTCTATGGGAAGACCGCTTATCACAAGCGATATTCCCGGCTGCAGGGAGGCGCTGGAGGACGGGCAAAACGGGTTTTTATGTAAAGCAAAAAGCGGAGAAAGCCTTTATGACGCCATGAAAAGGTTTATGCTTCTTTCGGGCGAAGAAAGACAACGCATGGGAATAGCTTCGCGCCGACTTATGGAAAAATCATTCGACAGGAAATCGGTGGTTAATACTACTTTAAACGTTGTTTTAAGTGAAGAAGAGGCCTTAAAATGATTACCTTACTTACACCCACATACAACAGATGCGCGTTTTTGCCCGCGCTATACGAAAGCTTGAAACGACAGACAAGCAAAAATTTTGAGTGGCTTATCGTGGACGACGGAAGTGAAGACGGTACCAAAGAGCTTGTCGAAACGTTTTGTGCGGAAGAAAACGGTTTTAAAATCAGTTACGTTTTTCAACAAAACGGCGGAAAACATACTGCTTTGAATACGGGTGTAAACTATTGTGAAAGCGAATTGACGGCTATTGTGGACAGCGATGACTTTCTGCTTGACGACGCGGTGCAAACTATTGAAGAAAATTGGGTAAAATACTCTATGGACGGCTCTTTATGCGGGCTTGTTTTTCTTCGGCAGGACCGGGACGGAAAAGTAATAGGTCAAAAATTTCCCGAGGACGCATATAAAAGCAATTACATCGATTGCAGGGTAAATATGGGCATTACGGGCGATAAGTTTGAGGTTTTCCGCACAGAATACCTTAAGCAATACCGTTTTCCCGTCTTTACGGGCGAGCGCTTTTTGGGCGAAAGCGTGGTCTGGGGCAGAATGGCGGAAAAGTATGACATGATTCACCTCAATATTCCGCTTTATGTGTGCGAGTACCATGAAGGCGGTCTGTCAGAAAGCGGCAGGAAACTGCGCATGAGCTGCCCTTTGGGCGGGCGTGAATACGCTAAAACTTTTCTTACCGATAAGGTTAGGTTTATAAAGCGAGTAAAATTCATGCTGTTGTACATTGTTTACAGTCGTCAGGCGGGAATGACGCATAAAGCGGCTAAAAAGGAAATTAAGTACAAATTTTTGTACGAACTTTGCAAGATACCCGCGTTTTTTATAAGAAAGAGGTGGAACAAAGAATAAATGTTTTTGTGGGCAGTGATTTTTCTTTTGATATTGGTTCTTTCGGTTGTTTATACGAAAGACCTTTGCGTCGTTAAAGGAAACGGCGATTTTCTTGCTGTCCGCAAAAAAGTTTTTTCACACCAAAAAATCGCGCTTGTCTGCGTGCTTGTTTTATTATGCCTTATTTCGGGATTAAGATTTGAAACGGGTGGAAGCGATTACTTTGTTTACGAGGGCATATATCAAAGACTACCCAAACTTTCCGGGTTTTTCGCAAATATAAGCAATCTTGAGCAGTACAACGTATTCGGGCATGAAAGATTGTGGCTTTTTATTCAATCCTTTTTTAAATCGTTAGGGTTTTCCTATAATGCGTTTTTGTTCGTTCATTCGGCGTTTTTCTTTATTTGCCTGTATTTTTTCTTGAAAAGATACAGCCTTAATCCGATGTTTTGCGTTTTGGTCTTTTTGTCGTTGATGTATTTTTATAATACGATGATAAGCCTGCGTCAATCCACGGTTATTGCAATTTTCTTGGTTTCGCTGCCTTTGCTTGAAAAAAGACGCTATTTAAGGTATTTCATTGTTGTGGCGGTTTGCTTTTTTATCCATTACAGCTCTTTGTACCTTATAATTTTGCCGTTTGTTTGCAGGTTTGTACCCAAGACGAAAAAAACTCTTATAATTTTGCTTGTAATAAGTATACCTATTATAATTATTACTACTCAGGTAAATATCATAGGTTGGTTTATTAACTTATCGGAACCCGTCGTAAGTTCTTTGTTCGGGTCTACTTTCGGCAGCAAATACGCCGCGCTTAAAGATGTATCCGAGCCTATAAGCATTTTCCACGTGCTTCAGTATTTCCTGGTGCTTTTCGTGTTTATACTGTTTTTCGACGAAGCAAAAAAATACGGAAAGTTTTTTGAATTTGCCTTTGTCATGATTGTGTGTCTGTTTCCGATTCTGGTGGTATTTCGTAATTTCGGTATCTTCACAAGACTCAAGGACTTTTTCTATTTGTCCTACGGTACGCTTTTCAGCATTCTGTTTCTGGTAAAAGAACAACGTTATAAGTGGCTTATGTTTATCGCGGCAAGCATGGTTTGCGGATTTACTTACTTCAGATTTATTATTTTGTTTGACGAGGGTCACTTCATGTCTTACAAATCCATTTTGTTAAAAGGATAAGTTTATGAAAATTTCCTTTATAATTCCCGTTTATAACGTGGAAAATTATCTTCAAAAATGCGTAGAAAGCGTTTTAAAGCAAAATTGCGATAAGGAAATAATTTTAGTCGACGACGGAAGCACCGACGGAAGCGGAAAAATCTGCGACGACTATGCCGAAAAATACCCCGAAAGCATAACCGTTTTACACAAGGGAAACGGAGGATTGTCTTCGGCAAGAAACGCCGGACTTGAAAAAGCAAGCGGTGATTTAACAATGTTCGTGGACAGCGACGATTACATAGACGATTCGGCTGCGGAAGTAATAATCGGCGTTTTTTCCGACTGTGACTGCGATTGCGTAATGTTCAACGGCGTAAGAGAAACGGGCAGTGAAAAGACGCCCGTTTCCCGCTCCGAAAGTTTCGGCCCCGTCAAAGGAAGCGCGTTCATGGCGAGGAAAATACGGGAAAAAGCTCTTTGGGCGCCGGTAACGTTTTATTGCTACAAAAGAAGCTTGCTGGCCGATAACGATTTTTATTTCAAGCAAGGCATTTTAAGCGAAGACGAACAATTCACTCCGCGAGTTTTGCTTAAGTGCGAAAAAATATGTTATACCGATTACCCGATTTATTATTACGTTTCGCGTGAAGGTTCGATTACGTGCACAAAAAATCCCGAAAAAATCAAAAAACGTTACTTCGACATGATAAACACGATTTTCGAACTGGAAAAACTTTACGATTCAGCTTCAATGGAAAAGAAAGAAAAGCTGATTCTTAAAGACTATCTGGCAAGGCAGTATTTGAATTGTGCGTCGGAAATAAAAAAACTGCAAAAATTCAAGGCGGATAAAAACTTTCTCAAAAAAAACGCAAGGCTTTTCAGTACAAAATTGAAAAAATATTTGTTTTTATTCAATTACAGATTGTACAACAGGCTTAAGTAGGAGTGTTATGATACCTAAAAAGATACATTACTGCTGGTTCGGCGGCAAGCCTTTAACTCCCATGGCGGAGGAATGTATAGCAAGCTGGCGGGAAAAAATGCCCGATTACGAAATCGTGGAGTGGAACGAAAGCAACTTCGATTTTTCTTCGTGCGAATTTGCGCTAAAAGCATACGAGAACAAAAAATGGGCGTTTGTTTCGGATTATTGCCGCACATGGGTGCTTTATAACCACGGCGGAATATACCTTGACACGGACGTTACGGCTTATAAAAAATTCGATGATATTCTAAATTCCGATTTCTTTATCGGTTGCGAGGACGTGGGGTGGCTGGAGTCAAGCACAATCGGGGCTTTGCCCGGTCACGAACTCATTAAAACCGTTTTGGAATCTTTCCAAAAAACAGATTTTGATTTAAATAAGGGTTGGGAAAGCATTTGTACGATGCCCATGCGGCTTACGGACGCCGTGACGGCGCGTTACGGCTTAAGACGGGTAAAAAATAAAATTACTCGCTTACCCGACGCTACGATATATCCCCGGGAATATTTCAGCCCGCTGCTATATGGCCAAAGCGAAGCAAAAATAACCGAAAACACTTATACGGTTCATTTGTTCAACGCCAGTTGGATAGAAAACAAAAACAAAGCCGGATTTGCAATAAAAAGGTTTATCAAGCGCGTCGTTTTGTTTTTCCTGGGGTATAAGGGTTTCAGAAAACTTTTTTACGGCAAATCCTTATATCAATTCGATTCGGAGGCCAAAAAATGATACCTAAAAAGATACATTACTGCTGGTTCGGCGGCAAGCCTTTAACTCCCATGGCGGAGGAATGTATAGCAAGCTGGCGGGAAAAAATGCCCGATTACGAAATCGTGGAGTGGAACGAAAGCAACTTCGATTTTTCTTCGTGCGAATTTGCGCTAAAAGCATACGAGAACAAAAAATGGGCGTTTGTTTCGGATTATTGCCGCACATGGGTGCTTTATAACCACGGCGGAATATACCTTGACACCGACGTTAAGGCGATAAAAAGTTACAACCCGTTTTTAAATGATAAATGTTTTATCGGTTTTGAAGAAATCGATTTGTTGGAGGCGGATACCATAGGCTGTGAAAAAGGTCATCCCTTTATGCGCGCCGTGCTGGATTCGTTTGAAAAAACCGAATTCAGATTGGATAAGGGGATAGGCTCGGTTGTTACCATGCCGCAAAGAGTGACGCGCGTGTTTCTGGAAAAATATCGGGTCAAGCGTTTTTACGACCGCGAGATTGTTTTGCCGGACGTGAAAGTCTATCCGACAAGCTATTTCAGCCCCATAGAATATCTGACGGGCAAAAAAAAGATAACTCGCGATACCGTTTCGGTGCATTTGTACAACGGCAGCTGGCTTAACGAAAAGCATAAGCCCGTAAATGCGTTTAAGTACGGTATGAAAAAAGCCGTCAAGAAATGTCTTTACGCAACAATCGGTTACGACGCCGCGCAAAAATTGATTCATCGGGGTAACAAAGATGTTTGAAAACAAAACTCTTACCGTTTTTACTCCCGTCTATAACCGAATAAAAACGTTGCCGCGCCTTTATGAATCGCTTAAAAATCAAACCGACAAAGATTTTGTCTGGATGGTTGTCGACGACGGCTCCGTAGACGGCAGCGACGCGCTTATACGCGAATTTCAAGCCGAAGGCGCGGTCGACACGGTGTTTATAAAACAGGAAAACGGCGGCAAGCACGTTGCGCACAACAGGGCGGTGGAAGAGTGTTCTACGCAGTTGTTTGTGTGTCTTGACAGTGACGATTGGTTTACCGCAGACGCTGTGGAATTTATCAATACAACTCACAGACAAAACGCGGATAAAAATTGTTTTGCGTATATTTCTCCGAGAATGGGTCCCGACGGAAACGTCCCCGGCAAAAATTTTTATGAAAAAGATACTTTTGCGGAGTTTCACGACTTATATACAAAACAAAAATATCAAGGCGAAACCATGATAGTTTTCGTTGCGGAAAAACTTAAAAAATTTGCTTTTCCCGTGTTCGAAAACGAAAAATTTCTGGCGGAAAACGCGCTTTACTATCAGTTCGGCAACCCTAAGACTATGTTTTTGCCTAAAAGCGTATACGGTTTTGAATACCGAAGCGACGGGCTGTCTTTAAATATCACGGATAACGTCAAAAAAAACCCTAAAGGCGTAGTGTTCAACAGCAATCTTACCGCGGTTTCCGATTTTATTCCGTTCTTGTCGCGCGTGCGCTCCGCCGCCAATTTTTACGCATTCAAAAAATATTTCGGGACAGGCGACGTTATGGGAGAGAAAAAGATTCCCTTTTCGGTCGCGGCGCCCGCGTTAATTCTTCAGCCTCTTTTAAGAAACAGAATAAAGAAAAGATTCGGGCAGGTGAAAAAATCATGATACCTAAGACAATTAATTACGTTTGGGTGGGCGGCGCGCCTAAAAATCCGCTTATCGAAAAATGTATCGAAAGCTGGAAAAAATATATGCCAGATTACGAAATCGTGGAGTGGAACGAAAGCAATTTTGACCTTGATTCGGTGCCGTTCGCGCGCGAGGCTTACGACAATAAAAAGTGGGCGTTTGTTTCGGACGTTATTCGTACGTATGTTCTTTACCGCCACGGCGGAGTGTATTTCGACACGGATATCGAGCTTTTACGAAAACCTTGCAATATTTTCGATAAAGGCACTGTTTTGGGATACGAAAATAAATGGCTTTTGGGTGCACACGTAATGGCGTCCGAGCCCGATCATCCGATTTTCAAAAAACTGTACGAACAATACTTAAATGATAAATTCGTTATAGACGGCATATTTAATTTAAAGACAATTCCCAACAGATTGTCGGAAATAGTATTCGATTATCTTGACAAACGACATTTGCCCAATAAAGAATACGAGTTTAACGAAGTTCATTTGTATCCTAAGGAGTATTTTACGGCACAAAAAACGGATTATCCCGCAGTTACTGTTCATCATTTCGTAGGGTCGTGGCAGTCGGAAACCAGACTGACTCATTTTCAATGGACCGTTTTAAGGGTGCGTTTAAAACTTCTCAATTGGAGTTATGCTTTTAAAAGCAACGTCAGCACGATTGAAAAGGAAAATAAAATCTGGCGATGGGCGCTTAAAAAAACCGCTGAAAACGACAAAAAAAATAAAAAAATTCATATAAAATTATGACTCAGTCAAGGGTAAAAAACAGCGCGAAGAATACTTTTTTCGCCGCGCTCAATATGCTTGTTCAGTTGATTCTGAAGTTTGCCGTGCGCATTGTGTTCGTGCGGTTTTTAAGCGTGGAGTACCTTGGGCTGAACACGCTTTTTTCCAACATACTGCAGGTTTTGTCGCTGGCGGAGCTGGGCGTGGGCAGCGCGATAGTGTACAGTATGTACAAGCCTGTTGCGGACGGCGACACGGAAAAGATAAAGTCGCTTATCGGCATTTATAAAAAGTTTTATTGGATAATAGGCGGGGTAATTACCGTCGTCGGGCTTGCCATAATTCCGCTTTTGCCCTATCTTATGAGCGGAGGCACGACGCTTGAGGTTAATCTTAACCTTGTGTATGTTATTTATCTGTTCAACACGTCGGTAGGCTACTTTTTCGCGCATCGCAGAGCATTGATATTTGCCAACCAGCGCAACGATATCGAAACCAAAGTTTCGTCGGTGTGCCTTATCGCGCTTAACGCCGTACAGCTTGTAATTCTTGCGATAACTAAAAATTATTTATTGTACATCGTAATTCTGCCGATATTTACGCTTATTGAGTCGGTCGCGATAATGTTAATTTCGCACAGACTGTATCCCGAGATACGCGGCAAAGCGCAAAAGCTTTCTGAGGGCGACAAAAAAGACCTTGTAAAGAATACTGCGGCGATGGTGGGGCACAAGCTGGGCGGAGTGGCTGTAAACAGCACGGACAATATTTTTATTTCCGCGTTTTTAGGACTTACGGTACTTGGCCTGTACTCGAATTATGCCTATATTACGACGCTTATGACCAGCGTTCTTACGCTGATAATTACGGCGACAAGGGCTAGTATCGGCAATCTTATCGCCGCGGGCAACAAGCAGCGCGCATACGAAGTGTTTTGCGACCTCAGTTATTTTCTGTTCGCGTTTCTGATTTTCTGTTTTTCGTGCTACACCGCTTTAGCTCAGGATTTCGTAAGCATATTCTTCGGGGAAGAGCTTGTCCTGCCTTTTGTGACCATGCTGCTTATAGGCATCAATTTCTATATAATGCAGTCGCGCGCCATAATCGGAGCGTTCAGGGAAACGACCGGACTTTTCTGGAAGGACAGATACAAGCCGTTTTTCGAAGTGGCAATCAACATCGGTCTGGATTTTGCGCTTGTCATCGCGATAGGACTTCCCGGCATCGTGATTGCAACCATAGTAAGCAACATCGTTTGCAATCTTACCGTAGAGCCTTATATAGTCTTTAAATATTATTTCGGTAAAAGCGTCAAAAAATATTATCTCGTATACGTGCTGCTGGCAATTGCCGCCGCCGCCGTATGCGCCGCAACTTTTGCCGTAGGTTACCTTATACCCGCGGACGGAGTGCTTATGCTGATTGTAAAGGCGGTGGTATGCGCCGCTGTTTCCGGCGTGCTGATTCTCGTTTGCTCGCTGCCCTTTAAGCAGTTCAGAAACTGGCTTAACATTCTTAAAGGATTTTTGCGTAAAAGCGAAAAGTCCGCTGCCTCGAGCAATTCCGATACGGAAAAAGACGGAGAATCCGCGTCTTACGACAAAACGGAGTCAGCCGTAATCGCGCAAACCGAAACGAATACCTCCGGTTTGTCCGCCGCCCGAAAAGAGGTTTTGTCGGATATTTCTTCAGCGGATGATAGGGCAAAAACCGATTGCGACTTTTTCGAGAAAGACAACAAGCCGGACATAAAAAAACCTTCGGATAACAACAGAAAAGATAAATAAGTTATTTACAAAATTTTAATCAGAATAACCTTTAATCGGGCGTTGCGGAATAATTTTACCGCGCGCCTGTTTTTTAATGTTAAGCTTGTTGAATATTTTGTAAATAAAGGAGAAAATAACGCTGTCTTACATGGGTCATAGTAATATGTACCGCAAAAGACGGTAAACGGAATGATTATAATGTTTGACGCCCTTCAGTTTATAAAAAATTTTTAATACCTGTTGATTAAAAGCCTTATAAGCGATTTATTGAGCTGATTTAAATTATTATGCCGCAAAAGACTTTTGCTTTAAAGACGAAAAGGGGAATTACGCCGAAGTAACTTTTTTAAAAAAAGGCGGCGAGATAATATGTACATTGGTAAGAACTTTCAAAAAACGTTTTTATAAAGCAATCGGAGCTTACTTTGGTTAGCCCCTGCCCAAAAAAAATAAAACCGAATCATCGGAAAAACAGAAAAGAATCTTGCTTCCGCTTATAAAGAAGCAGGATTTTTTATTTTGCGTTAACTTATCAACGATGTTTTAAACGCAGCCAAACGTTTGCGCATTTTTAACGGCAGTGGTATAATAATTTACGTTATGACAACCAAGGATATGAGCAAAGGGAACACGTTAAAGGTTCTTATAATGTTTACGTTGCCGATGATTCTGTCGGTCAGTTTTCAGCAGCTTTACAATCTGGCGGACAGCGTTATCGCGGGTCAGATGCTGGGTAAAGCCGCCCTTGCCGCAGTAAGCGCGTCTTATCCCGTTACCATGATTTTTATGGCGGTGGGCACGGGATTAAGCGTAGGCTGCTCCGTTGTGACAAGCCGAATTTACGGCGAAAAAGACTATCTTAAGCTTAAGACTGCCGTTTCCACCGCCTTTATTTCGTTTGCGGCCATAGCGATAATATGTTCGGTCGCGGGGTGGTTTCTCGCCGAACCTGTTTTAAGGCTCTTATCCACGCCCGAAGAAATCATGAAGGATTCTACTCAGTACCTCGCCGTTTACGTTTTGGGACTCGTGTTCGTGTTTTTGTATAATTCCTGCAGCGCGACTTTCCAGGCGCTGGGTAATTCCAATATTCCGCTGTTTTTCCTTATTTTTTCCACGATTTTCAACATAGCCCTGGATATTATCTTTCTGTATTACTTCAAAATGGGAGTGTGGGGACTTTCGGTTGCGACGGTAATAGCCCAAGGGCTTGCCTGCGTGCTTTCCGTAATAGTGCTGGCATACATTCTCACAAATCTTAAGACGGATAAAGATGCTTCACAAGAACAAAACGGCGCGGAAAAAGATTGCGGTTCCGAAGCGCAACACAACGGGGGAAAATCATTTAAAAGTAAAGTTTCCTTAACGGCTCGCTCGCTTATTTCGTACTTTTTCGCGCGCAAGCCTTACGCCCGATTCAAAACGTCGGTTTTCAAAGAGATCATGATAATAGGCGTACCCAGCGTTGTGCAGACCTCCACCGTGTCCATAGGACAGCTTTTTGTCCAGAACCTCGTCAACACTTACGGCACCGACGTGGTTGCGGGTTACGGCGCGGCGATAAAAATTCAGACTTTCTGCATACAGCTGCTTGTAACAGTGGGAAACGCCCTTTCCATATTCGTTTCGCAGAATATCGGCGCCGCCAAGCCCGAGCGCATCAAAAAAGGCGTTTTTGCCGGGCTTGGAATGATTTGCGTGCTGACCGTCGTAATCGTGCCGCTTATCATGATATTTGCCTCGCCGCTGCTGTCTGTTTTCACGGACGGCGATTCGGGGGCGGCAGTCATCGAAATCGGCAGAAGCATGATTATGCTTGTCACGCCTTTCTATTTATTCGCCATGGTAAAATTCATCACCGACGCCGTGCTTAAAGGTTCGGGAGCCATGTTGGGCTTTATATCTGCCACCATGGCGGACCTCATTCTCAGGGTGGGGTTTGCATACGTATTCTCTTATCTCATGAACTCTTACGTCGGAATATGGTGGAGCTGGCCTTTGGGTTGGGTTGTGGGCGCCGTTGTTTCCGTGCTGTTCTACTTCTTCGGGCACTGGAAAAAGCGCGCTTTCGGCGTCAAAGCCTCCGTGTCGGACTTTGCAAGCTCGACGGCGGCCGCTTGCGAGAGTACAGAAATTAATGAAAATTTCGTTTCGTCGAATAATGATGGCGCAAATAAATCGGATAAAGAAAACATCGCTGAAAAGTAATGTCTTTACCGTAAAGTAAGCGTTATAAAACGAAAGCGTGAAATGTATATTTTCCTCGGTTTTATCCTGATTCTGCCCATTGGCTTTTTTGTTCCGGACGCTTCAAAAATTTCTTTAAAATAAAAAAGGTTTAACAATGCCGTTACATAAAAAGTATTTCAGCGGCAAAAATAAAAAACGGTTTAAAACGAAAAACCGCGGCAGGGCGTTTAAAGGTCCTTCCGCGGTTTCCGTATAAGGAAAGGATTGAGGTTTGAAAAGCAACTTTTTGGTTTTAAGTTCGCATAGCTTAATTAAAGCCGCAAAAAGCACAAGCGCTTTACCGTGACTTGCGGTTTTTATTTACGCCGCTTTTTTATTGTTCAGCGGTCTTGGCGTTTTTTATCGTCGCAGGTTTTAAACCCGTCGCAGCCTTTGCATTTTCTGCAGTCGCCGCAGCAGCTTCCCTTGCCGCTTTTAAATCTTTTTATGTTGTAGATTACGGTAAAAGCCACAAGTCCCACAGCGAGAATAGCCGCCGTAATACCGATAAAAATTTCCATAAGCGTACCTCCGAAGTAAGTTTTCGGATTTTCAGCGGACGCAAGGGGGAGGAGAACAACCGAAAAGTCCCCGTGTGCGTCCGCAGAATTCCGTATTTCATCTCGTCGGACAGCCGTAATTTGTTTTTTATACGCCGCCCGTGCAGGATAAATTCATAATTTTATTTGCCATAATCAAACACGGCTGTGCTTTTTTAATTGCTGTTTTCGTTTTTCGCCGCGGAAGAAGCTTTTTTGCGTTTTATGATTGCTTTGGCCGCAAAGAACGCAACGGCAGCCGCAACAAGGCATAAAAACGTTATTCCCGCCGCCGCGTACCGTAAGCACACAAACAGCAGTGCGCTTACGACGTATGCCGTCGCCATCCAGTAACCTATCGCAAACCACAGTTTCTTTTTTGAACCGAATTCGCCGCTTGCCGCCGCTACCGCCGCCATACAGGGGACGGAGAGGAGGTTAAACGCCATAAAGGCTACCGCCGCCGGCCAGCCGCCCGCCATGGAGGCTACAAGCGTGCCGAAAGCGGTGGAGGCAAGCTCACCCGTTTCGATATCGAGCGCGTCGTCCACTCCCGCAAAGGTGCCGAGAGTTGCAACCACCATTTCTTTTGCGATAAGTCCCGAAAACGCCGCGACGACGAACATCCAGCCGTTTTCGCCCATGCCGAAGCCGAGAGGCACAAACAGCCAGGAAAAGACTTTTGCGATTTTTCCAAGAATACTGTCGCCCTGACTTACAAGTCCGTTCCAGAAATCGAAGTCGAAATTGGTCAGGAACCATATCACCACGATGGAACCCGCTATAATCGTCGCCGCACGGAAAATATAGTGTTTCAGCTTTTCCCACAGGTGCAGCATGGTGTGTTTAAATGAAGGAATATGATAAGCGGGAAGTTCCATTATAAAGGGCGCGGTTTCGCCTTTTAAGGCGGTTTTTTTCAAAAGTATCGCGCTTAAAACGGCAACCGCAATGCCCAGAAAGTACATTGAAAAGACAATAAGGTCGCCGTGCGCCCCGCCGAACAGCACTGCCGCAAACGCACCCCATATCGGCAGTTTCGCACCGCAGGAGAAGAAGGGCGCAAGCAGTACCGCCATGCGGCGTTCCTTTTCGTTTTCCAGCGTGCGCGTAGCCATTATTCCCGGAACCGCGCATCCGAAGCACATTAAAAGGGGCATAAATGCCTTGCCCGAAAGCCCGAATTTTCTGAAAGCCCGGTCCATGATAAACGCCACGCGCGCCATGTACCCCGTGTCTTCCAGCACGGAAAGGAACAAAAACAGCAGTAAAATCTGAGGTATAAAGCTAAGTACCGAAAACAGTCCGCCGCACAGTCCGTCCACGACCAGCCCCGTATACCAGGTTCCCTCAGGCATTGCGCCCGATATAAGCTCCGTAAGCGTGTCGGTGCCTAAGCCCACAAGACTTTGAAGGATAACTCCGGGCGAATTTATAGCGCCGTTGCCGAATATGTCGTTGAAAGCCGTGGGGTTTGCCGTTTCGGGAATCGCGCCCATTGCCCCCAGATACAGTAAATCTTCGCCGAAAGTCAGGTGGAATACCGCAAACATAATCACAAGAAATATGGGTATGCCGAAAATTCTGTGTGTAAGTACCCTGTCGGCTTTGTCGGATTTCGTAAGCGTGTGCGCCGACTTTTTTCTGCCCGAAAGCACGCTGCCCATAAATCCGCCTATGTATTTGTAACGGATATCCGCCACCATGCCTTCGAAGTCGCCGTCAAACTCGTTGGTGACTTTTTCTTTAAGCGGCGCGATTTTTTCCGCAACTAAGGGATATTGCTTCGCTTCCTCTTCGTCGCCTTCGACCGCTTTGACCGCGCGGAAGCAGATTTCGTTTGCTTTTGTTTGAGAATACTCCGACTTCGCCGCGTCGAAAATATCCTTAAGGTAACTGTTTTCAAGCGGGGAGTAAGGCGTTCTTTTTTTGCCCGCCGCAAGCCGAGCCGCGCTCATCAGCTCTTTTATTCCCGTTTTTTTAAGGGCGCTTATGGGTAATACCGTTACCCCCAGGTTTCGGGAAAGCGTTTCAATGTCTATCGAAAGCCCTTGTTTTTCCGCCGCGTCCGTCATGTTAAGCGCTACAACGACGGGAGTTTCGGTTTCAAGAAGCTGAGTGGTAAGATAAAGATTCCTCTCAAGATTGGTGGAGTCCACCACGTTTATTATCGCGTCGGGCGCGTCGAAAAGCAATACGTTTCTCGAAACCGTTTCTTCGGGAGAGTAGGGCGAAAGCGAATATATGCCCGGAAGGTCCACAACCGTGATTTTTTCGCCGCCCGATTTATAGGTCCCTTCGCGCTTTTCCACCGTTACGCCCGGGTAGTTGCCCACGTGCGCCGTGGAAGAAGTCAGTAAATTGAACAGCGTGGTTTTTCCGCTGTTGGGATTGCCTGCAAGTGCTATTTTCATGCTTTTTCCTCCGTTATTACAAAAGCCGCTTCGGCTTTGCGCAAAGTAAGCTCGTATCCGCGCAAGGTGATTTCCATCGGGTCGCCCAGCGGAGCCGTTTTACGCATGGTAATTTCCGCCCCCGGCGTGATTCCCATATCAAGAAGCCGCCGCCTTATCGCCCCGGTTGCCGTCAGTTTTTTCACCCGACCGCTTTCGCCTTTAATGAATTTGTCCAAAGTTTTGTCCATTTTTTTACTCCTCGTCCACAATGATTTTCATTGCAAGCGCGCGGTTAATCGCAAGCCTGCTCTCTTTCATTTTCACAATGCAGTCGCCGCCCGACGACGATAACAGCGTAAGCACGCCTCCTACCGTAAACCCGAGATTGCTTAAATGCCGTCCCGTTTTTTCGTCCGCATTTATCCTTACGATTTTCAGCTCCCGTTCGTAGGGCGCAAACGTCAAAGCCATAATTTTTTTATGCCCTCCTTTTTTCGCTTTTTAAGCCAAAAGTTAATTGCAGTTAACATTTTATACTAATTGTATGCGCCTGTCAAGTAAAAGTTAACTTAAATTAACATTTTTTATATTTATTTCGTTCAGCGTGAAAAAAGCGGAAGCCGCAGGGAAGATAGCGGTTGTGCGCTTGATTGGGTGTGCCGATTGACCCGAGGAGGATTTTTCATCGATGTATTTACATTGCGGCAGTATGAATTGCGCCGATGATATTAGGTTGCGTCCGGGCGAAATTTATGTTATAATCAAAAAAAAAGCGCGGGTTGAAGCCTAACGTGGAAGCACCGGGTTTAAAATCAGCCGGAAAAACGCGGGCCAGGAAAACGCGGAAGCAAATAAAGGAGCGATTAATGGAAAAGATGACCATGTCGACCGAAGATTATCTGGAAACCATTTACGTGCTTGGGCGCGACGGGTTGGTAAAGTCCACGGACGTTGCCGCCGTTTTAAGCGTTTCGCGTCCCGCAGTCAATAAGGCCATGGGGGAGCTTGTCGCAAAAGGATTGGTGGACAAACATTCATACGGGAAAATAAGACTTACAAACGAAGGTTTTGTCGCTGCGGAAAAAGTTTACGCGCGTCACAGGCTTTTGCATGATTTTCTGGTTTCCATCGGCGTTTCGGAGCAAACCGCCGCCGTCGACTGCTGTAAAATCGAGCATTTTATTTCCGAGGAAACGGTGGAAAAACTGTCGCGTTTCATGGAAAAAGCAAATCGATAAATAAACTTTGGCGGCTTTAAGGACTTTTATTCCGTTAGCCTTAAACAACCTGACTGCTGATTGTAAAAATATAAATAATAAAAAACGGACCGAGGCTTAAAGGCTTTCGGTCCGTTTTTAACAGTGTTTTTTCAAGAGATTGCAAAACAGCTCGTGTTTAAGTGCAAAAATAAAATTCCGCATTAAAACAGGTATTCAATATTATAAGTAAAAAGTTTTTTTTATTATGCGATAAAATAGTAAAGGCGACGGTATTTTATTTTTTTAACAAAAAAAACCGCTTTGCCTTTAATGGGGCGAAAACGGTTTTCATTATAAATCTGATTGTTACCCGTTCACCGCGGTAAATGCGGATTTATTTGTTCGCAAAAACTCAGATGTTCTTGTTCTGCGGGGTATCGGGCAGGCTGTCAAATCCTTTCTGAAGGTCGGCGTCGGTGGGAATGTAATCTGCCATTTTACCGTCAAGGTAGGACATGTAAGACGTCATGTCGAAGTAACCCGTGCCCGTCAGCCCGAAAAGTATGACTTTCTTTTCTCCCGTTTCCTTGCATTTAAGCGCCTCGTCCATTGCAACGCGTATCGCGTGAGAGGATTCGGGGGCGGGTAAAATGCCTTCGCAGCGGGCAAATTCCGTCGCCGCTTTGAACACGGAAGTCTGTTCGACCGCGCGGGCCTCCATGTATCCGTCGTGGTAAAGTTTGGACAAAACGGGGCTCATGCCGTGATACCTCAGTCCGCCCGCATGATTGGGCGAAGGCATAAATCCGCAGCCCAGAGTGTACATTCTCATAAGCGGAGTGGTCTTGCCCGTGTCGCCGAAGTCGTATGCGTATTTGCCGCGCGTAAGAGAAGGACAGGAAGCGGGTTCCACCGCGATGAATTTCGCGTCGGATTTTCCGTTGATTTTATCTGCCATAAAGGGCGCGATAAGTCCGCCCAGGTTGCTGCCGCCGCCCGCGCAACCGATTATTATGTCGGGCTTTATGCCGTATTTGTCAAGTGCGATTTTGCTTTCCATGCCTATTATGGATTGGTGCAGCATTACATGGTCAAGCACCGACCCCAAAACGTATCTGCATTTGTCCTTGTGAAGCGCAACTTCAATAGCCTCGGAAATGGCGCAACCCAAAGAGCCGCCCGTGTCGGGATGTTCGGCAAGGATTTTCCTGCCCGCTTCCGTGGTGTCGGAGGGGGAAGGTATAACGTTTGCGCCGTAAGTCTGCATGACCGCCTTGCGATACGGCTTTTGCTGACTGCTCACCTTTACCATGTAGACGTTAAGGTCCAGCCCGTAAAAGGCGCACGCCATTGCAAGTGCAGTGCCCCATTGCCCCGCGCCCGTCTCGGTGGTAAGGGAGGTAAGCCCTTCCTGTTTGGCGTAATACGCCTGAGCCACCGCCGAGTTCAGTTTATGCGAGCCCGAAGTGTTGTTGCCCTCGAATTTGTAGTATATTTCCGCGGGAGTATCCAACATTTTTTCAAGAAAATACGCGCGCGTAAGGGACGAAGGGCGGTACGCTTTGTAAAAATCCCTGATTCCTTCGGGGATTTCGATGTACCTGTCTGTCTGGTTAAGCTCCTGCTTTACCAGTTCTTTGCAAAATACGCGTTCGAGATCCGCGGCGGTACAGGGCTGAAGCGTTGCGGGGTTAAGAAACGGCTCGTGCTTTTCCTTCATATCGGCGCGGAGATTATACCAGTATTTAGGCAGCTCGTCTTCGGAAAGATAAATTTTCGTGGGGATTTTTTTTGTTGCCATGGTTTTTTCTCCTTTTTATTATTTTTTTGTGTAAAAAAACACGGTATTATCCGTCTTTCGGGACGAATTTTACCGTGTTGCCACCCAATTTCATCGCTTAAAACAAGCGACCTCTTTACGCGATACCATCATATCGCCTTCCTTCTAACGGGGAAGAGCCGTCAAAAACTACTCGCTTTGCCGCTTTCGCCTTTGCCCTCGGTAACCCATTCGCCGCCGCCGCGTCGTTTCCTTACACCGACCGGAAACTCTCTTTGCACGCTGCCTTGCGGGTACTACTTTACCTCACAGGTTTCGTTTATTATGCAGTTATAATATACTTTTTGCAGTCGTTTGTCAACATTTTTTTAAAAGTTTTTTAAAAAAATATTTTGCGGTGTTGCATGGACCTGCTAATCTTTGCGAATGTTAGTTAAAAATAAGGCAATCCAGATAAAAAAGAGCAACAAGATCATCATTGTTTTCATTTTTTTACTTCGGATATTATAAATCAGAAAAATTATATACCAAATTGTTTGTTGCTTTTTATGTTGAAAAAGTATTGATTTATTACTGTAAATTCACTTATGATATTGGGCGGAAGTACGGAAAAAATCCATGCTGAATTGTGTTGTTTTATTAAGAAAAGATAAAAATTAAGCAAATTAAAGCCTTATATAGCCAAAAAGGCTAAAAAAAGGTTGACTAAATTGCAATAAAAATTTATAATTATTATTACCGGAGTGTATTTTAACTGATTTTCAATTAAAAAAGGGAGGCTTTTTATGGTGAAATTATTGAAAAAGTTTCTTGTGTTCACACTTGCGATTATGTTGTTGGCTATTCCTTTGTCCGGTTGCGCTGATAATGAGAATAACGAAGAAAACGACGAACCCAATACTCCCGGCAATGAAAGCGGCGCTGAGGAGGACGTACTGGCGCTTACCAAGTCTGTTTACATACTTACCGTAGGCGGAAGCGAGCAACTTAAAATCGACTTTAAAGAAAACGGTCAAACGGCGGATGTGGGGCTTTTGACCATTTCTTCAAAGAACACCGACGTTGCGACAGTTTCAAACGGAACGGTCAACGGTGTTGCTTTGGGTCAAACGGAATTAAGCGTTTCCCGCGGCGATACTGTTCTCACGGTTCCGGTCTACGTGGTGGAGGAGGCTACCTTAGAGCAGGTAAACTCTTTTGACGAGCAGTACATAAATATTTACGGAAGAAGCTATCTTTCGGACGGAAAACTCAAGCTTGACCATACAACCAACGGTGTCGATTTGTTTTTTAAAGGCGAAACTCTTTCCGTTACGCTTAAGGCGTCCGCAAACAGTTATATGCGTGTGTTTATAGACGACGATACCGAGGGTAGGCGGCTTGCCGTTTCCATAGGCACCAAAAGCTATGTAGTGGCGCAGGGACTTGAAGCGGGCAACCACAAAATCCGCATTGTTAAAATAACCGAGATGCAGGACGCAACGTGGGAAGTTCAGTCTTTTTCCGCCGAGGGTTTCTTTGCCGCGCCCGCAAAATCGGAGCTTAAACTTGAGTTTATAGGCGATTCCATTACCGCCGGTTACGGGGTTCTCGGAAAGCAGAGCGACCAGAAAACCATAATGAATTCCGACGCGTCTAAAACTTACGCTTATCTTACCGCGCAAAAAATGAACGCCGATTATTCCGTGATAGCCTGGAGCGGCATTTGTACAAAAGCCCCTCTTTGGGGACCGGGTATGGACGTGCTTTACGGCGATGTATCCAAGTCTAATACCGCCGATTACGCTTTTGACTTTAACCCCGACGTGGTTGTCATTAATCTCGGTACAAACGACCAGGCATATTTACAGCAAAACAGCGGTTATGCTCAGCAGTTCCCTGTCGATTACAAAGATTTTCTTACTTTCGTGCGTGAAAAGAATCCCGATGCCTACATAATCTGTCTTTACGGCATGATGGGGAAAGACACTACTATCGACAGCGGCATCAGAACCGCCGTCAGCGAGATGAACGACACCAGAATCGTTTACAATCCCTTTACTATTTATCCCGATCAGAACGGCGGAGGTTGGCATCCTTCTTCGACCGCTCAGAAAAATTGGACCGAATTGCTTGTAAAATACATAAACAATACCGTATTGGCTTAGTTATTCCAAATCTTTGAGTTTAAATGCTCTATATCGCGATTTCATAACATTAACGAAAGGACGATAATCATATTCGCTTAATATTTCGCTGTTTTTAATTAAATTGAGTGAGCCGAAATTTTATATTTATAATCAGTTATGTCGTTTAATAATCGGCTTTATAAAGACCTGCCCATATTTCGGGCGGGTTTTTATTTTATGTTTCTCCTGTTTGATTTTAATATTAATTTAAGCCATTATAATCGAGTTTGTATAATACCGAGTTTTCGGAATTGTAATAAAAGTCCGCTTATTAAGCAAGCGATGGGTAAAAGCCGACTACGTGCCTGCGATTTGAATAATTTTTCTTTCAGAAAACAAAATAGCGTTATGTTTAAAAAAATTATTTTATAATCGCGGTTATATTTAAAAAATTTTAAACAAACAAAAGTCGATTCAGCGTTTCACTTAACAAAGCACAGAAATACAGAAAAAACTTATATAAACCTTGAATATGTTCCTGTTGACGGAGTAAGGATAACCCAAAACGAATATAACAAAAAAAACCTTATCGCGAAAAATCCGGATAAGGTTTTTTAACTTGGTGGATAAATAGTAACGTAAAACGAATATTATTTCATACTATCAATAATTTTCAAGTACTGCTTTTGAGTAAGAACATCATTTGTGATATTAAATCTATTTGCCACAAATTTTGACATAGAGCCTGAAAAAGCATTTATATCAACTAAATCGCAATATAACTTTTTACGTTCATCAACTGTTTTATTCCCATTAAAGCAGAAAGCCGTTTTTAATATGTAACGAATAGACCTTATATGCGACAGATTGAGAGCACATAATAATTCAATAGTAACCGCAGAAACAGACTCAAATTTATCGGGGTCGGGATATGTATTGTTTGAGTTAGGTTCATACCCAACAACGTATAAATGTCGTTTTGCTTCCGAACAACAGTGCTGTTTTTCTTGTTCGCTCTCGTATCCTTTGTAATATCCTTGAAATCTTGCGATATTTATATGCAAACTACTTAATAGCGTATTGATAAGTTTTCGCTTTTTTCGAGTATATGTAAGTGGTTTGATTGAATAGAAAATTTCACCTATTTCATCCAACATTCGTTCTGCTTGATTTAAGGCAAGGTCATAATCTTGATATGTTAAATACTTTTGGTAAGCATAATTATCTTTTCTCAACAACATTAACTTGTAGTTAACTTTTTTGCGCGTTTCAATCAAATATAATTGAGAACAACTCCACCATATAATTGACGCCACCAAAGAGGCAAATATGCCTATGAGTATATCCATTTTTAGACCTCGAAACCGTTATATGTTTCAAAAGCAAGCAAATAAATTGCTTTTAACAAATCGGGATTTTTAGCCTTTAACTCGTCAATTACGGTGTCTTTTTCAACAGTATCCACTACATCGGTTTTAATCAATTTTTCTATCGTAACAGGTAACTGTTTGCAGACTTGATAAAATGCGTCAGAAACACCTGTAACAAGTTCGTAGAATATGTCCATTGATACACGGCGAATTTTATCGTGCGCAACAGTTTCTCCATTTACTGAGCAACGCCAATTACGTTGTTGTCAGAGATAGAAACAATTATGTTTCGGTTGCTAAACTTAAAAGCATTAAGAAGTTTGACGAGAACGGAAAGAACGCTGATCGGGCGTTGGTGGAAATAAATGCAACCAGATACGGCTTACAAAAGCGCACGGGCGTAGATTTTCAAGTTTTTAATAAAAACCGAATGTCGGGGAAGCCGCTGACTTTGTCGGATAAAAAAGTTTTTCCCGAAGAAAAAGAAAGGTTTAAATTAGGTAGTCACGATACTGCAAGAGCAATTCGGCATACGGAATTCGGTAAAAATAAAAAGAGGTGAAATAAATCACCTCTTGTTTGCGAGGTCGGAACGCTCATAGAGTGCCGACAACTAACTAAAACGTTAGGTTCGCTACCTTAATAAGGATTATATCATAGCATAAATGTAAAAGTCAAGAGTTTTTTTGAAAAAAAGGAGAAAAGGGAATGGAAATACTGCTTTCGTGGTTACATTTTTTACAGGTGTTTTTAATAGGCTTAGGGATAGTAATAGCTTCTCCCTTGGCTTTTTTCGTGGCGAAAGCGGTTATTTCGGCGGGGATAGCGTTTTTCAAGTTTATAGTCTGGGGGCTTAAGAAATGAAAGTGCTGCAAGCAGTTTACAGGTTTATAGACGAGCGGGAAAACGGCTGGACCTGGATATATTTCCATATTTTGCCCGTTGGGTTCTGCACGTGGTTTTTTCTGACGTTGGATTACACGTCGTTCGCGGCTTTGGGTCTGTCGCTGCTGCTTCACAAAAGCGTAGTGCCGCTTACGTTGTTCTGCATGGCGTACTTTTACCAGACGGGCTATATGTATTACAATTCGCTTTATTCGAAGTATTGGTCCATGATAAACCCGAATACGTTTATCTGGGTAAAGGACGGCGTGCCGGGTTCGGGCAAGTCCTCATCGGCGCTTGTGTATGCGTACATTATGTCGCAAAAGGTATGGCGGGACCTTCGGCGTAAATATTGGCTGTACAAAAACAATCCGAAGCGGCTTTTTAAGGATAAAGTTTCGGCGGCGAATTGGCAGGACATACAGTCGGCATATCTGTTCTGGGCCCGACATCCTGAAGCGATACCGTGTTTAATGAGTAACATAGCCCTCGAGGACCGCGGAAGAAAAACAATACGGTTGACTAAGCAGCATTTTTTACAAACGGAAAGGATACCGTACGGGACGGTGTTATACGGCGACGAATTGGACAAGCTGTTTCCGGCGCTCGCGTCACAAACTAAGGAAGAAAGGGAAGGGCTTGAACCGTTACGTCAGCTTGCGGGATTTACGCGGCATTTCGGGGACTTTCGCTGGGTCTATACGACGCAGCAGTCGGAAAAGGTATGGACGGGAGTACGTGACAGCGTAGCTATAAATGAATATATGTACAGTCAGGAATGGGTATGCCGTCCCGCGTTGTTCTTGGAAATATACGATTTTATTATGCGTCGAGTGGAAAAACGGAGTTTTCCGCCGAGTAAGTTTTTAGCGCGTTTCATGTGGGGTTTTAACGATTTAATCCGAAAGATAGGATTCCGGCATTACTGTTCGGAAATGGGCGGAAACATGCAACGGGAAAACGTCAAGTTAAAGAGTGAAACGGTAGAGTATGCCGCCCCATCCAGATTGCCGCTCGAGTACGACGACAGGACGTTCCGGAACAGTTACAAAGCAAAGATACTGGCGCTTGAGGACAACCGGATATTTGATAGTCTGATAGCGCCGCCCATAATGACGTAAAAGAAAACAGTCTATCCTTTTAGATTGCAGGAGGCGAAGAAAAAGCAACTGCAAGAGAAAAGGAAAGAGAGGGGTTTACCGCCGTAAAATGAGCCGGGACGAAAGCAACCCGAAAAGGTCTATCCTTTTGAGTTGCTTTCGGCAAGGCGAAAGGACGGCGGTAAATGCGAGGCAGTCAAGAGCACCGTGGAATAAATGCGCAGCGTTTATGCCGCGAAAGGCGCTTGACTGACCGCAAGCGAACGAGGGTAAAAGACGGAAGCCCGGGCGCCCGCGAAAGCGGCAAAGTGGCCCGGCGACGGTGCGCGCCAGCGCACCGAGCGGGGCAACCTTGATATATTAGAAAAAAGCGTACACGCGACACAAGGACGGAGGCGCAAACATGGGATATTATGAATATAAACAATACGTCAAAAAATCAATGCAGCGTGTGCAAAAGCGTGAACAGTATTACAAGGAAAAGAAAATCCGTGCAAAACAAAACGAAGCAAGAAAGGCGCAGGAAAACGCTTATAAACAAGCGATAAAAAATCCTTCTGTTAAAATACCTGACGAAATAACGTTAAATGCCGATACGGTGCGTGAATTCGGTTCCAGAGTTACAAACAACAGCGTTATAGCCGATTATTATGATGAAATGTTTAACAGGAAGCGTCAAAAAAGGTTTATAAATAAATCTGATAATGTTCGGCGCTGTGCTCAGTCATGGTTTTTCGATAATTATCGTATGCAGCGTGTTCGTGACCTTAAAAGTGTATTTCTTTGTCATGATAAATTTTGCTTAAACTGTCAAAAACTTTTGCAAGCGTCGCGATTACGGAAATATTCGCCGCTTATTGAAAAACTCATTGATGACGGAAAACATCTTTATCATTTTACGTTTACGCTTAAAAACGTAGCTGCCGAAAAGCTAAAAGAAACTGTTAAAAAAATGCTTGAAAACTTCAAGTATCTTACAAGATTCTTTTCCGGTAATGCCAAAAGCGCTCTTAATCTGGATCGATACGGCTATATTGGCGCAGTTCGTTCTTTGGAAATAACATACGAAGGTAAATTATATCATCCTCATTTACATTGTATTTTCGCTTTTGACGAAAAATTGTATACCGAAAAAGCTAAATATAACGTGTTCAGTTGGGATTTTCGTAATGGCAAAAAGATTTTCGTGCGTGCATTTTCGGATTTTGAAATAATTATGCAAAAAATTTGGTATTTATTGCTTAACGGTCAAAAAGTAACGCCTGAAAACGTCGAAAAACTGCCTTTAGGCTATTCATGTATTTGTGATGAGATTATAAGCAATTATTACGAAGCCTTTAAGTACACGATAAAACTACAGGAAAAAGACGGCATATTGGATATGACGTACGATAATTTTGAAACGCTGTATAACGCGCTTGATGGTGCTCACGTGTTCCAGGGCTATGGAAAATTATATCGCGTCGGAGCTGACGAGATAGACGAAAGCTTTATAGAAAAATATAATATGCTTGTGGCTCAGTTGCAACTTGTGGAAATGCCGGAACTGGACTGTATGAAGATTCAGGAGCTTTTACTGGACCTTACGATAAATCCGGAAATCAGATACATATCACGAAAAAACATAATTCAATATCTTCAGGAACATCCGGAATATTTAGCCGATTAAAAACCTGTACTATGTGTGACATAGGTTTTATTAAAACACTGAAAATTCACGGACAAGGTGACGCAAGTATACCAAAATAACACCTATCTCTTCGCAAAAGTATAGTCATGATTTTTCTATGGGCTATTATGTGCTAATGAAATTGCCGTATATGCGATTTTTTAAGAAAAGAGGCGAGAACAGCCTCTTTTATTTAATTGTTTATATCATCAATACTAATTGGGGGAATTATTTCTCCGTTTTTTAGGTCCGTAAAACCTAATAAATCATTAGGTGTTTCGTTTAGGTAAATGCATATTAAGGTTAAAGTGTTAAGATCAGGTTCGTTTATTCCTTGCAACCATCTGCTGACAGTTTGCTGTGTAGTCCCTAATTTTTTTGCAAGTTCGGTTTGTGTCATTTTGTTTTCATACATTGCAGTTTTTAAATTTTTTGCAAATTTAAAATTATTCATAGTTTTTCCTCCTTAAAAATATTTTACACATAATACGTGTAAAAAAGTTGACATACACGTTTTGCGTGTGGTATATTTATTACACGGAAAACGTGTAGTTTTTCTAAGATTTTGCAAACTAAGGGTGACCGGTACCTTGCCGATGAGCGATCTAATACCGTAAGTATGGGATAGGGCCCGGGCGAAATAAGAGTGGCCCTCGATACGAGAAGGTGCTAACCGCGCAGCTGAGAGCGTAGGAGCTTAGGACGGTTTTACACAAAGGTCACCCTTAGGGAGCAAAGAAAAAAGGAAAAAGGAGAAAAGAGAATGTTCGTTAAGAGTAGATACAAAAATTTTTATGTTGATGCTAAGTGTAAGGATCAAATTGCTTCACGCCTAAGGACAAAACGTGGTCTTACTGAGTTTTCATCTATATCTTTTGCAAAAACTTGTAGTCAGAAATATGGCGGTTTTGCTGTTCGTGCTTACTTTGATTTAACGTCCGGTGAAATTTCATCATATCGTATTTTTTAAACGTGGAGCAAAGAAAAAAGGAAAAAGGAGAAAGAAAGGAAAATGAAAACATTTACATTTACGGACAAAAAACTTGCTCGTATTCAGCTTTTAACTCAGATATGCGATATGTATGCTGATTTGGCATATGAAGCGTTACAAGCTGGTTCTATGGAAGAGTATGAGGGGTTCCGTAATCTTCTTCTTGCTCAGCTTCCTGAGTTAAACAGAATAACAAATTGCGGTCATAAATATCCGCAAATTAACATTTGACTTAATCATGGGACATTATCCGTATACAGTAATCCAGTTATACAGCTATTTAAAAGAATGGCATATTCTGGAGCATGTAGAAAGCGTTATTGAAAACGATAAATCGACAGCGATCATCCTGATTGTCAAAAAATCGAGGTTTTACAGCGAATTTGTAGCGGTCCATAGGTTATCAAGGACGAATTATCACATCAATTGGGGTTCTAAGCAATATCGGGGAAGAACGGCGAACGAAAGCGCAAAGATACTTAAGAAGATAATTAACAATATCTATTTTGATATACCGGCTGAAACCGACGGAAATGTCGGAAGCAAATAAATTTTATAAAAGCCGAAAAACGGCGAAGGAGAGAAAATTATGGAAAAAGTGGTATTGATGTTTGCAGGCGGATTTCACGGCAAAAGCAAGAAGGGAAACGAATTTAACATGACAACGTTTTACCAGGTGTTCCCGGATAAGGAAAACGAAAAGAAGCTTAAAAGCAAGCAGCTTTCGTTTTTTACGGAAGAAGAGCTTAAATGGGACCAGTACAATTTCGGTGACCTTGTGGAATGTGAAGTGGAGCAGCCTGAGTTCCTGGGTGAGAGTCCGCAACTTGTGTCCATGGGGAAAATCGTTATGTCAAGTCCTTATGTTAACGTAAAATAGTCTGTGCCGGGCGAGGGTAAAAACACCTTCGCCCTTTGCCTTATAGGGAGATATCATGACGGAGCAAAGAAAAACGGAATGTTTAAGACTTAGCGAGGAAGAAACGGAGCGGGTTATAGCGTTGCTTGGACTAATAGACGAAGTGACGGAAGAGCTGCGAATCAGACGTCAGGAAATATTCGCGTATGAAGGGAAAGAAGAGCAGTTAAAGCTTGAGCTGAAAAGCGCGGAGCTTAACGGGGAAATCATGAAGATACTGCGTAAAGCGGTCCGTAATCTGAAAATGATGTTAATAATCAATTATGAAGAAAAGGACGGAGGTGTAAACGGTGACAAAGTCAAAAGTAAGAAGTAAGGTGATCCTGGTTGTCGTCTTGCTGACGTTGGCGATGACGGCGTTGGCGATGACGGGATACGGAAGAAAGGCGGAAGCGGCAACGGCGACGGATTTTTCGGAGTACTTTGCCATGGCGCCGTATAACAGCATATATACGAACGAAATGTTGTTAAGAAAATACAAGGACGCCGAAGGAACTCCCGGTTTTTTACGGGAATATATTCAAACCGGGGAAGTAAATACGGGATCCTGCACGAAGTACGGCGAATTAAGTTTTAATCTTTTGGGTGGCGGAAGCGTCACCGGTGCATTTTACGCGGAAAGTCCCGAACCCGGCAGCGTATGCCTTATAGAGTTTCCGGAGGTGAACGGAAAAACGTACACTCAAGTAAGATTTTTTACAGAGCCGTACCAGACGTACGCGGTACCGTTCGGAACGGACGGAAGGCATTTTGTGGTTCCGTTTGCGGTGTTCGACTTAAGCAATACTTCGAATATGCCGCGATATACGGTGCAAGCGGATACGGCGAGTAAAGGTTATCAGTACCAGATAGCATATAAAGGCAGAACTATACTTGCGGGCTACGGAACGAGCGCAAACGTAGGAAACGCGGTAAAAAACGTAAGTCAGGCAGGCATGGCAGGCGGCGGAACGGTGCAAGGGTATTACATACCTTTCCAGAATAAGTATGTTTCCGCGGCGGATATAGCGAATTATTCCTTAAAGGAAAACGTAGTGCTGCACATGGTTACTAATACATACGACCCTCGCGGCAGTATAACGTTACCCGATGACCCGACAAAGGAAGGACATAAGTTTTTCGGTTGGTATTTTAATTCAGGCTATACGCGGCCGTACAACGGTGAGGCTATAACGTCGGATACGAGTTTATACGCAAAGTTTATCCGCGAAAGTTATACTGTTACGTTCAATACCGACGGCGGGGAAACAATCGAACCCATAACGGCAGAATACGGAACGGCGTTGAGCGAATTGGAATTTCCTGTTATTGAAAAGCCCGGGCATACGTTCAGCGGCTGGGAGTGTTTCGACTCTACGTATACGCAGTCTTTGGGAATGCTTCCTGAAGATTTAAGCGGTGAAACGCTTACGGCAAACCTCTATCTTAAAGCGACGTTTACGGTAAACAGTTATAAAGCGACGTTTGACCCGAATAACGGCGAAGAAGTGACGGAAAAAACGGTGACATACGGCGAGGAAGTGGAGCTTCCGGCAGCTCCCGAAAAGACGGGATACAATTTTGCGGGGTGGTATGACGGTGCGGACAAGCAGTATACGGGTGCGGCGTTTACATATACGGAAGATACGACGTTTACGGCGAAGTGGGAGATAAAGAAGTTTACGGTTACGTTTTACGTAGACGGGTCGGTATACAAGACCTTAGAGGTGGAATACGGGACAAGCCTTATGAGTGCTGCGGAAAAGGCAAGCGTACAGGCGACGGGCGTAATGCTTACCAACGGATTATATACGGAAAATTTGGAAGGCATAACGGTAACGGAAGATTTGGCAATCGAGGGGACTATAACCGATTGGACGCGGGTTAAGGATTACGTAGTTAAGTACAAAGGCGTGGTAATCGGCGCGGCGTGCATGGTTGTGGGTGTTATAGCGTTATTGGTTATTTCGTCGCAAAGGAAAAGAGGGTATCGCCGCAGACGTTAACGCGGCAAGTAAATAGAATAAGCCCGAAAAGGAGGTGATAGGAGTTGAGAGGCGAGTTGAGAAGGCACAAACGCAGCGACGCGGTTAAGTGGGTAATAGTATTTGCGGCTATAATCGTGTTGGGCGTGGCGGTTGCGGCGGCAATAACGAACGGGTTTACGGAATGGAATCCGTACGGCTGGTTTGACAGCGTGAAAGAAGGCGGCGAAACGGCAGCAAGAGCTTTATTTAAGGCGTAAAGGAAATTAAAAAAACAAACAGGAGGTAAAAGTCGGTGTTCAGAACGAGAGCGGAAAAAAGAGCGTTTCGCATGGGGCGTTCGTCGGGATATAAAGCCGGAAAACGCGCAAAGACAAGATATCGCAGACGCAGAAATTACGCATAAGAAAAAATAACCGCCTGTTATTACAGACGGTTAAGTGAGAAGTCTACGCACGAAGACCAAACGTTCTTCTCTGTCAACGCGGAAATCCCGTTGCTTCCCCTTACAGGGGCTGCGGTCAATAAGATATTATCATAGGAGGTAAGAATTGTCAACAGTTAATTATAGCTTAAAAAACAAAGGTGTACGACTTATTGGTTCAAAGGACGCTTGGGTAGTAAATAAAAACGGGACCAAAAAATTAAATCCCAAATATACTTTTGTAGGTAAGATAGAAACATCAATGCCGAATATGGTTTTGACAGCCGGCGATAAACAAAAACCGCGTTATAAGGGAAGTACTTATGATCTTAATAGTACAGCAAAAAAGCAAATAATCGATCATTTTTATGACGAGCAAGGCAAACGTAATAGAAAAACGGTAGCATATTTCGGAATATTGAAAAAAACAAAAAAACAAACAGGAGGTAAAAAGTAATAAATGGGCAAAAGGGTAGTGACGTTAATATTGACGTTGGCGATAATAGCCGGGCTTATCTGCGGCGGGGTTTATCTGTTCAGGAGCTGCAACGAGGACGAAACCGAAAACATTGAGTTTAAGCCTTCGTACATAAGCGGGGATTATTACGCGCGAAACAACGTTGACAGCGACAAAATCGAAATGGTCTGCACGGAAAAGGCATTGGGCACGGGATACACTTTCACGTTTACTTATGCGGAAAAGGAAGGCTATGAGGTGAAAGCGATCAAGTGTTCGGCAGAATCGGCAGTCATAGACGTAACGGAAGAAAAGGGCGTAACGGTAAGTCTTAACGCGGACGCGCTCGATAAAGACACTTTTTCGGTAATGGTAATATATCGAAAGATTGATTAAACAGCTTTCTTGTTCTCCTTTTTATATATCCCGAGTTCGGCAGGCTCTCGGGGACGACAAAAGTCTGCCACCATTTTTTTAAGATTGTCCATGGAGGCGTAAAACGTTGAAAATAAAAGCGAAAAGAATATCCGTAGTTACAGTGTTGTCGGTTCTGCTTTTGTCGGTCCTGACGGCTTTTTCTTTTGTGTTTCCAAGGGCAAAAGCCGAAACGGCGGAAAGCTCGAATGTAATTCTTTACGCTTATGAGGATTTTGCAAGCGTCGGTACGGTTGAAACTTCGTTGACGTCGGTATCTTACGGCGGAACGTTTACAATACCGGAAACGCATAACGGAAAGGTTTTTTCGGGGTATGATTATGAAATATCTTCCGATCCGGATTTTATCGTAAACATAACTTCGGACAGCGGAAAGCGTGACGTTGTGTTTACCATAAGTCTGACAGCCGACTCTCAATACAGGGAAGATAAGGAAGAGTGGGACCGTATAGGACAGTCGGCCCGGGAGGTGGCGACAATATTTTCGTCGCTTGTGGAGCTTAAAGCGAATTATCTTACTGTCGTTCCGGAAGAAGTGCTTGCGTTAAGCGGGCAATCGTTAAATAGTTATCGCGGCGCCGTTACCATAGGAAACAACATGGACGGCAAAACTTTTACGGGATATCTCTTTTATTCGCAAGGGAATAATTATGACCTTTACATGGAAAAGGAAAAATATTCTTCGGTAGAGGGATATTTTTTAGACAATAACAAGGAAAACGTAACCGTGACCGTAGACGTCGCGGGTTTTGATTTTGCGAGTTCGCTGGATTTTACGGAGAGTTACGGCAACATAATGCTGATGTTGGATTCTGCGGATTATAACTGTGAAAATCTAAAGCAGAAAGGGCTTGAAATAACGTTTATTTACGAGCGCATTTACAGTTATGTAACGTTTGAATATTTGTCCGTAGCAGGTTGGACGGAAACTAAGCCGGTAAAATATTTTTACGGTGAAACTCCGGTATTTGAGGATTCTTTACATCTTAATTACGGCGTGAAGTTTTTGGGTTGGGATAAGGAAATAACTGCGGTAAAGCTTGCCGAACCCGTAAAGTATACAGCGCGCTATGAGTTTCCGAAAGTTAAGTTTTGGGAAGTGGACGGCACATATAATGAAATAACGCTTGATTATGATTTTTTGCCGGAAGAGGCGTTATATAAGAGTTTTGCAAAATCCGTAAACGACATAGCGACGACAAACGTCAAGATAGAGGACTATTCGGATTTTGAAAACAGACGGGATTTCTGGTTTGTATATCAATCGGATACGGCAATATCCCATACGATAGATACGGAATTGACGCTTGAAGCGATATCTATCAAGCTAAAGGACAAGCAAAACAATTATTACACGATTCTGGACGAATATTACACGAACGCGAGTTTTTCGGAAAAAGCAGGATTTTGGATAAACTGTCTTAATTTTGCTTTTACGCACCCTATAAAAAATCTGTCCATGATATTCGACCCGAAGAATCCTGACAGTTGGGAACCGTTCGTAAAAATGTATTATATAGATTTGTATTACGAAGAGCCGGATAATTATGAGCTCGTGTATTTATATTATTTTTCCGCGGACCTTGAAAAGGGAGGAAGCGCGGATTTTGTGTATAAAGAATACGAGCAAAGCACGTTAACGCTTAATTTTGAAACGGATAACGAGTATTTAAAGTCTTTGATAGACGGCAAAACGTATGAAGTAAAAAGCGGCTTTACGTTGGAAAAAGGCTGTTATTTTCTCATAGAAATGAAGCGAGTCTGGACTGAAGGATTGGGGATAGTGACGACCTCTCAATACGACAAGGAATTTGCGGGGACCTATGCGGCCGTAATCAATTCAAAATTCAGGGTAAAGAATTTTGCCGGGGAAGTGGAATGGGACGAACAGCTTGCGTCCGATGCAGCGCAAGCAATGACTATTGAAATAAAGCTGTATGTGGGCGAAGGCGAGAATTACGAAGATAATTATACCGCGACAATAGAATTTTACGACGTTCAGGTTTATAAGGAACGTGAGAACACTCCCGGCGAAACCGCCGAAGGGATAATAGACAAGCTCCAAACGTTTTTCGGTGACGCGTGGAAATGGGTGAAGATAGTGTTCTGGGTGGTGGTCGCTCTGATTGTTGTAGTTATAGTTGTAAAGGTGATACGGTTTCTTTTCGGTAATAGTAGGAGGTGATAATGGATAAAAAGAAAAAAACGGTATTCGGAAATAAACCGAAACCGAGAAGAGAAAAGGAAACGTTTCCGCATTTCAGGTATTATAAAAAATCTAAGCACCCGGCTTTAATAATTGGCGAACAACCTGTTGACGAATATAAATTTCGTAAAGTAATGCATAGCGAGCGTGACGGTGGACGACCTAACGAAAAGGTATATCCTAATCCAAAGGATCCGAAACCTATGTGCACAGGGAAAAGGGTTCGCCATGATAAGAAAACACAGTTTGATAGTTATAAATTGCCGTGGAAATATCCGAAGAAATAAAATAAGGTAGCGTCCACAAGAAGAATTATCCTCTCGCATTGGAGTTTTTTCACTCGCGCTACCTTGATAAGGATTATATCATAGCATAAACTTAAAAGTCAAGAGGTTTTGGAAAAAAGGAGAAAAGGAAAAAAACGGTATTCGGAAATAAACCGAAACCGAGAAGAGAAAGCGGTAATGTGGGAAAAGTTTATCGCGGCAGGACAAAGTACATAGACCCGGAAACAAAACACGAACGCAATTACGTTGTTGTCAGAGATAGAAACAATTATGTTTCGGTTGCTAAACTTAAAAGCATTAAGAAGTTTGACGAGAACGGAAAGAACGCTGATCGGGCGTTGGTGGAAATAAATGCAACCAGATACGGCTTACAAAAGCGCACGGGCGTAGATTTTCAAGTTTTTAATAAAAACCGAATGTCGGGGAAGCCGCTGACTTTGTCGGATAAAAAAGTTTTTCCCGAAGAAAAAGAAAGGTTTAAATTAGGTAGTCACGATACTGCAAGAGCAATTCGGCATACGGAATTCGGTAAAAATAAAAAGAGGTGAAATAAATCACCTCTTGTTTGCGAGGTCGGAACGCTCATAGAGTGCCGACAACTAACTAAAACGTTAGGTTCGCTACCTTAATAAGGATTATATCATAGCATAAATGTAAAAGTCAAGAGTTTTTTTGAAAAAAAGGAGAAAAGGGAATGGAAATACTGCTTTCGTGGTTACATTTTTTACAGGTGTTTTTAATAGGCTTAGGGATAGTAATAGCTTCTCCCTTGGCTTTTTTCGTGGCGAAAGCGGTTATTTCGGCGGGGATAGCGTTTTTCAAGTTTATAGTCTGGGGGCTTAAGAAATGAAAGTGCTGCAAGCAGTTTACAGGTTTATAGACGAGCGGGAAAACGGCTGGACCTGGATATATTTCCATATTTTGCCCGTTGGGTTCTGCACGTGGTTTTTTCTGACGTTGGATTACACGTCGTTCGCGGCTTTGGGTCTGTCGCTGCTGCTTCACAAAAGCGTAGTGCCGCTTACGTTGTTCTGCATGGCGTACTTTTACCAGACGGGCTATATGTATTACAATTCGCTTTATTCGAAGTATTGGTCCATGATAAACCCGAATACGTTTATCTGGGTAAAGGACGGCGTGCCGGGTTCGGGCAAGTCCTCATCGGCGCTTGTGTATGCGTACATTATGTCGCAAAAGGTATGGCGGGACCTTCGGCGTAAATATTGGCTGTACAAAAACAATCCGAAGCGGCTTTTTAAGGATAAAGTTTCGGCGGCGAATTGGCAGGACATACAGTCGGCATATCTGTTCTGGGCCCGACATCCTGAAGCGATACCGTGTTTAATGAGTAACATAGCCCTCGAGGACCGCGGAAGAAAAACAATACGGTTGACTAAGCAGCATTTTTTACAAACGGAAAGGATACCGTACGGGACGGTGTTATACGGCGACGAATTGGACAAGCTGTTTCCGGCGCTCGCGTCACAAACTAAGGAAGAAAGGGAAGGGCTTGAACCGTTACGTCAGCTTGCGGGATTTACGCGGCATTTCGGGGACTTTCGCTGGGTCTATACGACGCAGCAGTCGGAAAAGGTATGGACGGGAGTACGTGACAGCGTAGCTATAAATGAATATATGTACAGTCAGGAATGGGTATGCCGTCCCGCGTTGTTCTTGGAAATATACGATTTTATTATGCGTCGAGTGGAAAAACGGAGTTTTCCGCCGAGTAAGTTTTTAGCGCGTTTCATGTGGGGTTTTAACGATTTAATCCGAAAGATAGGATTCCGGCATTACTGTTCGGAAATGGGCGGAAACATGCAACGGGAAAACGTCAAGTTAAAGAGTGAAACGGTAGAGTATGCCGCCCCATCCAGATTGCCGCTCGAGTACGACGACAGGACGTTCCGGAACAGTTACAAAGCAAAGATACTGGCGCTTGAGGACAACCGGATATTTGATAGTCTGATAGCGCCGCCCATAATGACGTAAAAGAAAACAGTCTATCCTTTTAGATTGCAGGAGGCGAAGAAAAAGCAACTGCAAGAGAAAAGGAAAGAGAGGGGTTTACCGCCGTAAAATGAGCCGGGACGAAAGCAACCCGAAAAGGTCTATCCTTTTGAGTTGCTTTCGGCAAGGCGAAAGGACGGCGGTAAATGCGAGGCAGTCAAGAGCACCGTGGAATAAATGCGTAGCGTTTATGCCGCGAAAGGCGCTTGACTGACCGCAAGCGAACGAGGGAAAAAGACGGAAGCCCGGGCGCCCGCGAAAGCGGGACAGAACGAACGGGCCGGCGCGGGCGCCGCCCGTTCGTTCAGACCGATAGCGCGCGGCGGAAGACGCGCGCAAAAAGAAGAAAAAAGGAACAAAGGACGAGCTTAAAAAGTATCGTTTTGAGACGGGTCTCGATATATTAGAAATAAGTCGTCACGCGAAGTTATTTTTGAAACAAAACCGAGGTGAAAGCAATGTCGTTTAATCTGCCGTATTTAACGTTGTCGTATGTGTCTGAAGTCGCGGATAAGCGGCGGTTTGCGGATATAGTATCGGGGTTTTACGAAATAAAGGCAAGCGGTTATATAGGGAAGCGGCGAGAAATAATGGAGAACATCTCCGAACGCGTAAGGACGTGTTCGGCGGCATGGTTTTTCGATCATTATAAAGGCGCTGAAATATACGATCTTAAAAGCGTGAATTTATGCAAAAATAAATTTTGTCCGAACTGCCAGAAGCTTATCCAGGCAAAAAGGTTATATACATATACTCCCGTTTTGGACGAATTGGCAAAGCGGTACGGAATGTGGCACGTAGTGCTGACGTTGCCGAACTGCAACGGGAAAGAACTTTCTTCGGTAATAGATAAAATGTTTGTCGGGTTTTCAAAGCTTATTCGTTATTTCAAAGGGGCCGCAAAGATAGCGGGATACGATTTTGCGAAATACGGATATGTCGGAGCGGTAAGAGCGTTGGAGGTGACTAATAATTATACGATAGATAGTTATCACCCGCATTTACATTGTATATTTGCGTTAAGACCGGACTTTGAGCCTGAGAAGAAACATATAAACGAATACAGTTACCATAAGGGCGTACTGTGCAGGAAGTTTTCGGACTTCGAGCTCGAGCTTCAAAAGGTGTGGTATTTGTTGATGACGGGGAAAGCGGTAAAAGGCGAAACGTTGTCGGGTGTGGAAACGGGATACAGTTGTATAGCGGACAGAATAGGAGAACGTGAGTATTACGAAGTATTTAAATATGCGACGAAGTTGTGGAGCGAAGACAAGTACGTAATAAATTACGATTGTTTTTGCGTCTTGTATTCGGCGCTTTATAGGCGCAGAATTACGAACTGTATTTATTCGGGGATATAACCGAAGGTCTGGGAATTTATCCGCTTGAGCGAATAACACCGGAGATTTTACAAAACTATCTTGAATCCGTTGAAAAAAGCAACACACGGTCAAAGCAAGGTTTTTTAATAAACAGGGCGCTTAATAAGGCGGTGGCTTTAGGAAAAATAGAACGGAATCCTTATGCAGCGATTGAGCCTTTAGCGCATAATACAGTACATTACAGACACTTGGAGTTCAGCGAGCAAGAAAAAATGTACGAGTATTTTTCAAAAGACGAAAAGTACAAAGCCGTGTTTATGATCCTTTGCTGTACGGGGTTACGTATCGGTGAATTTCTGGCGCTGGACCTTGAAAAAGACGTTGACTTCGAAGAAGGCGTAATAAGGGTAAGCAAAAGCGTTGATACGAGAAGCGGAGAGCTCAGAGTGTGGACCAAGACGGAATCGGGGCGAAGGTCCGTTCCCGTTCTTGCGGAACTTAAAGAATATTTCGACACGTTAAGAAACCTTGAAAATCCCGTTACATACAGCGCAGTAAGGTCAACGTTTCGTCGGGCATATTCAAGGTTAGGGATAAACGGTGCGAACTTACACAGCTTAAGACATACGTTTTTGTCTTTGTGCTATCTTGCCGGGGTTAAGCCTAAGTTTATGCAGGTGATAGCAGGCCACAGTAAATTCGAAATGACCATGAACGTATATACGCACATGCTGAAGAAAGGAAAGTCGCATATACTTACGTATATACGTAAGCTTGTGGCATACATAGAAGATAATTATATCTGACAAACGAAAAAAGAGAGGCTGAAAACCTCTCTTTTTAACTTGGTGGAGATAATAGGGCTCGAACCTATGGCCTCTTGCATGTCAAGCAAACGCTCTAACCAACTGAGCTATACCTCCGTGCGGGATAAAATGACCGCGTTCAAACGGCAGTGGTGGAGGTAATAGGGCTCGAACCTATGACCTCATGCATGTGAAGCATGCGCACTAACCAGCTGTGCAATACCTCCGTAAATTCGCCTGACAAGGGCAAAAAAGCCGTTTGCGAAAGCTATTATAACACATCGGGGGGCAAATATCAAGTCTAATTCGGTAAAAAAGCGAAAAAATTTTGCGGTAAGTTATTGTTTAATTTTAATTTCATACAGCGACGTTATATCGGTTTTTGTCGCGGCAATGTGTCGTTCAGGTTATTCTTAACAAAACACAAACCGAAGTAAATCGTTTGACATAACCTACATATAATTTCTTTACGTTTTCACCAATTAACAGCGATGCTTACTCTTACTGGCAGTGTCATATATTCGCAGTCGAGGTCCATAAAAAAAGAGAGGTATGTTTCCTCTCTTTTTTTATGGAGCGGAAGACGGGATTCGAACCCGCAACGTCCAGCTTGGGAAGCTGACGCTCTACCGTTGAGCCACTTCCGCGAAGATAATGGCATTATATCACCTGCGGCATGAAAAGTCAACGGTGTTAATGTAAATTAATGTCAAATCAGGTTGATTTTATGTATTTTTTATTGTCAAAACGTCACCGAAAAGTGTTCAATCGGTAAAATTTTACTTATTAAGCGCAAATAATTGTAATAATCGGTAAAATATGGTATAATAAAACCAACAAATAAAAGGAGCGGAAATAATTATGAGAATGATTCTTAACGAAACCAGTTATTTCGGAGCGGGTTGCCGCAAAGAGCTTAAGACCGAGATGGCAAACCGCGGTTACAAAAAGGCGTTTGTCGTGTCGGATAAAGACCTTGTAAAATTTAACGTGGCAAAGCTTGTCACCGACGAGCTGGACGAAATGGGCGCCGAGTACGTGCTTTTCGACGACGTAAAGGCAAATCCCACCATTCACAACGTTCAGACGGGTTACAAACTGTTCAAGGAATTCAATCCCGACGTTATTGTCGCAATCGGCGGCGGCTCCGTCATCGATACGGCGAAAGCGATAGGCATCATCGCCACCAACCCCGATTTTTACGACGTCAAGTCGCTTGAGGGCGTTGCGGACACCAAAAACAAAGCGTTCCCCATCATAGCTTTCGCCACCACTTCGGGTACTGCGGCGGAGGTAACCATAAACTACGTCATAACCGACGAAGAGGCGGGCAGAAAGCTTGTCTGCGTGGATCCCCACGACATTCCCGTCATCGCCTTCAACGACGCGGACATGATGAAAACCATGCCCAAGGGACTTACCGCGGCAACGGGTATGGACGCGCTTACCCACGCCATCGAAGGTTACATCACCAAAGGCGCGCACGCATTAAGCGACCTTTTGTGCTGGAACAGTATTAAGTTCATTGCAGACAACCTTGAAAAAGCGGTCAAAAACGGAGCCGACGACGCCGCGCGCGAAGGCATGGCTTACGGCAGTTACGTCGCGGGCATGGCTTTTTCCAACGTGGGCCTTGGCATAGTCCACTCCATGGCGCATCCGTTGGGCGCAAGATACGATATCGCTCACGGCGTTGCAAACGCTTTGCTTCTGCCTTTCGTCATGGAATACAATATGTCCGCCTGCAAGAAGAAATACGGCGACATCGCGCGTGCGATGGGCGTGGATATCAAGGGTAAAACCGAAGGAGAGGCGGCTCAGGCTGCGGTGGACGCGGTGAAAAAACTCTCTAAAGCCATCGGCATTCCCCAGACTCTTTCGGAAATCGGCATCAAAGAAGAGCAGCTTCCTCAGCTTGCCCGGGACGCACTTATCGACCCGTGCACGGGCGGCAATCCCAAGGACGTAACCGTAGAGGACATTCTTGCCATTTACAAAAAAGCGCTTTAAAACCCGATAAAGCAATTTTACGGTCAATCGCCGTCTGCGTCAGTGCAGGCGGCGGTTTTGTTTTTGACGAGGAAACCGAATAAACCGCAAGGATTTTTGATTGGTATTTTTGACGGATTGTCCTTTAGTGCTTAAAATACATTTTAATTTAAGCGCGCGTCGGATAAAAGCGTCCTTTTATCTTTATTATATAAAATAATAAACGCCCTTTGCGCCAATCGGCGTTTTTAAAGTGCGGCAAAAATTACATATATTCGGGCGGGGGCAAAGTTTTGACATTTTAAGCGGCTTTTGTTATAATTGCATTAAAAAAATAACAAGACGAAATAAAAAAATGGATTATTTGTTTTTCGACATAGAGTGTTGCGACGGCAGAAATATCTGCGAATTCGGTTACGTCGTCGCGGACGAGAATCTCAAACCGATAAATAAGGATATTATTCTCATTAATCCCGACGCTCGGTTTAATCTGGGGTGGAGCAAGGGGCCCAAGCTTTTTTATCCGTTCAAGCGTTACTACGGCAGCGGAACGTTTGACAAACATTACTTAGAGATAAAGCGGCTTTTCGATAAAAAGGACAGGACGGTTGTCGGGCACGCCGCTTTTAACGACGCAAAGTTTCTTTCGTCGGCGTGCAAGCGTTACGGATTGCCGGGCATTGCGTTTTCGTATTTGGATACGCAAAAGATTTTCCGCCGTATGTTTCCCGATAAAGGCACCGTTTCGCTGGATAAGGCGTGCGCCGCGCTTGAAGGAAACATGGATAAAACTTTGCATAAAAGCGACGACGACGCGGCAATGACCATGGACGTTTTTTCAAAAATGCTATGTAAAGAAAGTCTTACTTTTGGCGATTTCAGCTTAAAGTATGCCGATTGCGGCGGTAAGGTAAGCGAAAACGGAGAGATTACCGACGCGGACGTCGTGACTTTCGCGGACAGACTTAAAAGGGCCAAACAGGACGACACCAACAGACTAAACACCAACAACCGTAAGGTTATGGAGGCGTTTATTACCCTCGTGCGCGCGACGGATAAAAGAGAAAACGCCTTACTTCGCGGCAAAAAGATAGCGTTCAGCCGCCATTACGAAAAAAACCATTTCCGCGAGATGCTGGCGTTTATCCAATTGCTAAAAAACAACGGCGCGCGTTACTGTGCGTCGCCCGAAAAATGCGATTTTTTCGTACGCTACGACGTTTTGGACGAGGACGGAAAAATCAAAGAATGTTCAAGACTTAATTCCGCGCTTGCAGTGTCGGCGGGCGGAAGAAAACCCGTAATAATAACCGTAAATCAGCTTTCCGAATTTTTAGGCGCGGACGAAAACGCACTTAAGGATTTTCCTTTTCCCGACGACCGCGTTTTCACCCGCCCCACGAAATAATTTCGAAAAACGTATTTTTCCTGAAATTATAAACGATTGATATTCATTTTTTTATGTAAGTTTAAAGCCGCGCAAAACAGATTTACGCGGCTGTTTTTTTAAGGAAAAGAATTTTTTTGCTTTGTTTTTTGCCGAAAAGCATTTTAAGTAAAGTTTTAAGGTTTTGCCGTTATTTGCCTTTTAAATTCAAAGGCGTTCAGTGCTTGTAATTATCGTCGCCCTCGTGACGGCTTTTAAGCAACTTGCTTTGTCCCGACGGCTGTCCGGCTATTTCAAAGGCCGTAAAACCGTCGGACGCGGAAAACAAGTCTTTGGGCACATAGTCGCTTAAAAAGTTTTTCTTTTCGTTAACGTCGGTACTGTATAAAGCAGGGCTTTCCAGCGGCAGTCCCGCCAAAGGGAAATCTATCTCGTCGGCGGGCGGCATTACAGTGACGGGCTGCGCGGCAAAAAGCGGTGTTTCTTCGGGGACGGCAAGAGCGGAAGGCTGTTCCGCCGGGTTTGCGTCCGCGGCTACGGGAGAAGTTTTGCCGATTGCGCCCGCAAGCGTCAGCGACAGTTTTGCCGACGCGGGTCCCACCATTTCGTAGATTACCGACGAAGCAAGAATTATCGTGGACAGCGTGGCTCCCGTGCTGCCGCCCAATATGCGCTCGCCAAGCGCGGCAAGACCTATTGCCACTCCTGCCTGGGGAATAAGCGCAAGCCCAAGACAGTTTCTGGTTTTTTTGTCTTTTTTAGTCGTCAGCGCACCCAGGAAAGCGCCCGCGTATTTTCCTATAATCCTTATTACGAAATAGCCTGCGCCCACGATACCCACCGTACTCAGCCCGGGGATATTGAGTTTCATTCCGGATAAAACGAAAAACATACACATTACGGGCGGCGTAAAGTCGTTTACCTGGTCGAAAAGCTCTTTGTTGCCCGATACGTTTATATAAGCCGCGCCCAGACACATACAGGACAACAGCGGCGAAACGTTAAGCGCGGAGCATACCGCCGTCAACAAGAATATTATTGCGCAAACTATGATAAGCCTGTTGTCGCGGCTGCGCTTGCTTCCTATCATCAGGTGAAGCACAAACCCTAGCGCTATGCCTAAGCCGATAAGCGCAATGTTGTAGACAAGCGGAGAAATTATAGACCAAGAGTCAAAGCCTTCGCCGCTTTCCATGACGTTGACTATCGCCGCGCATACCGAAAACGCCAGTAAGCTTACCGCGTCGTCCAGCGCCACCACCTGTAAAATCGTATCCACGAATTCGCCCTTGGCGCGGTATTGACGTATGGTCATTATGGTGGACGCGGGCGCGGTTGCCGACCCTATCGCGCCCAGAAGAAGACACAGCGTAATGGGCAGACGGAAAATAAAATACATTCCCGCCGTGACAAGCACCGCGGCGATAAGCGCCTCGAAAACGGTGATAACTATTATACTCAAGCCGCTTTTTTTAAGCGTGCTCAGCTTGAAAAAACGTCCCACGCCGAACGCTATGAAGGCAAGCGCGATGTCCGTCATGAAACCCATGCCGTTTATTACGCTGACCGGCACAAGATTAAGCGCGTAAGGTCCTATTATTATCCCTGCAAAAATGTAAGCGGTAACATTTGGCAATTTCAAAAGCCTCGTTATTCTCGTCAAAAAGAATCCCGTAAGCAAAATTATCGCCAGACACAGTATGATTACCGCGCCCGTTCCCATGTTTCGGTACAATCCGTTAAGCATTTTTCCTCTCCCGCAAATAAAATATGCTTGATTATAGACGTTTTGTGTGATATAATCAAATTATATATTTTTGCGGCCCCATAATTTTTTTTTATAGTTAATAAAGAGGCGGCTTGCGTTTCAGTTGTAACGCTGCAGCAAAAACGGAATAAATTTTTTTAACGGGCTATCTTTCGGAATTATAAATTTATGCGGCAGGGAAACGGCAAAGGGGCACGGCTTTTTATAAATAAAATCGGCTAAATAAAAAACCGTTTCCGTTTTATCGGAAAAAGGGGGTAATCGGAAAAATGCTTGACCCGAAATACGTTACGTTTATAGAAGTGGTCAAAAGCGGAAGCTTTACCAAAGCGGCGGATAAACTGTGTCTTACGCAGCCTGCGGTAAGCAATCAGATAAAAGCGATCGAAAACGAATTCGAGGTAAAGATTTTCGACCGTAAAATGCGCGCGCTTACCCTGACTCCCGAAGGGGAGATTCTTTATAAATACGCACAGCGCATGGAAACGCTGACCGAAAACGCTCATCGGGCGATAAAGGACAGTCTTAAGGAAGTCAGGCTTTTATCCGTGGGGCTTACTCATACGTCAAAGGAGAATTACGCCCCCCACGTGCTGGCACGGTTTTGTAACGAAAGCCCCGATACTCACATAAAAATTTTTATAGACGGCATAAAAAACATTTATAAACGGCTTAAGATTTACGAGATAGATCTGGCGATAATAGACGGAAACTATTCCGACGACAACTTTCTGTCGGTATTGCTGGACGTGGATTATCTTTGTCTTGCCGTTGCCACAACGCACCCGTTTGCACGGCTTAAATCCGTTTCTTTAGGTCAGCTTAAAAAAGAACCCTTTATTTTAAGACCCGTTAAATCCAATTCGCGCACGCTGTTTGAAAATCATCTTATCAGCCGCGGCGAAAACATAGATTCGTTCAACGTGATAATGGAGGTGGACAGCATCACCACCATAAAGGAGCTTGTTGCGCGCGGGCTGGGCGTTACAATCATTGCTTACAGCGCGGTAAAAGCGGACGTCATGAAAGGGAATCTCAGCGTTATTCCCGTCGAAAATCTTTCCATGCCGCGCGAAATAAACCTCGTTTATCACAAGGATTTCGAGCATAAGGAAATTCTCAACGAAATTTACAGGATTTATCAGGAGGAAAAAAACCTCGCGGGGGAAGGACGGTTGACGTAATCGGAAAACGGTTATACAATAAAACCGTAAGATGACGTATTCACTTCAGGATAATAATTTAACGGTATAAGCGTCAATCGGCGCGAAAAGCGTCGGAATTATGATTTTCGGGAGATAAAAATTATGCTTAAAGCCATCAGAATAAAAGGACTTTTTTCAAGATTCGATTACGATATCGAAATGAAAGAAGAGGGAATAACCATTCTTACGGGGCCCAACGGCTTCGGCAAAAGCACGGTTTTTTCGCTTATAGAAGCGGTCGCCGCCGCGGACGCAGAAGCGATTAAACGCATTCCCTTTGAAGAAAGCGTGCTTGTATGCGAGGATAAAACGATTACTTTACAAAAGGACGGGGATATGCTTTTCGTGGACGGGGCGCCGTTAAACAACGGGGGCATGCAGAATCTGATTGCTGACAAATCCGAAACGGGCGCGGTCAAATGCGTGGGGGGAAGAAAGCTTTTGGACAGCGCGCTTAACGATTGGGAAAAGCTTAAGGAGTACATCGAGGACGTGAGGGAAGTGCCCAAAAGGCTTAAGGCGCGGCTAAAGAGCGGCGGAGAGCGGGCGGCGGAAAAGGCAGAACTTTTTATAAATCTTTTAAAAGACAAATTCAATTTCAAAACACCCGTCTTGGACGCGGCGGAAGGACTTGAATTCATTGACGCGGACGGCATAAGCCTTAAATTTTCCGACCTTTCCGCAGGCGAGGCTCAGCTTACTGCTTTTTATTACGAGCTTTTGTTCGAAACCCCCGACAAAGCGCTTATTTTAATCGACGAGCCTGAAATTTCAATGCATATCGTCTGGCAGATGCGGCTTGTTTGCGACCTTGAAAAAATATGCGCCGCGCTCAAAGGAGCAAAGGCGATAGTCGCCACGCATTCGCCGCAGATTCTGGGCGGACACAGGTCGCTTCAGGTGGACCTGGGGGAGCAGTATGAGCGCTAATTCCATATTTTCCAATCTTACCGCGGAAAACACCGCCGCGGAAATAAGCCTTATTTTAAGCGCGGATTACAAGCGCAAAAAAACGGTAATTCTTTTAGAGGGCGAGGACGACGTAAAAGTTTTCAGATTTCTCGTCGGCGAGGACGTAACGCTTATCAAGGCTTACGGCGCGTCCACGACGGTGGATAAATTCATGCCCGAAAATTTCCCCGACGAAAAACGCGTCATCGGCATACGCGACAAGGATTACCAGACAAAAAAACGGTTCGAGCGCATTTTTTATTGCGATTACTGCTGCTGCGAAATGATGCTTGTCAGCGACGACGAAACGTTTGAAAAACTTGCCGTCAATTTTTATCGCGGGAAACTGCCTTACTCAAAACTGAGGTATGAAATTCTTTCCAAACTGTTTTACCTTTCGGTTGTGCGGTTGTGTTCGGACAGATACCGTTGGGGACTCAGAATTTCCGATACCGATTTAAGCAAAATAATCAATCCGCGCTTAAACCCCACGCGGGCAGCGGTAATAAATTTTATCAACGCATACAATCCGCGCAACAAAATCAACTCAAAACGCGAAAAACAAATTGCCTATGTCAGAAACACGGGTAAAATCACGGACTATCTTGAAATAACCAACGGCCACGATTTTGTGGAAGCAATGCTGATTTACTGCGCTCAAAGCAGTTCCTCCAATAAACGCCGCTCTCTTACGGATAAGGCGATTTCGGGCGCGCTGCGTTGCGCTTACTCGCTTTCGGCATTCAAAAAAACACGCCTGTACTCCGATTTAACCGAGTACGGCAGGCAAAACGGTTTTATCATAACGCGCGAGTGACGTTCGCGGTTAACAGGTTGGCTTAACAGATATTTCGGCGTCGCGGTTTATAATTTTCCCCGTCGGATATCGGATTAAGCAGTGCGGCATTATTCAATGCTCGTCGTAGAATACTACTAAAGGCGAATACCGAAATCCGCGGCGTTGCGTTTTTTTAAAGTAAAAGTTCTCTTGGGTAAATTTAAATTCGCTTCGCTTTGCTTTTCGCGGACAAAAATCTTCATTGCTTTATGACCGTTCATTATTTTTTGGCAAAGCCCCGGGCATTATTAAAAGCAAGGAAATTTTATTCAGTTAAGCGTGTCGCCGTAACGGTTGCGCCCTGCAAAAAAAATACGCGCGGGCGAAACATAAAGTATCGGCAAAAGAAAATTGTCGGACAGCTTCCTTATCCTTTGTTCGTTTTCAGGGCGGTATTCGGGTTCAAGACTGACGACGAGATTGCAGTAACCCGAAATTTTGCTTAAAATAAAACTTACCCGCGCGTCGCCGCCCGTCAGCACAGCGATTTTTATTTTTCCCGTGTTGTAAATCTTTACCGTTCCCGAACGGGTGTAAGGCTCGGAAACCGAGCAGCTGTCCGCAACGTCCACAAGTTCGCCTTTGTGCGCAATCGCCGCCGACAGCCTTTTAATTCCGCCGTATTCAAGCGTGATTCCGGCAATAACGGTGTTGTTTTGCTCGCGCGAGTAAAGAACGATGTCTTTAAGCCGTTCGCTTTCTCCGCCGATTTCTTTAAACAGGTCTATCGGCTCGTCGTGCACGGGGTGCGAAAAAACCGCGACTTCGCCCTGTGAGTTCGGATACGAAAGATAGCCCTCTTCCAAAGAGTGCGCCGTTATGTTTATTCCGCCGAAAACATACTTTTCCATAGTCCATAGTATGCCGCGCGGTATTATCCCGTGCACGGCTTTCGCTGTAAAAAAAGGATTGTTACGCGTTAATTTTCCCGGAATAAAAAAAACGTACCGCAAGCCTACGTAAAAAAATTTTTTTTGACGACAAAATTTTACTTATTCGGCTAAAGGCGCTTGATTTTTTGTTGACGGTTTTGTTTTGCCGCTGTATACTTATGAAAACGTCGCAAAAACATTCAGGATGTAAGGAGTATGAAAAAATGAGCATCGTTACAATTGTAGGTGCGGGAATGATGGGCTCTGCGCTTGCGTTTCCCGCAAGGGAAAACGGCCATGAGGTAAGGCTTGTAGGCACTCATCTTGACCGCGAAATCATCGACGTCAGCCGTAAAACCGGACGTCACCCCAAGTTTACCAAGGACTTTCCCGAAGGCGTAAAGTACTACCAAATCGAGGAAATGGAGGAGGCGCTTAAGGGTGCCGACCTCGTCATCGGCGGCGTTTCCAGCTTCGGCGTGGATTGGTTCGGCGAAAAAGTCCTGCCTGCGGTTCCCGAAAAAACGCCCGTGCTTACCGTCACCAAAGGGCTTATGGATACCGAGGACGGCGAACTTATGTGCTACCCGTTCGTGTGGCGGGACATGCTGGCAAAAAAAGGGCTTAAGCGCTGTCTTAACGCAGTCGGCGGACCTTGCACCAGCTACGAGCTTGTCGCGCATGACCAGACCGAAGTTTGCTTTTGCGGCGACGACCCCGCGGTTTTAAGGAAAATCAAGGAAATCATGGCTACCGATTACTATCACATTTCGCTTTCCGACGACGTCGTGGGCGTGGAAAGCGCGGTCGCGCTGAAAAACGGTTATGCGCTGGGCATAACTTTAACGGTGGGCGTAAACCAGAAAAACTTCGGACTGAAGAGCGAGCTTCATTATAACTCGCAGGCGGCGGCTTTCCAGCAGGGCGTCAAAGAAATGCGCAAGCTTATCTCCCTTCTGGGCGGCGGCGAGGATAACATAGTCTTGGGTGCGGGCGATCTTTACGTCACCGTTTACGGCGGACGCACTCGTCAGGTGGGAATCCTTTTGGGCCGCGGACTTTCCGTCAAGGAAGCTTTGGACGAGCTTAAAGGCGTAACGCTTGAATCTTTGGTGGTGGCCACCCGAGTGGCGCGCGCCGTTAAAAAGCTTGCGGCCGCGGGTAAGGTCGATTTAGGGGAATTTCCGCTTCTCATGCACGTAGACGCTATTCTCAACGAAAATGCCGCAGTAAATATTCCTTGGGAAAAGTTTACCTTCGAGAAATTCGGGAAATAATTTTTCTTAAGCGACTTAAATCACTGTATAAACAGTTTAATTTTCGGCCGCGCGGGCGACAGTTCGTCTCCTTTAATCGCGGCGGACAAAAAATAAATTAAATAAAAGGAGTCAAAAACATGAAAGAACTGAAAGGAAGCAAGACCGAGGCAAATCTGATGGCGGCTTTCGCGGGCGAGTCCCAGGCGCGCAACAAATACACCTATTTTGCGTCCAAAGCAAGAAAAGAAGGTTTCGTGCAGATTGCCGATATCTTCGAGGAAACCGCCAACAACGAAAAGGAACACGCCAAAATCTGGTTCAAACTTCTTCACAACGGAATAGGCTCTACGGAGGACAACCTTCTCGCCGCCGCCGAAGGGGAGAATTACGAGTGGACGGATATGTACAAGCAGTTTGCCGAGGAAGCGCATGAAGAGGGGTTTGAAAATATTGCCAAACTTTTCGAAGGCGTTGCCAAAATAGAAAAAGAACACGAAGAACGTTATCGCGCGCTTCTTGAAAACGTCAAAACGGGCGCCGTTTTCGAAAGAAAGTCCGAAACCGTTTGGCAGTGTGCAAATTGCGGACACATTTACGTCGGCACCACCGCGCCCGAAGTGTGCCCCGTGTGCGCTCATCCTCAGGCGTATTTCCGTATTAAAGCCGAAAATTATTGATTTAAGCCTAAGCCGCGCCCGTAAAGGCAAATGTCATTGCGGGCGTTTTTTCGCTTTAAATAAAAACCGCACCGATTTATAACGGAGAAATTTATATGAATAAAGTTTGTATAGAGCTTACCGACGGCAGAAAAATAAATCTGGAGCTTATGGAGCAATACGCACCGCTCGCCGTCGAAAATTTTCTGTCGCTGGTTAAATTCGGGTTTTACGACGGATTGTGCTTTCATCGCGTGATTGAAAATTTCATGATTCAGGGCGGAGGCTTTACTCAGGGCAAGAGTGCGCTTATGCCTAAAGCCGCACCGAGGACGATAAAGGGCGAATTTAAAGCAAACGGCGTGGAAAACGCGCTTAAACATACGCCGGGAGTAATTTCCATGGCGCGCACCGCGTTTCCCGATTCGGCTTCTTCGCAGTTTTTCATCTGCGTGGAGGAGCTTCCTTATCTCGACGGTCAATACGCGGCGTTCGGCAAAACGTGCGACGAGCAAAGCCTGGCCGTCGCCGTCGATATCTCCAAAACCGCCACGGGATTTCTGGGCGGATTTTCCGACGTGCCCGTAACACCGGTCGTAATCAAATCAATTAAAACAGCGGACTGAATTGTCCTTAATGTAAGAAGGAGAGTATCGTCATGAAAATTAAAAGAGAAGATTTACATATCCGCGACCCGTTCATTCTTGCCGACGGCGGAAAATTTTATATGTACGGCACCTGCAACATGGCAAACGCGCTTGAAGCGAAGGATAAGGAACCCAATCAGGGCTTTTCTTCGTTTGTTTCCCTCGACCTTGAAACGTTTGACGGACCGTATCACGCTTTCGACCGTTTCGAAGGGTTCTGGGGCGAAAAATCTTATTGGGCGCCCGAAGTTTACAAGCTAAAAGACGGCTATTATATGTTCGCCACGTTTTTTTCCGAAAAGGACGGCCGCCGCTGTCAGATTCTGAAAAGCGACAATCCCCTTACCGGCTTTACTCCGTGGTCGGAGCCTTTTACCCCCGAAGGGTGGTGGTGTCTGGACGCAACGCTGTTCTTCCACGAGGGCAAGCCTTATTCGGTGTTCTGTCACGAATGGCTGCAGGTGAAAAACGGCGAAATGTGGATAACGGAGCTTTCTTCCGACCTTAAAAAAGCGGTGGGAGAGCCCAAGCTTATCTTTAAGGCGGCGGACGCGCCCTGGTCGAAAAGCTGGGACGACGGCAACTGCATAACGGACGGACCGTTCGTGCATAAAAACAAAAACGGCAAACTGGTCATGATGTGGTCCAGCGGCGGGGCAAAAGGCTATACCATGGGTATGGCGGTAAACGACGGAAAAGACGTTTTTTCGGGTTGGACTCAGCTGAGTAAGCCGCTTTACGCCGAGGACGGCGGTCACGGTATGATTTTCGAAAAGGACGGCAAACTTTTTATTTCCATTCACGCGCCCAACTCGGCTGCCGAAAGACCGCATTTCATCGAAATAAGAGAAACCGAAGACGGGCTGGAAACCTGTCTCTTATACACATCTGACGCTGCCGACGAACCCTAGGGTGTAGATCTC
>UQSP01000008.1 GCA_900543755.1 uncultured Eubacteriales bacterium
TACACCCTAGAGTTCGTCGGCAGCGTCAGATGTGTATAAGAGACAGGATGGATATAGCCGAATTTACTGTCCGCAAGACGGCGTTTATCGGCTCCGGCAAGGGAAAACTTACCCGAAACAAGCCTGCTGTGGCAAAAGCCGCAACCGCCCGCCCTGCACTTTGACGGGGCGTTTATGCCTGCGCGTTCCATGGCGGTAAGCACGGTTTCGGTGCTGAGCGCTTTAATCTCGTATTTATCGAATCCGATATGAACGGTAAGTTTGTACTCCGTTTCCTTTACGTCGCGCATGCCCACGCAGTTGGCTTCCTTTTTGACCCTTTTAAGCGGCAGATTGAATTCCTTAAGTTCCTTATCGAGGAAAGAGTACATGGCCTGGGGTCCGCACATCATGACGGTGAAGTCGCCCGAAACGTATTTTTTGATGATATCGGCGCTGATAAAGCCGTGCTCGAACCCGTCTTTCTTTTCGTCGCTTAGCACGTAAACCACTTTGATTTTATCCGAAGCAAGCGCGTCGAGTTCGGATTTGAAAATAATGTCTTTTTCGGTTTTTGCGCCGTACAAAATCGTCAGCGAAAAATCCGAAGTACCGTCCTTAATCGATTGCGCCATGCTGTAAAAAGGCGTAATTCCGCTGCCGCCTGCAATAGCAAGCACGTTTTTACTGTCCTTAACGGGCTCGAAACAGAACTCGCCCGACGGGTCGCCCAGCGTGAAAACGTCGCCGACTACGGCTTTATCGAACAAATAGCCGCTGAAAAATCCGCATTTTTTTACAGTGACGGCGACCTGTTTGTTTAACGCCGCTTTGGGTGCGGAAGAAATCGCATAGGGACGCGCGACATAGCTGTCACCCACTTTACACCCCACGGTAAGGTATTGTCCCGCACGGAAATAGAAAGGTTTTTCCGCCTCGAAAACATAGGTTTTTGTGTCAGAGGTATTCTGTACGATTTCCTTAAGCGTGGCGTTGAAATACCCGGGATGAATGATTTTCGCGGTTTCGTTTACTCTGTAAGATTGAGGAAGCGGCTTTTCGGAGCCTTCCGCCAGTTTTTCGCGGCGATTGGGTACCAGTTTTTTGAATCTTAACAAATCCAAAAAGCCGAATATCTGTTTTTTAAATACGAACTTCATATTTTAACCCTCCCTTTTGATATCGCCGACGGTCTGTCTTCCGGATATATCGCCCGAAAAATACGCGCTGGAATAGCCCGACAAACGCATCGAATAGCCGCCCGCGAACCTTAACCCGCGGACATACTTGTCCTCGTCCATCATAAGCAATCTGGGCATAAGGCCATCCCAGTACTGCGATTCGTATCCGTAAATAACGCCCTCGGGATGACCGCAGTAACGCGCGTAAGTAAGCGGAGTCGCAACCGAAATTTCCTCGATGCTGTCGCGGATTTTTGCGCCCGTATCCTTTTCAAAGCGGTCAATCATCATATTGGCGACTTTGTCTTTGGTTTTGAAATAATCTTCGGGTTTAACGTTGCCCCAGTCGTCGGACATATAAAGCGTGGTGAAATACATCATGCAGGTGCCCTCAGGCGAGCATTCTGGATAAGCGCGGTTAAGGCACACCGTAGCCTGAGCGGTGTTATCGGCAATGGTTTTCATTCTTTCGTACTGAACTACGCTGTCGCTTGTATCGTAAAGAAAATAGTTGTGGTTTTCGACGCCCAACTCGTCTGCGGTTTTGTTAAGCCCCAAAAACATGGTAAACCCGCGTCCGGCGAATTTCCTTGCGTTGGTGGCGCGCACGATTTTCTGCGATACAGAATCCATCATCTTTCCGTACACAAGATGAGGCGCGCAATTTGCCACGACGTGTCTTGTCGCAATTTCCGTACCGTCGTCAAGTACTACGCCCGCGACGCCGCCGTCCGATTTATCCTGCAATAATTTTACCGCCTCCGTGTTGAAAAGCACTTCTCCGCCTAGTTCCAGAATTCTGTCCACAAGAGCGAGAGAAATCTCGTGCGAGCGCATTTTGGGCATACTTGCGCCGCGTCTGATATATCTGTTAACCATAGAGGCGTAATGCACGAAACTCATATCGTCAAGGTTTGCGCCGAGATAGCACCAATAGGCGCTTAAAATATCTATTGCCTTTTTGGGCATTTTGATCGTTTTAAGCACTTCATTGACAGAGTAAGAGCCGCACCTCACGAAATTACCGTACTTACTTACCATAACTTTCGAATCCGTTTTGCCGTTTACGGAACTTGAATATGCCTGGGCAAGACGCACCTCTTCGGCAAGGTCGAAAAATTTACGCATGGATTTTTCGCTTCCGGGAACGTAAAGCGCCATCTTTTTGATAAAGTCATCCACACCGAAAGGCATGGTAGCGTCCAGCTTTTCGGATTTTACTATAACCCTGTAAGCTTCGGGTATCTGCAGCCACTCGATTTTGTCCGTAACTCCTAAAGAGTCGAAAAGATCACGCACGTCGCCCGCGTTGTCTTTTGTGCCGAAGTCGTTAAGCTCGTGCAGCGACGCCTCGAATTCAAATCTGCCTCTTCTGAAACTTGTGGCAAATCCTCCCGGAAGATTATGTTTTTCCACCAGAAGCACTTTCGCACCGCCTTGCAGCAGCCTTATCGCCGCAACCAGACCGCCGTTGCCCGCGCCAATTACGACCGCATCGTATTTTTTCATTGCACCCTCCTTAATTTTATTTTTATATATAAGCCGCAATTTTAACCAAACTGTTTGCTTTAATGATATTTAACAAAAAAACCGATTAAAAACACAAAGTACTTTAACTTATTTGCCGATGAAATAAAATACAGCTTTTAAACTATGATAACATACAATTTTAAAAATTGCAATTATTATGCTTAAAAAACAGTTTTTTGTAAAATATACGATTGATTTTTCATAAAAAACTTAAAAAAATACAAAAATTTCGTATTTTCATTTTAACGTATAAGTTTGTCATTATACGCAATCGAGCAGCCTGATTTTTACGGCTGTTTTTTGTCTTTCGTTTCGCTATTCTTTACGTCGAAAACAGGCACAAAGCCTTCGTCATCGGCTTTATCCCCGTCACTTAAAGACTTTCGGGCTTTCATATCCTCCTCTATCTTCTTTTTTTCTTTCAAAGTCTGACGCAATACCCTTACAAAAGTAAATACAAGCACGGTCATAGTTACGGCTATTAAAGCAAGAGTGATATAGAAAAAAACGTCCGAAGACGAAACGGACAATATAATTTTCATAAAATCTCCTTATCTGTTTCCCGTTTTCCAGATTATACTTTTTAAAATTACTTTTGTCAACGGCTTTGATTTTCGGTTTTATTTCCATTTTAACTTTGTTATATCGCTGATTTTATGTAAACGCTGATTTTGTATAATTGGTTGCCGACCAAACGCTTGACAATCGGGCAGAAATAATTTTACAATAAAAAAAGTTTTATTTGCAATATACTGCATATTGTTTTTTCACATGACCGCATTACATGGGAGCGATATAAAATGAAAAGTTATTTCATAATTAATTCCCCCGTGGGAAATTTAACGCTTACCGATGAGGACAATCGTCTTACGGGGCTGTCGTTCGGTGCCATAGCGCCCTTTGGCGCCACTAACAGAATTACCCCGATTATAGAGGAAACCGCAAATCAGCTTAAACAATATTTTGAAGGCGCGCGTAAAAAATTCGATATCCCGATTTCGTTTGAAACCGTTTCCCGTTTCAGCAGCGAAGTTCTTAAATTCCTGCTTACCGTGCCTTACGGCGAAACGGCGACTTACTCCGATGCGGCGGCGTTTGCGGGACAGGCAAAAGCCGTAAGGGCGGCAGGACGCGCGATAAGCCGAAACCCGATTGCAATCATAATACCCTGCCACAGAATAATAGGTAAAAACGGCTCTTTGACGGGGTTTAACGGAGGTTTGGAAATTAAAAAATTTTTACTGACACTGGAAGGCATACCTTTTATCTGACGGTATTTTTCGAAGAGTTTATTACGCTTTCTCCTTTTTCCCCTGTTCTCTTTTTATAAATTTTTTTGAAGCGCTTTTAACGCGCTTTTTTTTGTTTATCGGTTAAATCTTAAACATAATCGCATTTTGATAACAACGTTTTGATCTCAGGAATAAAATGGTGTAGGCACATAAGCCAATTTATTCACAGGAGTCATAAAACCATGTTCAGTTTTTTCAATTGCGGCCGTTTCGGATGCGGTTGCAATCAAGGCAACGCTTCGTGCGGACAGGATCCGTGCCGTCCTAATCCGTGCCCGCCAAACCACGGTTGCTGTTGCCCGGGTCCCATCGGGCCTACGGGTCCCATCGGTCCCACCGGTCCCACAGGCCCCGGCGGAGGTCCTACGGGTCCGACGGGCCCCACGGGAGCCACCGGTCCCCAAGGTCCTCAGGGCTTGCAGGGAGTTCAGGGACCCATAGGTCCAACAGGGCCTCAAGGTCCTCAGGGCTTGCAAGGCGTTCAAGGCGCAGCGGGAGCTACAGGCCCCACCGGGCCCACGGGAGCTACCGGTCCCACGGGAGCCACGGGTCCCACAGGGCCTCAGGGCATAAGAGGTATTGACGGAGCCACCGGCCCCACCGGGCCTCAAGGTATAAGGGGTATTGACGGCGCAACAGGCGCTACGGGCGCAACAGGCCCCACTGGTCCCACGGGTCCCACCGGTGCGACGGGCGCAACAGGCCCCACGGGTGCAACTGGCGCTACGGGCGCAACAGGTCCCACTGGTCCCACGGGCGCTACGGGTGCTACGGGCACAACAGGCCCCACGGGTGCAACTGGCGCTACGGGTGCTACGGGTCCGACAGGCGCGACGGGCGCAACAGGCCCCACGGGTCCGACGGGTCCCACGGGCGCAACAGGCGCTACGGGTCCGACGGGCGCAACAGGTCCGACGGGTCCCACGGGCGCTACGGGTGCTACGGGCGCTACGGGTGCTACGGGCGCAACGGGTCCCACGGGTGCAACGGGTCCCACGGGCGCTACGGGCGCAACTGGCCCCACGGGTGCAACAGGCCCCACGGGTCCGACGGGTGCAACAGGCCCCACCGGTGCGACGGGCGCAACTGGCCCCACTGGTCCAACGGGTCCGACGGGCGCTACGGGTGCAACGGGTCCCACGGGTCCGACGGGTGCCACAGGGGCAACAGGCCCCACTGGTCCGACAGGCGCGACGGGTGCTACGGGCGCTACAGGCCCCACCGGTCCGACCGGTCCCACAGGCCCCAGAGGAGAATCGGCAACCGTTACAGCTGCGGCGGCAGTCACCGACGCAACGGGTACGGGCGATATAGTAACGCAGTTTAATGCGCTTCTTGCATCATTGCGCAATGCGGGACTATTGTCCAATTAAAACAAACAAAAGATTTTTTTAAAACGTAAGACTTTACTTTGATTTCCCCCCACAAAAAAATAAAACACGGTTTTTGCCGTGTTTTATTTTTATAACGTCCGCGAATAAATAGCCGAGGAAAACCTTATCGTTTTACTGTCTGAGGGCTTATTGCATAACAGTGAAACGTTTGAAGTTTACGCCTAACAAAAAATTTGCAAAATTCATTTATATGTGTTAAATTATTGCATGGAGAAACATCGTGATCAATACAAAAATCAATCCGTATGACGAAATTTGTCCGCAATGGGACGAGTACCGCAAAAAGACTTCCGTCAACAAGTGTATTGCGGACTTTTCCCGCCGGCTGAAACCGAACTCTTCAATACTGGACGTAGGCTGCGGTACAGGTTATCCGATAGACTTTTTTTTGTCGGAGCGCGGATTCAGGATAACGGGAATAGACTCCTCGGCCAAAATGATTGAAAAAGCTGCTTCTCTTAAACTTAAAAACACCGAATACCACGTCGCGGAATTATTCGGCTTCAGGACTGAGGAAAAATTTGACGCGATAATAGCGTTTGACTGTCTTTGGCACATCTGCCACGATAATCAGAAATATATATACGGCACAATAGCGTCTTTGATAAAAAAAGGCGGATATTTTATTTTTACACACGGAAAAAAAGACGGCGAAATTTACGGCGAAATGATGGGACAAACTTTTTATTACAGCGCGCTTGACGCAGAAGAAGTAAAAAAGATTCTGATATCCGAAGGCTTTGAAATAATTTCTTTTACCGAAAATTACAAAGAGCGGACTACGGGCGACAGAGAGCTGCTTGTTGAAGCGCGAAAACTTTGACTTAAGCCTTTTCAGGCGAAATTTTGTTGTCTGTTAAAATCAATACAAACTGCTGAAATCATATCGTAATTGATTTTGCTTGTCTTTTTCAACCGCTTTGACGCACTTAAACCACGAAAAAACAATCCGATCATTTTCAGCGTAGAAAAAAATAAAACGTTGTTATAAATTTTTCCGGCCGTTTTTCGCTTCTTCGAAAAACCGTCTGTTTTCTTTAAGCCGCTTCTCGTCCGAAAGTTTTATCGCCTCATCCGCGAAGCGAAGCGCGTTGTCGTAATCAAAGGTGAAATAATACGCAAGCGAAATCAGATCGTAAGGAAGCGCGCCCCAGGACTGAGGCTCGTTGATATAACTTACCGAACGGTTTTTGATTTTCAAAGCTTTATTGAGAAAGAAAATAACGCCGTGCCAGTCTTTACGGTCATAAAGAAGGCGCGAATACTCGACGTAAGCTTCCCTTACGTTAGGCGCCTCCGCTATGGCGCGCAAAAACCAGCATTCCGCAAGCGCCGTCTGATTAAGCGCAAGCCTGCAACGCGCAATATACCGCATGGAGGCAGCCCTCTCGTCAGCCCACGTGGCGGAAGGAAGCGCCAAGTGCCCGGTAAGCGTATCGATGGCTTTGTCGTACATACGGTAAAACATATATTCGCGCCCGAGATAATGCATATTGCGGTCGTTTTCGGGATTTTCTTTTACGGCAAGTTCCAAAAGGGGCAGATACGACGAACGTGATTTTTTGTCGTCGGGATAGTGATGAAGCGTAACGTCCTTTATCGTCACGGACGAATAATCCCTGCCCGAATAAGCCAGAATTTCGTGTACGGGATTGACCCACCTGAACCCCTTTAAGACGTGCATTTTTTCAATATAAAACTCCACGCCCGCCTCGCCCGAATCGAGATGTGACCAGACGTACCTGTATCTTCCCTGCTTGGTGTTTTGGGTCCAGCTTTTTTCCAGCTTTTCGCGCCAGCCCTCCTCGAACACTTCGTCAAGGTCGGTGCAGACGCAAACGTCCGTTTCGGGCGGCACAAGTTTTAAGGACTCGTTTCGCGCTTTATCGAAACGCCAGGGTACTATCTCCGCCGACTTTACGGTAACGCCCTCTTTCCTTAAAGCCTCCACCGTGCCGTCGACTGACCCTGTATCCAGGACGACCACGTAATCGGCCTCGCGCATGGACTTTGCCCAGCGCGACACAAACTTTTCCTCGTTTTTGGAAATTGCATAAACGGTAACTATCATGTTTTTTTAATATGCCGTTTAGTCCGATAAGGTTACTTTGAAAACCGAAGAAATCAGGCGCTTATAAGGTTTTTTCTCGCATTAAAAACTTATGGCAATTTATAAAACGGCAAACTCTTTCATTCAAACTCCTGACAAATAAAAAACGCGCTTAAACATAAACGCGTTTACGGAAAAATAGTGTCTTGTTTTTTTAAAGCGTAATTCCGTTTTTCCACACGGCGAAATCGTGACAGCCGTTTTGCTCCGATAAAGTTCTTTTGCCCTCCAAGACGGAAAAAATGAGTTTAATCATCTCTTCGGCGGCGCAATCGAACCCGTAATTTTTAACCGCCGACTCGGCGTCGAAATCAATCCATCGCGGCTTTCTTTGCGCCAAAAGAGAATTGGACGCTATTTTAACTACGGGAACGGGACTTCCCAAAGGCGTGCCTCTTCCCGTGGTGAAAAGAATAATCTGCGCACCCGACGCGGCAAGCGCCGAAACGGAGGCAATGTCGTTACCGGGAGTATACAATAACGTAACGCCGCCCGTTTTTACAACCTGTCCGCCGTATTTTACCACGTCGACTACAGGCCCTGTCCCCGTTTTAAGCACGCATCCCAGCGACTTTTCCTCAATAGTGGTTATGCCGCCTTCGCGGTTGCCGGGGGAAGGATTTTCGCCGTAAGGAGCTTTGTAAAAATCAAAGTAGTCCTTAAAAAATCCCGTCATTGCAGTAAATTTTTCAAAAATTTCTTCGTTTAAGCACTGTCCGCCCAAAACGTCTTCGGCGCCGAACATTTCGGGAACTTCGCCCATGACCGCGCCGCCGCCCGCGCTTACAATGCCGTCGCAGACTTTGCCGACAAGCGGATTTGCCGTAATGCCGCTCATGGAATCGGAGCCGCCGCACTTAAGCCCTACCGTAAGCTTTGAAAGCGGAATATCCTGTTTTTTGTCGGTTTTTCTGAGGGCGATAAGCTGTTTTATAAGCTTTACGCCTTCTTTTTTTTCGTCCGACGCGGACTGAAGCACAAGCAGTTTTACTCTTTCGTCCGCACGCGAGGTAAGCTTGAAAAACTTTTCGGGCACATTGTTTTCGCAACCGAGAGAAACAATGAGAACTCCGCCCGCATTGGGATGTCTGACAAGTCCCGCAAGAAGCTTTTCGGTGTTTTCCTGATCCGAACCGCACTGCGAGCAGCCCGCCTCGTGAGTGAATGCGTAAACCTCTTTACCCGAGAACTCGGCGGCAAGGTCGCGGCAGAAGCCGTTTACGCAGCCCACGGTGGGGATAATCCATATTTCGTTTCTTATGCCCGCCCTGCCGTCAAAGCGAAGGTAGCCTTTAAAAGTCGTTGGCGGTTTATTTTGGACGCTGAGAATCTGCTTATCTAAGGAAAAGTCGGGAGTAAAATCAACCGCGGCTTTTTGCGCGTTGCTTTTGAGATTGTGCGTATGCACCCACTCGCCTTTCGCAATATCCGTAACAGATAATCCTATCGAATGACCGTACTTTATAACCTTTTCGCCGTTTTTTATATCCGAAAGCGCGAATTTGTGAAACGCAGGCACGTCGCTTAATAAGCGCACGCCCGCCGCGGTTTCCCCGGCCGAAAGCTTTTCGAGTGCTACGGCGACGTTATCGCGGGAATTTATCTTAATGTAATTTTCAGCCATAAAACTCCTCCGTAATCGCTTTAAGCGCGCCCCTGGCACCCGAAGCGGAAATCAGCCTGTAAGCCTTTACTGTCTTTTCATAAAGGTCGTAAATTTCGGTAAGGTCCTCTTTCCAAAGGCACTTCAAGCGTAAAACTGCGGCTATCTTTTGCTCCGCGGACTTAAAGGAGGAAAGCGCGGCAAACATTTTTTCGACTGATAAAGGGTCGTCGTTGACGCCTTCGCCTTTCTCGTAAAAAGCAATAAGCGCGGCAAGCGACAGACTAAGCAATGGCGGCGCAAAGCCGAATTCTGCCGAGTAATCCTTTATTGAAATCAAGTCGCGCGTGACGAATTTGGAAATCGAATTAAGCGCGATGGAGGACAGCTTATGGTTGAGAAAAGGATTAAAAAAGCGTTTTATGACGTCGGCGGCGTATTCGTTTAATCCGTCGCCCGAAAAAGCGGGAATAATTTCTTTACCCAGCACAAGACTTAAAAACCGATAAAAATCCGCGTCGCAAACCGCTTCCTCCACCGTTTCAAGCCCTGCTAAAAGTCCCAAAGCCACTACTGCCGTATGCGCGCCGTTCAGTATGCGTACTTTTCTGTCGCGGTAAGGCTTGAGATTGTCGGTAAAAATAACGTTTAAGCCGCAATTTTCCGTCGGCAGATATTTTTTAATGCAATCGTCGCCTTCGATAACCAAAAGGAAAAAGGGCTCGCATACGTCGAGATTGGGGTCAAGCGCGCGCGTTTTTCCGCCTAGCCTTTCGTCAAAAACATAACCCGACACTATGCGGTCCACAAGCGTGTCGTAAAATCTGCATTTATCCAGCCAATCGATGAAACCTTCGCCTAAATTCCACTCTTTTGCCACGCGCAAAACCGTTTCCTTTAATTTTTTACCGTTATTTTCTATAAGCTCAAGGGGCAAAACGAACAAAGCGCGCTTTTCGTCGCCGCCGAAAGCCGTGTAACGCTCGAACAGAAACCTTGTCAGTTTATTGGGAAAATTACGGTGCAAAGGCGGCGCAAAATCCTCTTTTTCGTAACAAATTCCGAATTCCGTAGTATTGGAAAAAATGAACTCGAGGTCTTCGCCGCGGGCAAGATTCAAAAGCGCGGAATAATCGGCGTAAGGGTCCACACAGTCTTTGACAGAAGTAATAAGAGTAAAATTTTCCACGGGGTCGGACTTTGTGCCGCCGCGCTCCAGCACCGTATACAGCCCGTCGGCGGCGTTGAGGTTTTCCGCCCTGCCGTTACTCAGCCCCTGGACAAGCCTTATCGCGCCGTTAAACCCGCATTTTTCATTTAAACGCTGAATTAAAAAGCACAGAAAAGCCCTTATGAAATTACCCTCTCCGAAACAGACCGCTTTTACTTTAAGTGAGGCGCGCGCTTTCTTTTCTTCCTCGCTAAGCACGTCTGAATTCAGAAAATTTTTTCCGTCGTAAGACATAGACTTCTCCTAAACATAATTAAAAATCGCAATGTAAACGTTTACATCGGTATAATTATAATATTTTGCCGCACAAAAGTCAACGATTTTTTACCTTAAGAACAAGAGCGGGAAAGAAGAATTAACTCAAACAAGAAATGAAATTTTCGGCAAAAAAGTGCAATGCAAACGATTTTGAAAGCCGAAAAAAGCAAAAGCGCGCGGAAAATTTTAATTTTCGCGCGCGTCAGTCAGAAAAATATTTAATAAAAAATCAATACGGTTTTACACCGGCAGCGTCAGCACGCAAAGAGGATTTTTTACGCCCGTAACGGAGTAAAAAAACCGAGCCTCGCCGTTTTCAAACGAAAAAACGGTGACGTTGTTGGAAAGCTGATTGCAGCAAATTATAAAATCCTCCTCGGGGGTAAAATCGAAATCGCGCGGAAAATTGCCCGTACAACCGATTTTTTGTCTGAATTTAAGTTTTGCTCCCTCTACGTCGAAGAAAACAAGAGTGTTTTCGCCGCGGTTGGAAATACACAAAAGATTGCCCGCCTTGTTAAGCCTTATGGCGGCGGCGGTGTTTACCCCGTCGAAATCGACGGGACACTCATAGGTTTCCAAAGGTTCCAGCACGCCGCGTTCATAGGCAAAGACCGTAACCGACGAAACCAGCTCGTTAACGCAATAGACGTACTTTCCGTCGGGAGAAAGCGCGAGATGACGGGCGCCGTAACCGTCGGGAACGCGCGCTTTAGACACGTAGTCGAGATTACGGTCGTAAACAAAAACCGTGTCCAATCCCAAATCCGTAACGAAAACTCTGCGTCTAGCCGGGGAAAAGCACGCCATGTGCGTATGTGCTTTGTCCTGACGGCGGGCGTTTACCCCTTTGCCCTCGTGACAGACCGCTTTACAGTCGGGAAATTTCACTACGTTGCCCGAAATATAGTTAACTATATAAGTTTCGCCTTTATCGGAGCACAGGTGACAAGGCTCCTGTCCCAGGGTCGGAACGGGCGAAGAGGGATTAACAAGACGCCCGTCCACAACGTCGTATACAACGTAACTGCCCTCTCCTTGACCTTTGCCGGAGGAGATTACGTGCATTTTACCTTCGCTGAAAGCCATATACATCGGGCGGGGAATTTTAACTACCTCGTCCAATACAAGATGACCGTCCTCGAAATCGTAACAATAAATGCCGCCGTCGTCGTCGCAAGACGCAATATAAGTTTTGTACTTCATAAAAACTCTTTTTCTCCTTAAATCGTCATTCCGTCCGTTTTACGTTTAATCCGCAAGCTTGGGAACGCCGTTTATAAACTCTATTTTACGATAGCTTAAATACCAGTTTTTGCCCTTATCGCAAGTCCCCTGATGGAACAGATATACTTTGCCGTCGTCGTCGCGGAATACGTAAGGATGGCCCGTATCGTCACAATTCCACTCGCCTTTTTTGCCGTGGTCAAGAAAAGGAACGTCGAAAATCCGTTTGAAAATTATACCGTCGTCCGATACGGCAACGCCCACCGTCTGAGGCGAACAGTTGTAAGCCGCGGCGTAAAACATATACATTTTACCGCCTTCCGCAATGACGGCGGGGGCTTCGATACACTTGCCCTCGAAGTCGAGAACGGGCTCCATGACTGCGCCGTCGTAAGCCTGTATGAACACGGGATTTTCGATATCGTCGGACACAGCCACGGCTATTTTCTGAATTTTCATGGTTTTATCACGCGTGGCGACGTAAAGAAAGAGTTTACCGCCGAAGATTTCCACGTCGGCGTCGATTGCCCTCCCCACGGTCCAGTCGCCGTTAGGCGCGAAAACGGGATTATTCGGGTCTTTCGTAAAGTGAACGCCGTCGTCCGACACGGCGTGCATAATCTTATCGTTTTCCCAGTTGCCGTAAGACTGATAATAAAGATGGACCTTGTCGCCGATTACAATCGCGGCGGGCGCGCCCACTTCCTTGGTTTCGGCGGGCGTGGTGGGAAAAAGGTAATCTGTAAACTCAAACGACTCGAAGTCATCGCCCACGGCTATACCTACCGCAAGATTTCCGTCCTTTATTGCCGAAAAATACAAAAAGTACTTACCTTTGAATTTTACAACGGCGGGGTCTTTTGCAAAATTTCTTCCCTCGCATATCGGAATGGAAAATTTCATTTTTTAAACCTCCTGAAAAAGCGCTTATTGCGACATTTTATTCTGGTCAAGCAATAATTTCCGAAGAAAACAATTTACCGCCCGCCATATAAGAAAACTAATAAGTTCCTCTGTTTTCAACCCGTTAAAGCTTGGTAATAAGCGGTTTACTCGCCTATCTCGTCACGCGCGGGTATGCAGTAATCGCGGAAAGTCTGCTCGTTGATGTTGGGATAATATTCGGCAAGAGTGAAAACGTCGTTCTGCGCATAAGCCATGTAAATCACGCCGAATCCGTCCAGCACCCAATAAGTCTCGCTTGTTTGGGCATCCATATATTCGACGACCGTCTTGTCTTTGAATGCGCCAGTTGCAAGCTGCGAAGAAGTTTTGCCCGTTTTTGCCGCCGCGCCCGAATTTATCTTTTCCGTTGCCTGCACAACGGGACCCAGCATGGAAGAAATTGCGTCGTCAAGATTGTCTTCGGTGCCGTAACTGAGCCACCTGTCGCCGTTTTTAAGATACACTTCCCACCCCGAATCGGTAGGATAATACGCCTTTTCGATATAAGTGTTGGGTTCCGACAATGACTGCTTTGTGAAAAGCTCGTCACCCCAGCGCGCTACGATGAACATTGTGCTGTATCTGTCAGTATAGGTCACGAAATAATTGCCCGATAAGCCTACTGTCCGGTCGCTGCCCGGCTTTGAGCATGCCGAAAGCGCGCCCGAAAAAAACATGCATGCGGCTACGATTGCCGCCAAAAGAAAAATCGGTCTTTTTTTCATTTATAATTTCTCCGTAAAGATATAAGCCGTTTCGCGCTTAAACAATCCTTTTATCGAATAAATCCGTTTTACAACAGCGTAAAATTCATTGTCGCGGGATTGTGGTCGGAAAATTCGAATCCCGTATCTACGTTTTTTACGCTGTCTACGCGGACGTTGTCCGATACTATGAATCCGTCGATGACTACGGTATAATTCACGCCTTTTTCGTAAGGCATATCGGTGCTTCGGCAGGTGGGCGCATTTAACGCCGCGGCAAACGAATAGCCCTCGGCAAGGTCTTCGTTTTTAAGCGTATAAACCCACTCGGGTACGTTTTGGTCGCTTTCAAAAAGCGTAAGGCTGTCTTTGTTTTCCGTAGGCGCCGCCTCGAAAGCTATGTCGTGGTTAAAGTCACCGCCCGCCACGACGTAATTGCCCTTGTCGCGCTCTTCTTTAAGTACGCCGTTAAGCATTTCAAGCTGCTTTGCGCGGATTAAGCCGCCCTCGTCGTAAGCGGACAAATGGACGTTGATAAGCACAAGCTGTTTGCCCGCTTTGTCGCCGTCAAGATTTATTCTGCTTACCGAAAAACATCTGTCAAGGTCGAAAAATCTGGTGGGAAAGCTTTCGTCCACGGGAAACGACCTTCTCACGGATTCGTTTATTTTATAGCGCGACAAAGTCACTATACCCGCATTCGTCTTGCCGTGCGGGTCGGAAAAAGGATAAAACAGATACGCGGAGTGAAAATTTTCGGCATAGACGTATGCCGACGAAGTAAAAGCCGACGTGAATTTTTCAAGCTGATTGACTCCTCTTGCGCGCGTGGATTTAACGTCCGTTTCCTGCAAAAAGAGAAAATCGGGATTTACTTCTTTTGCCGCGCCGATTGCCCCGTCCGTGTTTTTTATTACCGTTTCCTTGTCCTTGGCTTTGGAGCCCGTGCCCGAAACGGCAGTGCCGTCCTTCATCGTGCCGCTGTCCATGAAAAACGAAAAGTCGGTCGAGTACGCACCGAATCCGATGTTATACGTCATGATGCTGAAGCTGGTTTTGTCAATTTGAGCGGCGGCGTCGTTGTTTTCGATCTGAAGCGAGAGGTTATCTTCGATACGGCTGTACTGTAAAACGACGTAAAGGACATACCCTCCGACTACCAGCAACAGGGCAAGCAACACGCATCCTACGGAAATAAGCGTGATTTTAAGCGCTTTCATCTACATATACCCCCTTCTTTTACCTATATCAGCAGGAAAAAATTTCTTTTGCGATGCGCACCGAAGCATTGGCGTCTTTTGCGTAGTAATCCGCGCCTATTTTTTGCGCGTATTCGGGCGTAAGCACCGCGCCGCCCACCATTATTTTACAGTCGGGAGCGACTTTTTTTACTTCCCTGATGGTTTTTTCCATGTTTACGACGGTAGTGGTCATAAGCGCGCTGAGTCCCAAAAGCTTAATTTTGTTTTTGACAACGGCGTCGGTAACGGCGGAAATTTCCACGTTTTTCCCCAGGTCTATCACGCGGTAACCGTAATTTTCCAGCACCACTTTGACTATGTTTTTGCCGATGTCGTGGACGTCGCCTTTGACGGTGGCAAGCACTATCGTGCCGCTTTCCACTGCCGACGAGCCGCTTTTTTCGATGGCTTTTTTCACTTCGTCGAAGCCGAGTTTAGCCGTTTCGGCGGCGGAAATTAACTGCGGAAGGAAAAGTCTGCCGCTTTCGAAACGTTTACCCACCTCGTCAAGAGCGGGAATGAGATATTCGTTTACCACCTCAAGCGGCGAAAGCCTTGTTAAAAGCGCGGCGGTTCGGGCGCGTACCGAGTCAAGTCCTTTTACGATAAGACGGGTAAACGTGCTTTTTTCGTCCGCGTTTTCTTTTTCGTCCGACCCTGCGGCAAGCGGTACGACGCTGACTGCATTTGGTGCGCTTACCACACCGAACGCTGCTGTTTTTTCTGGATTTACGCAGGCGTCGATGTATTCCGCGGCTCCGTTATCGAACCCGAACAGTACGGCATGGGCCTTGAACGCATACGCCATGGCGGCAGAATTGGGATTGATTATCGCAAAATCCAGACCCGCGCACAACGCGCTTACCAAAAACGCGGAATTAAGCTTGTCCCTGTCGGGAAGCCCGAAAGAAATATTGGAAACACCAAGAACGGTTTTGACTTTCAGCTTACGCTTGACGTCCTTTATTGCCTTAAGCGTTTCTTTTGCCTGGCTTTGTTCCGCGCTGACGGTCAGGGTAAGACAGTCAATCACTATATCCTCGCGCGGGATACCTTCTTTAAGGGCGGCGTCAACGATTTTCGACGCGATGCGAAAGCGTGATTCCGCGTCTTTAGGCACGCCTTTTTCGTCAAGGCATAACCCCACTACCGCCGCGCCGTACTTTTTGACCAGCGGAAGCACGGCTTTTAAGGAAGAGTCCTCGCCGTTTACCGAATTTACCAGCGCTTTGCCTGGGAAATTCCTAAGCCCCGCCTCCAGCGCGGCAATATCCGACGAATCCACCGAGAGCGGAAGATTGCTTACGGACGTAATCAGATTGACCGCGGTAGTCATAAGCGTTTTTTCGTCCGCGCCGGGAACGCCGGTGTTTACGTCCAGAATATCGGCGCCCGCCTCTTCCTGCTCGACCGCGCGTGCGGCGATAAATCCGCCGTCGCCGTTTAAATACGCCTCTTTAAGCGCTTTTTTACCCGTCGGGTTAAGACGCTCGCCTATAATAAGCGGACGGGAGGCGTCAACCGTCTTTCTTTCGGAACATAAAACGGTACACTTTTTACGCGCGGGTCTTTTGCCGGGTTTTACGTCCTTAAGAGCGCCGCTCAGTTTTCTTATGAAATCGGGAGTCGTTCCGCAGCAGCCGCCCACGATACACGCGCCCGCTTTTACCAGAGAAAGCGCCTCTTTGATAAAAGCATCTGCGCTTAAGCCGTAATTTCCGAAACTGTCGGGAAGCCCTGCGTTGGGTTTTACGACGATGGGTAAAGAAGTATATTTTGCGATTTCACGCACGACGGGCAGCATTTCCTTGGGCCCCGTAGAGCAGTTTACGCCTATTGCGTCCGCGCCCAGTCCGCTTATCGTAACGGCGAAAGCAGACGCCGGAGTGCCCGTAAAAGTGCGGCCGTCTTTTTCGAAAGTCATGGTTGCCATGACGGGCAGAGACGTATTTTCCTTTACGGCAAGCACGGCGGCGCGAAGCTCGCTCAGCGAAGAAAAGGTTTCCAGCACGACAAGGTCGCAGCCCGCTTTTTCGCCCGCAACCGCCTGAGTTTTAAAATTTAAGTAAGCCTCGTCGAAACTGAGCGTACCCGAAGGCTGCATCAGCCTGCCCGTGGGGCCGAGGTCCAGCGCGACGAGGGCTTTATCGCCAACCGCGTCCAATGCGATTTTAACAGCGGCTTCTATAACCTTTTCGGGGGTTGCCCTGCCGCACAGCTTTTCGGCATTGGCGCCGAACGTATCGGTATAGACAATCTCGGCGCCCGCAGCGACGTAATCGGCATGAACCGAACGCACAAGAGCGGGCTCGCTTAAATTCAACAGCTCGGGAAGTTCGCCCGTTTTAAGTCCGCGGTCGAATAAAACGGTGCCCATTGCCCCGTCAGCTATAACCACGGTGCCGCGGCTTAACAATTCATAAAAATTTTTCATGATACGATTATTTCCTTGCGTAAGTGTTGCTTTTGCCTGCGTCCACAATGCCTATCACCGCGGTAACCGATTTAGAAGGAACAAGCATGTCGCCTTCGGTAACGGTTACGCCCGTGCGCCGCTGTGCGTCCGTGGCCGAAGCTATCGCACGGCTGAGCGACAGAGGCATATCGCCGTAGCCGGGCGAAAATCTCATGGTCAGTTTTTCCCCTATCGCGGTATTAAGACGCACCGTTTCCTCCGCCTCGTCCGCGACGCACTCCACGGCGGCGACGCCCGCGGCGTCCAGCGCGAAAGCGTCCGCCATGTCCGAAACGGAAAGTCTGCTGATTTCCTTGTCCAAATCATGCCCTGCCGTAACGGTCATAAGCGCGGCGCGGGAACAGTTTTCAAACAGTTTTTCGGCGCATTTCCCCGTGAACAGCACTCCGCCCGCGCAATAGCCCTCTTCCGTTTTCGTAACGTCGAAAATCCTGACGGACTGCTTGGGCGCAATTATCTTTTCGGCTTTATCGGCGGCTTTAAGGGCAAGCCGAAGCGTATCGGGGTCGGCTTCTCCCTTCACGCCCATGTATAACAATACGTCTTTAAGCGGTATTTTCATTGTCCCTCGTTCACACGCGCGATAAGCGATTTTACGTTTTCGGCTATTCGGGTAGCCGTTGCGACGTTGTTCATGACGTAGACGTGTATGCCGTCCACGCCGCCCGCGATAAGGTCCGCAATCTGCTCCGTGGCGTATGCAATACCGGCGTCGGCAATGGCGACAGGGTCGGAACCGTACTTAGAAAGCAGTCTTGAAAGCTTTGAAGGAATCTTTACGCCCGCAAGCGAAATTATGCGGTCCACCTGACTGACTTTGACGACAGGCATTATCCCCGCCTGCACGGGCACGTCGATGCCTGCAAGCCGAATGAGCTGAATAAACTCGAAAAAGTCCTCGTTGTCGAAAAACAGCTGGGAATTGAGGTGAGTGACTCCTGCCTCCACCTTAAGGCGCAGGTTTTTAATATCCTCGAAGCGGTTTTTTGCCTCGACGTGGCCCTCGGGATAGCAAGCCCCTGCAACGTTAAGCGCGGGATTGACCTTTTTTATATATTCGACAAGCTGCGACGCGTAACGGAAGCTGCCTTCCTTTATCCCCTCCTCGCGGTCGCCGCGCAACGCCATGACGTTTTCCACTCCGCAACCGGTAAGGTTTTTAAGCGCGTCGTTGATATCCGACTCGTCGCTGCCCATGCATGTGATGTGCGCCAAAGGCTCCACGCCCGCGGCTTTGACGGCGCTTGCAAGCATCGCCGTGTTTTTTCCGCCCTTGCCGCCCGCGCCGTAAGTAATGGATATATAATCGGGCGAAAGCTTTTTAAGCCCGTTGACGGTATCCAGCATGGCGCCCATATCCGCAGATTCTTTTTTGGGCGGAAACATCTCAAACGAAAACACGCATTTTTTCTTGTTGAACAATTCTCTTATATTCATCCTGACACCTTTATCGGCAAATTAAATTTTTCTTCAGACCGTATAATTGCCGTCCACGGTAAGAATCACGAAACCTTCTTTAACGGCAAGCTCCAACGCTTTTTCCGTCCATTCGGTTGCTTTTGCGGTTTTTCTGCCGGCGTTCATAAGCGTCATTATCTGCTTTACAAGACCGTCCTTGTCGGCAGGTCCGCTCAGCTCCAGCGCACAGCGCGCCGCGGCGACGAGTTCGTAAGGGCAGACGCGGGTATAATCGCGTTTGTTTTTCTCGTCCAGCGGGCGGAACGTATCGACGTCCTTATCCGTAAAGTAAACGTAACCGTCCGTTTCCCTTATGAGTTCCGCTTCTTCTTTCATGATATCGTAAAGCCTTTGCACGGCCTTTTTGGCGGTTTTGGGCACCGAATACACGGTCATGAGGTAAAAAGCAAGCGTATTTTCCTCCACGGGACCTTCCGCCGCGACGATATTCCTTATCTTTTGTTTTATAGCCGCAACGTTGTTGTCGTTTAAAACGTAATCGGGCCCGGCTTTGGCAAGCGGCTTAAGGTTTGCACTGCGATAAGTGCGCTTATATCGTGCCGTAATTTCCTTGGCGTTCTTTTTGCCGACGGCGCCCGCTTTGGTAAGCGAAGCCACCAAATCCTTGATTTTGTTTATTTCGCGCTTGGGGTTGCCAAGATAATTTACCGTCCAGAGGAAATGCACGTTCCAGCCCAAAGTCTTGAGAATTTTGGTGTGCATCGCCACCCTGTCGCGCACGCTTTTAATCCTGTATTCGTTTCCGCTGTCGCAGATTACGGCAAGGATATATTTGTCGGGGTCGCGCGGGTCGACCACGGCAACGTCAATCTTAAAGTCGGAAACGCCCAGATCGTAAACGCATTTAAGTCCTTTTTCGGTAAGCTCGCGCGCGATGTATTCGCCGATGCCTTTCTCTCTTACGCCCACGCTGCGGGAGTTAAACACAAGCATTTCCCTGCCGCGCTCGGCATACTCGAGAAAAGCCTTAAGTCCGCGCACGCCCTGCGACGAAGTGCGCTGCAAATCTATCATATTGGCGCGTATGGAGGAAAACACCTTCATTTCCATACGGGCTCGGGTGGCGGCGACGTTAAGCCTCCTGTATCCGCCGGCCTGGTTAAGCGGGCCGAAGTTAAGCGACAGTTTTCCGTCGCGGTCGGGACCGTACCCCACCGAAAAAAGAATTACGTCGCGCTCGTCACCCTGAACGTTTTCAAGATTTTTGACGAAAACGGGCTCGTCCCGCTCGAACGCTTCTTCCTCAAGCTTAGCCTCTCTCAGCGCTTTTATGAGGTTATCCTCGATATAGGCCTGCTGCGCGCCGTTGAAAGTGACGACGCCTATCGACTGGTTTTTAAGCGCGGGATTGCGAAGGCGGACCAGGATGTTTTTGATAAGTTCCTGCGCTTCCTTTTTGTTGCACTTCGAGCCGCCGCGGTCGTAAACGCCGTCCACGTATTCGAAAGTGACTTTACTGTTCATCTCACCCGGCGAGGGGAAAGTCAGAAGCTGGTTGTCGTAGTACATTGCGTTGGAAAACGCGATAAGACTTTCGTGATGAGAGCGGTAATGCCACAGCAAATGACGCTCCGGCATACCGATTGCAAGACAGTCGTCGAGTATACTTTCAAGGTCCTCGACGTCGAGATGCTCCTCGTCTTTGAAATCCGCGCCGAAAAACGTCGTGGGCGGAAGCTGTTTGGGGTCGCCCACCACGATGACCTGCTTGGCGCGTGCAATCGTACCCACGGCTTTACATGTAGGCACCTGAGACGCCTCGTCGAAAATAACCAGGTCGAATTTATCAAGGTCAAAATCGAGAAATTGCGTGGCGGAAGCGGGACTCATGAGCATACAAGGACAAGCATACTTCATGACGGTAGGAATCTGCGTGAAAAGCTTTCGGAGAGTTACGCCTTTTACGCCGTTTTTCTGCGCGCGCAATAATATAACTTTTTCAAGATTGTGGTCGCCGTCGTCGTGCGGCGTGGGCAGACTTTCCACAAGACGCGCATAAAGCTCCGCCCTGACTAAACGCTCGTACTCCTCGGAAACCGCTTTAAACCTTTCGATAGCCTCCTCAAGCGTAAGGCCGGAGAACTGGCAAAGCCTGTCGTCCAGAGAAATTTCGCTGCGAACGAAATTGTAGTACACGCATTTTTTAAAGCAGCTTAAAATATCGTCGGGCGTAATTTCCCCCACGTTAAGCGGCTCCAGCACGAACTCGAATCCGCTTTTGCGGCACTCCTCCACGATTTCCTGATATTTGCTCCAGCCGGCAATGAGGTCAAGATTTTTCATAAGCTGCAGGACGTATTCCGTTTCTCTGTCTATATCGGGAATCCTGCGGTTTTCGTTTAACGCGAAAATTTCCGAAAACTGCGCCCTTGCCTTTTCGGCGCTTTCGTAAGCGGAAGCAAAGTACTCGAGGTACAAAAACGGCGAGTTTGCCGCGATGTAACGGCAGGACTCGAAAAACACGTTGACGTCGAAATCGGCGTACACGTTTTTCGCGGCTTTGGTAAGCGCGCGCAAATCCTCCGCCGCCTTAATCAAAGCCGCCTCCTCTTCTCCGAACCCGGGTTTTTTCAGCTTTTCGGCGCGCTTTTCTATCTCGAATCGGTTTTGCGCTATCTTCAAAAGTTCTGCGTAATAATCCGCGCGGTATTCCTTTTCAAGCTCCGTCTTGACGCTTGCGGCGTATTTTTTGGCAAGCCGCGCCATGGACGAATCTTTTTTGCGCGCGTTAAGCACTTCCGCGGGGGTAAAGATTTTTTCGGGGAATTCGCCGTAACGCAGCGAAAACGCTTCCTTAAGACGGCGCTCGAGTTCTATGAGCGACAGATAGCTTTCCGCCGCGGACAAAAGCGAAACGTTTTCCCTCCCGCCCGAAATGACTTTTTTGACCGCATCGGAGCCGTTTATAAGCCGCGAAACTTCGTACAGCCCCTTGATTTTTTCGTGCGTAAGCGACACGGTACGCATATTAAATACGGGTATGAGATTGCGCGCGTAGCTTTTAAGGGTCTTAAGCTCGCGGTAATAAATCTGAAGAATACTTTCGCCTTTCACGCGCCAACGCTCGTTGTAGTCGAACCTACCCACGTCGCGGAAAGGGGACTTTTCGATGTTGCCGCACTCCTTCGCGCGCAACGACAGCTCGGTCAGCAAGCCGAGGTAACGGTTAAAGCTGTTTTTATTGAGTTTTTCGTAGAAAAGGCTGTCAATAGTCAGACAATCGGGCGCGTCTTTGTTGTCGAGATAGCCCAAAATCCCCTCGTAAACAGAAAATCCCAGGGAGTGGACGGTATGCATGGCTTCCATTTCGCCCTGAATACTGCGGATAAGGGAACTTAATTCCTTTCTGTTTTCGTTTGACGCTTTGTTTTCCGCAGACCCAGCAAGCGACATGGTATTGACAAGCTTGTCGACAACGTCAGTTTTTTTGGTCTTTTCAGAATACAGCTCCAGACAGAAGTCGCCTAACCCGATGTCTTTCAGTCTTTTGTAAACGACGGACAGCGCCGCCATTTTTTCCGCGACGAAAAGCACCCTTCTGCCGTTTACGATGTTGTTGGCAATCATGTTGGTTATCGTCTGCGATTTGCCCGTTCCGGGAGGTCCGTGCAACACGAAACTCTTGCTTAAAGAGTCGACTATGGCGGAATACTGCGACGAATCCGCGCTTATGGGCAGATATATTTTTCCGTCCTCGAGATACGCCTCGTCCGACGAAAGCTGTTTGTCCGTGGCGTCTGCGGAGGAATACTCGCTGCGGTTTTCAAGCAGCGATCGTATAAGCTTGCTTTCGCGGAACTTGTCCATTCTGGTACGGACGTCTTTCCACATAAGGTAGCTGGAAAAAGACAGCGAGCAAAGATAAACGCTGTCGTAAATCGCCCAGCCTTTCTGTCCCGAAACTTCCTTTTTGATGCGTGCAAGCACGGGCGCGTAACCCGAAAGAGATTGCGCCTTGAACTCGCTGAGCGCACGGACGTCTATATTGAACTGCTGATAAAGATATTCCAGAAGAGTGGTATTTACGTGCACTTCGTCTTCGTTGACCGAAACCGAAAACGTCTTTTCCAGTCCGCCGCGACGCACCATGGTGACGGGATAAAGCAACACGGGCGCGTATTTATAATCCGTTTCGTCAACGGACCACTTTAAAAAGCCCGCGGCAAGATACAGCGACGCCGTACCGGACTCTTCCTGGCGGCTTTTTTCCTTGCGGTAGACGTTTGTAAGCGCCCTTTCAAAGTCTTTGCCCGAACAAGACAACCTTAAATGCTTGTTTTTGTATTCGTAAAGCAGCAGGTCGGATACGGGTTTAAGCGATACGGTTTTGGTGAAATCTTCCTTAAACGCGTCCAAAAGAGTAGTTTCGCCGGGGTCGGTGGGACGCAGCTCGAACTCCGTAAAAGAGGGAACCGAAGCTATAAAATCGTCCAGTTTTGCCGTAAGAATCTTGACCGTATATGCGGAAACTTTGAAGTTTAAAAGGGGATTGCGCATGTCAAGGTCCAAAAGCCTTCTTTCCCACTGTTTTTCCCTTGTGACCAGCGTGCCGCCGCTTAAGTTACCCTTAATTTCCTCTATTTTTCGCGGCAGTGCGGTGTCCGAATAATCCGCCGCAGTCTTAAGGTCATATCCGCCCGCCGTCTTTACGCGCTCGGGAAGCGGCAGAACGTTCATCATGCGCGCGTATTTCAAATCTACGAAAAATTCTATGCCCTGCTTTTTTATGGCGGAAACGGTGCGCTTTTCGTTGCTTTCGAAATTAAGCCCCTCGAATATGCCCGAAACCGAAACCATGGAAATTTCGTTTACGCCGCGCTCTATTTTGTTCTCAATCAGAGAAGAATCGTCGATAACCGTGTCACCGAAACACTCGTCGGATAAAAACGCGCCCACGTACCACGCGCCGCCCGAGCGGCCGAATACGCAGTTTATTCCCGCGTTTTCCAGTAAGGAAGCAAACAAAAGCGCAAGTTCGCAGGAAGAGGCGGTCTTGTTTTTAATAAGCTCCTGAGCGTCGGCGACGATAAGGTCGTCGCCCGTTTGCTCGGCACGGACAAAGGAAGCTTCGCAAAGAACGGCATACGCCGCCGCAAAGTAAAATCTTACGTCGTTTTTACTTGATTCACCGTAAAATCCGCCGGTATACTTCTGCTTCCAGGACGTAAGCTTTTTTTCTATCATTGCGCCGACGGGCTTAAGGGCGGACGACTTGCGTACAAATGCGGCAAGACTTTCGGGACGCGAGGAAAAATCGCACTCGTTGAAAGCAAGCAAAGTTACCTGCGCCGACTGAACGCAAAGCGTTTTGCCCCCGCGGCTTACCTTAACGGTGATTTCGCCTTCTCTGCGCTCCGAAAGCGCGACCGTGAATACGGGTGAAATCAGATTTTCCGCCTCGAAATTAAGTACGGACTTTCTGGGAAGAGTTACGGTTTTTGAAAAAGGCAGCAAAAATCCCGGCTGCGAAGTTATTTCCACCGTAACGTCGTCGATTTCCTCGTCCGAATAATTTTTGACGTAAAGTCTGTTGAAGGGGCTTACACCCGTTTGCAACATGTAGTAGCTTACTATCGGGCTTAATTGAAGCTCCAGTCCGACAAAGTCATTTTCTTTTTCCGTTGACATCAGATTACCTCTTTACCGGCATACGCCGCCGTAAAAGATTATAACATATAACCCGATAAAAAGCAATCCGAAGCCGGCAAAAGGGCAACAAAAATAAAAGAACGGTAATTTTTCAACCGTTCTTTGCCGAATTTTGTAAATATTCTTTACCTTAAACGCCTATGTCCTGTAACGCTACGGGAGTAAGCTCGCTGTCCTTTTTGCCCACTTTAAGCGCCTCCACGAACGCGGATACAGTATCAAGAGAAGTGAAAACGGTAACTCCGCTTTCTACGGCAAGCCTTCTTATCCTGAAGCCGTCGCGGCGGGTGTTTCTGCCCTTGGTGGGAGTGTTGACTATGAGTTTGACGCTGCCCGATTTAATCATGCGTTCGATATCGTCGCATTCGTGAAGCTTACCCACTTCCTCGGCGGATATGCCGCTTTCTCTGAGTGCCGCGGCGGTACCCGAAGTCGCGTAAAGCTTGTACCCGAGGTCAAACAGGTCTTTTGCCAAAGGAAGCGCCTCTTGTTTGCTCTTGTTGGAAACGGAAATGAATATGCCCCCTTTGCTCATGTTGATTCCGCTTGCGTAAAGGCCCTTGAGTATTGCCTCTCCCACCGTGGGAGCGATACCCAGCACTTCGCCCGTGGACTTCATTTCGGGGCTGAGGGAAATTTCCAGCTCGGGAATCTTATCATTGGAAAATACGGGAACTTTTACGGCGTAGTATGCGGATTTTTTATAAAGTCCCGTTCCGTAACCCATGTTTTCCAGTTTTTCGCCCAGACAGCAGCGCGTGGCAAGTCCCACCATGGGAATGCCCGTAACCTTGCTGATATAAGGTACCGTACGGCTGGAGCGCGGATTGACCTCTATGATATAAATATCCTCGCCTTTAAGGATAAACTGAATGTTTATAAGTCCCACCGTTTTGGTGCCCAGCGCGAGTTTTTTGGTGATATCGATTATATCGTCTACGGTTTTACCGAGGAAAGACGACGGATAGCGCGAAATACTGTCGCCGCTGTGTACGCCCGTGCGCTCGATATGCTCCATAATTCCGGGAATAAGCACTTCGTTGCCGTCGCAAATGGCGTCGACTTCCAGCTCCTTACCCGCAATATACTGGTCGACAAGTACGGGGTGTTCTTGAATATTGACGTTTATTATGTCCATATACTCGCGGATTTCGGTGTCGGTATACGCTATTTCCATACCCTGACCGCCAAGAACGTAACTCGGACGCACCAGAACGGGATACCCAAGCTCGTGCGCGGCGTCCAAAGCTTCCTCGCAGGTGTAGACGGTTTTTCCCTTCGGACGCAGAATATGCAGTTTTTCAAGCAGTTTATCGAATTCCTCGCGGTCCTCGGCGTCGTTAATGGATTCCACGGTGGTGCCAAGAATCTTATACCCCGCGTCGGAAACGGATTTGGCAAGTTTAATCGCGGTCTGACCGCCGAACTGCACCACCACTCCCGCCGGCTTTTCGATTTCCAATACGCTGATGACGTCTTCGGGGGTAAGCGGTTCGAAATAAAGTTTGTCGCTGACGTCGAAGTCGGTGGAAACGGTTTCGGGATTGTTGTTTACGATTATCGCCTCATACCCCGCCGCTTTGATGGCTTTTATGCACTGAACGGAGCAGTAATCGAATTCCACGCCCTGCCCTATACGGATAGGTCCGCTGCCAAGTACGACAATGGACTTTTTGCCCGTGGCTGCCGCCTCGTTTTCCTCCTCGTAAGTGGAGTAATAATATGGGGAAACCGCCTCGAATTCCGCGCCGCAGGTGTCCACGATTTTATACGCGGGGAATATTCCCATGCTTTCGCGCAAAGACCTTATTTCCGATTCCTTTACGCCGCAGAAGTCGGCTATCGCGCGGTCGGAAAATCCTTTGCGCTTGATTTTTTTCATGAAATCTTTGTCAAGACAAGCTGTTTTTTCGCGCCTGATTTTCTCTTCAAGCTCCACTATTCCCTTAAGTTTTACCAAAAACCACTTGTCGATTGTGGTAATTTCGCTTATCGTATCGACCGTTATTCCTTTACGCAAAGCGGCGCAGATACAGAAAAGACGCTCGTCGTCCTTGACGGTAAGTTGCGCAAACAGTTTGTCTTTGGACATTTTGTTGAACTTTGCGCTGTCCAGCGAATAGTGATTAAGCTCCAGCGAGCGCACAGCCTTTAAAAGAGCCGCCTCGAAATTGGCGCCGATGCTCATGACTTCGCCCGTGGCCTTCATGCGCGTACCCAGAGTCTTGTTTGCCTCGGTAAACTTATCGAAAGGCCAGCGCGGGAACTTACAGACGACGTAATCCAAAGTAGGCTCGAAACACGCGTAAGTCTTGCCGGTAACGCCGTTTACGATTTCGTCGAGGTTATAGCCTATCGCAATAAGCGCGGCGACTTTCGCGATGGGATAACCCGTAGCTTTGCTTGCAAGCGCGGAAGAACGAGAAACTCTGGGGTTTACCTCTATAACCGCATATTTCATGGACTGAGTGTCTAACGCGAACTGAACGTTACAGCCGCCGCATATTTTTAGCGCGGAAATGATGTTGAGCGCGGCGGAGCGAAGCATCTGATATTCCTCGTCGCGCAAAGTCTGAGAGGGTGCAAGCACTATGCTGTCGCCCGTGTGAATGCCCACGGGGTCCAGATTTTCCATGTTACAGATGGTTATCACGTTACCGCTTTGGTCGCGCATAACCTCGTACTCTATCTCCTTCCAGCCCGAAACGCATTTTTCGATAAGGCACTGATGCACGCGCGACGCCTGCAGTCCCGTCTTGCATATCGTCCTAAGCGAAGCCTCGTCTTCGGCAATTCCTCCGCCCGTGCCGCCCAGCGTGTAAGCGGGACGCACAATCACGGGATAGCCTTTTTCGGCGGCGAAAGCGACTGCGCCCTCCACGTCGTGCGTGATGACGGAGTCGATACAGGGCTCGCCTATTTCCTCCATAGTCTGTTTGAAGAGTTCGCGGTCCTCGGATTTTTTGATGGAATCAACGGTCGTACCCAAAAGGCGCACGCCCATTTCGTCCAGAAATCCGCTTTCGGCAAGCTCGCACGCAAGGTTAAGACCTGTTTGTCCGCCCAGCGTGGGAAGAATACTGTCGGGTTTTTCCTTGCGGATTATGTTTTTCAGTACCTCGGGGGTAAGCGGCTCGAGGTAAACTCTCGACGCCATTTCCTTGTCGGTCATTATGGTTGCGGGGTTGGAGTTTACCAGAATTGTGTAAATTCCCTCGCCCTTAAGCGCGCGGCAAGCCTGAGTGCCGGCGTAATCGAACTCGGCAGCCTGACCTATCGCAATGGGACCGCTGCCTATTATAAGAACTCTTTTGATACTGTTGTCTTTGGGCATAACTTTAACCTCTCAAAGCATTTTGGCAAACTTTTCAAACAGATACGACGTATCCTTGGGTCCGGGGCTTGCCTCGGGGTGGAACTGGACGGAAAAAGTCTTGCCGTCGTCGTATTCCATACCCTCGCAGGTGCGGTCGTTCCAGTTGACGTGGGAAAGTCTTCCCACCCCTTTAAGCGAATCCGCGTCCACGCAGTAACCGTGATTCTGGCTGGTAATGTATATCCTGCCCGTTTCGAGGTCTTTTACCGGCTGGTTGGAGCCGCGATGACCGTAGCGCAGTTTTACCGTGTCGCCGCCCTTGGCAAGCGCAAGCAGCTGATGACCCAGACATATTCCGAATATGGGTTTAGTCCCTATAAGTTTTTTAAGCTGAGCTATCTCAAAAACGTTGTCCTTGGGGTCGCCCGGGCCGTTTGTAAGCATTATGCCGTCGGGGTTATATTCAAGCACCGTTTCCGCCGTGACGGAAGAAGGAAATACTTTGACCGTAAGTCCGCACTTTACCAGCGAGTCCACTATGTTGCGCTTAAGTCCGTAATCGATGACGGCAACCTTTTTGTCCCCGCCCTTGATTTCGTAAATTTCGCTTGCGGTAACCTCTTGCACAGGATTTACGATGCGGTAATTTTCCGCCGCTTTAATCTGCTCGGGCGTGGGATAATTACGGCAGATAATGCCGTTCATGGTGCCGATGCTGCGCAGTTTTCTGGTAAGTGCGCGCGTGTCGATGCCGTAAATACCCGCTATCTTATGGTCCTTGAGATATTTGTCAAGCGTTTCTTCGCTGCGCCAGTTGGAAGGATATTCGCAGTAGTCGCGCACCACGAAGCCGCGCACTTTAGGTCCGTCCGACTCGTCGTCGACCGAGTTTATGCCGTAGTTGCCGATAAGCGGATAGGTCATCGTAACTATCTGTCCCGCGTAAGACGGGTCGGTCAGAAGCTCCTGATAGCCGGTCATGCCCGTGTTGAACACCACCTCGCCTATAACGTCGGCGGAGTAACCGAAGCTTTCGCCCTCGAACACCGTGCCGTCGATTAAATAAAGATATGCCATTTTTCCTCCTTACAGCGAGTCGCGGAAAGAAAGCACTTCCGACTGCTGAGACGCCGTGATGTAACCCGTTTTTACGGCAACTTCCAAAAGCGTTTCAAGGTCGCAAAGCGATTTGTAAACGCAATTATGACTTTTGAAATTGTCAAAGCCGCGCTTAATGTTGTAGGTGAATATGGACACGACTCCCAGGACTTCCGCGCCCGCTTCGCGCAACGCTTCCACCGCCTCCAAACAGCTTCCGCCCGTGGAAATAAGGTCCTCCACAAGCACGACCTTTTCGCCCTTGTCGAGTTTGCCCTCTATCCTGTTCTGCCTGCCGTGGCTCTTGTTTTCTCCGCGGACGTAACCCGCGGGAAGGTTCATGCGCTCGGCAACCATGGCGGCATGGGCAATTCCTGCCGTCGCCGTGCCGAAAACCGCCTCGGCATTTTTGAACTCTTTACGTATAAGCTCGGCAAGGCCGTCCTCGATTACGCCGCGCTCGTCGGGATAACTGAGAACTATGCGGTTGTCGCAGTAAATGGGGGATTTTATTCCGCTTGCCCAGGTAAAGGGCTGCTCGGGGCGAAGGTAAACCGCTTTGATTTTAAGCAAACATTCGGCTGCTTTCTTGTCCATGATATATCTCCTTGAAAATTGAATTCTTTTTCGGCGCGGCTGATTCAGCGGATTTTTTTGAACTATGCCTTTTTCCGCATTTAACTCTTTTTCGTCTTTCAATCCGCGTTTACGCCGCGATAAACCTTGCTTCAGGTAAACTCGCTGACCGCTCTAAGATAGGCTTTAAGCCTGTCCTCGGCGCCCGTAATAGCCCTGCCCATGACGATATAATCGCTTCCCAGCTCCTTGGCTTTTTCGGGAGTAACGACGCGTTTCTGGTCGTCCGCGCTGCCGCCCGCGAACCTTATGCCGGGAGTTACCGAAATAAGTCCCAGCTCTTTAATAACGGGCGCTTCAAGGGCGGAACAAACCACTCCGTCCAGTCCCGCTTCCGCGGCAGACTGCGCATAACGCTTTACCGTTTCGGTCATGGGGACGTCTATCAGAAGCTCGTTTTTCAGCATTTCGGGCGAAGTGGAAGTAAGCTGGGTCACCGCGATGACCTTGGTTGACGGAGAAATTTCTTTGACGGCAAGCGCGGCTCTTTTCATCATTTCCTTTCCTCCCGCGGCATGAACGTTCATGATGTCCGTCTTTAAGGAGGCAATCACCCTTGCGGCGGCCTCCACCGTGTTGGGAATGTCGTGCAGCTTAAGGTCGAGAAAAATCTTGTAGCCCTTGTCCTTAAGCTCCTTAACAAGGTCAAAGCCGTACCTGTAATACATTTCCATTCCTATCTTGAGATAAGGACGCTCCTCTTTAAGCTCGGTTAAAAGCGCGTCCAGTCCCGACCTGTCTTTGAAATCGCAAGCTATAATTACTTCACGCATCTGTCTGTCCTCCCGATAACTGATTTAATGTCCTGTATCCCCGCTTCCGAAAGCACCGCGGGCAAATCTTCGATTATTTTTTTGCATATAAAGGGGTCGACCAGGTTTTTTGACCCCACCATGACGGCGGATGCACCCACCGACATAAATTCCAGAACGTCTTTTGCCGACTCTATACCGCCCATTCCGATGACGGGAACGTCTACTGCCGACGCTACTTCGTGCACCATTCTGAGAGCGACGGGCTTGACCGCCGCACCCGACAGCCCCGCATGCGGAACGGCTGTTATCGCGCGGCCCGTTTTCCAGTCCACCGCCATGCCCAGCAGAGTGTTTATAAGCGTCAGTCCGTCCGCGCCCGCGTCCACGACTTTAAGCGCGATATCTTTTACCGAAGTGACGTTTGGCGAAAGCTTGACGAAAAGCGGCTTGCGGCAAACCTTTTTTACAGCCGCCGTTATTGCCGCCGCCTTGTCGGGGTCGGTGCCGAAAGCCATTCCGCCCGCCTTGACGTTGGGACAGCTGATGTTAAGCTCCACCGCGCAGACGATGTCTTCTTGCGAAAGTATTTCCGCCGCACGGACATAGCTTTCTTCGTCGTGGCCGCCCACGTTAGCGAATACTTTTTTGCGATATACCTTTTTAAGCCGCGGAAAAACGTCTTTTACCACGTTTTCCGCACCGGGGTTCTGAAGTCCCACCGAATTGAGCATACCCGAAGGCGTTTCCGCAATTCTGGGCAAAGGGTTTCCGAATCGCGGCTCGAGCGTAGTGCCTTTTATGGAAAAAGAACCCAGAATATTTATGTCGTAAAGCTCGGCAAACTCCAGCCCGTAGCCGAAAGTGCCCGACGCGGGAATCACGGGGTTGTCGAGTTTAATTCCGCCCAAATTTACGCTTAAATCCATTATCGCATCTCCTTTGCGGTCATCACGGGTCCGTCTTTGCAAATGCGTTTTGACCCCAGTTTCGTTTTGCACGAACACCCCATGCAAACGCCGAAGCCGCAAGCCATGCGCGCCTCGTAAGAAAGCTGTCCGTCAAGTCCCGTCTTTAACAGCGCGTTAAGCATGGGCTCGGGTCCGCAGGCGTAAAAGTAATCGAATTCATCCTTATTCATAAGCGCGGTGACGAAGCCTTTTTCGCCCGCCGAGCCGTCCGCCGTGGCGACGCGCGTAGGGGCAAGCGCGGAAAACTTATCGATATGATACATATCGGCGGCGGAATTGAACCCTGCAAGAACGGTTATGTTTTTACCCTGACTTTTAAGTCTTTTCGCCAAGCCGTAAAGGGGCGGCAATCCCACGCCTCCGCCCACAAGGGCTATTTTTTCCGCCGTGACGGAGTCGTCGAAACCGTTGCCGAGCGCGCAAAGTGCACAAAGCGTTTCGCCTTTTTGCATCTTACTCATCTGCTTTGTGCCTTCGCCCACGACTTTGTATATAATCGTAAGCCCTTTTTCGTCATAATCGCATACGGATATCGGGCGGCGAAGGTACTTGCCCGAAAGCGCAATGTCGATAAACTGTCCGCTTTTTTCAAGCGGACTTGTGTCGCCTTCAAGCCGCATTTCGAAAACCGAAGAATTAAGCTGAGCGTTTGATGAAATTGTGTAAATAACGTCTTTTATCATATTAAACCAACTGCCCGTTTGAAAGTTTTACGTTTCCGTCCACCACTACGTCCGTGATTTTACCGTAAACCGTAAGCCCGTTGAAAGGAGTGTTTTTGCCTTTTGAAACGAACTTTGCGCTGTCCACGACGTATTGCGCATTCAAATCGACAAGCGTAAGATTTGCCTTTTCTCCCTCGCGCAGTCTGCCGCTTACTTCCATAATTTCGCGCGGACGCACCGACATAAGACGGTTAAGGTCGGTAAGACTGATGAGCCCCGACCTTACCAGCACGGTATAGCTTACCGAAAAAGCCGTTTCAAGCCCGCTGATGCCGAACGCCGCATCGTCGTAAGTCGTGTTCTTGTCCGCAGCGGAATGGGGCGCGTGGTCGGTGGCGATTACGTCTATCGTGCCGTCCATTATGCCTTCTATTATCGCGGTGCGGTCGTCCTCCGTGCGGATGGGAGGATTTACTTTGGTAAAAGTATCGAGAGTGCGTATGCAGTCGTCGTTAAGCGCAAAGTAATGCGGACAGGTTTCGGCGGTTACGCGCACGCCCTTTTTCTTGAAAAATCGGATAAGCTCCACCGCTCCGCGGGTGCTGACGTGGCAAAGATGCACGGGTACCGAAAAAGTTTCGGAAAGAATCATCTCCCTTGCGACTGCGGCTTCCTCCGCGGCGCGCGTAATACCCTTAAGCCCGCATATATCGCTGTTTAAGCCCTCGTTTGCCACTCCGTCGCCCGAAAGGCTTTTATCTTCGCTGTGGGAAAGCACCTTAAGCCCCAAGGAGTCCGCATATTCCAAAGCAAGCCGCATGACTCTTCCGTCGGACACGGGCTTTCCGTCGTCGCTGACGGCAATTACGCCCGCGGCTTTCATCGCCGCCATTTCGCTAAGTTCAGTCCCCAAAGAGCCTTTAGTAATCGCGCCCACGGGATAAACGTGAGCGTATCCCTCTTTTCCGGCGTGATTGATTATATATTCGGTAACCACTTTATTGTCGTTTACGGGGTTTGTGTTGGGCATACAGGCTATGTCGGTAAAGCCGCCGTTAACCGCCGCGCGCACGCCCGAAGCTATCGTTTCCTTACCCTCGAAACCGGGCTCTCTCAGATGCGCGTGCATATCGAAAAAGCCGTAAAAGAGGTGTTTGCCCGTCCCGTCGACGACCGTATCGGCGCCACGGTCCACCCTGCCTATTTTAGTGATAACGCCGTCCTTTATAAAGACGTCCGCTTCCTTAAGATTGTCGCGCACAAGCGTCGCGTTTTTGATGAGAACGGTTGACATTTATCCTAACTCCTTGCCGATAAGGCTTAATACCGCCATTCTTACCGCCAGTCCGTTGGTGACCTGCGTGTTTACCAAACTTTTTTCGCCGCCGAGTACGTCCGAATTTATTTCCACGCCGCGGTTTACGGGCCCCGGGTGAAGAACTATCGCGTCGGGCTTTGCGTAAGAAAGCAGTTTTTCGCTTATGCCCCACATCGCGTTGTATTCCTTAAGCGAGGGGAACATTCCCTGTTTTTGCCGCTCCAGCTGAATCCTGAGTCCCATGACCACGTCCGCGTCGTAAACCGCGGCGACGGGGTCCGTCGTGACCGTGCAAAGCGAACCCATATCGGCGGGAAGCAACGTTTTAGGACCGCAAAAGGCGACTTCCGCACCCAGGGTTTTAAGTCCCCAAAGGTTACTGCGCGCAACGCGGGAATGTTTTACGTCGCCGATAATCGCGACTTTAAGTCCCTCGATACGGCCGAAATGCTGCCGCATGGTAAAAAAGTCCAGAAGCGCCTGAGTGGGATGCTCGTTGGCGCCGTCGCCCGCGTTGACCACGGCGGCAGAGATGTTTTTCGACAAAAATAAAGGCGCACCGCTTTTCGAATGACGGATGACGACGATATCCGACGACAATGCGTCCAACGTCTTTCCCGTATCGATAAGCGATTCGCCTTTCTGCACGCTTGAAGTGGAAACGTCAAGCGAATTGACGTAAGCGCCGACGTTTTCGGCCGCCAATTCGAAACTCGTGCGGGTGCGGGTGCTGTTTTCGTAAAACAAAGTAGTTACGCGCTTGCCCCGCAAAAAGGAACACTTTTCCCTTTTCAGTATAAGCTTTTTCATGTCTTCCGCAAAATCCAGTATTTCGTAAATCTCGTTTGCGGAAAGTTGTTTTATGCCCAGTAATTCTTTCAACGCCGTCCTCCGTTTTGAAAAAAAGCCGCCCTTTAAGGGCAGCTGTCAAAACAACTTTATGTCGGTTTGTCAATGAGTTAGTTATCTCTGCCCAAAGACCTTATCAATTTTATCATAAACCGATAAAATTGTAAAGCGTTTTTCGAGGGGCGGAAATATTATTTTTTTTGCGGATTTTTCGCGTATTTTTGCTTGAGAATTTCCGTAAGCGCGCGGCAGCCGGCCTCGATTTCGTCATAAGCGATATCGAACCTTCTCGTATACCACGGGTCGGCTACGTCGCCGCCGGACGTAAAATCTTTCAGCTTGACGATTTTGCTTTGGGGGTCTTTTCCGAAAATTTCCAGCATACCCCTTATATTGCCTTCGTCCATTCCGATAAACAGGTCGTACTTACCGTAATCCTCTTTTTTTAAACGCACGGCGCGCCTTTCGTCAAATCGGACGCCGCGCCTTGTAAGCTCCGCCTTGGCGGGCGGATATACGGGATTGCCGATGCCGCCGACAATTTCCTCGTCGCTGACTGCGGAAGACGAAACCGTTACGAAATCGGAAATCCCGTTTTTGTCAAGAAGCGATTTAAGGCAGAATTCCGCCATAGGCGAGCGGCAGATATTGCCGTAACAAACGAACATAATTGCCGTTTTATCAACCAAACTTTTACGCTCCTTATTTAAAGTATTTTACGCCCGCGCGGAAAACGTTCATGTCGAAGTTTCCCGGAACGTTTTGATAAATTCCCGCCTGATAGCGCTCGGTATGGCCCATCTTTCCCAAAATCTTGCCGTCGGGCGAGATTATGCCTTCCACCGCCATCACGGAGCCGTTGGGGTTAAAGGGCGAATCCATGGTAACGCGCCCTTCGTCGTCCACGTATTGGGTGGCAATCTGACCGTTTTTGTAAAGCTTGTCGAAAATTTGCGGCTCGCATACGAACTTGCCCTCGCCGTGGCTGACGGGCACGGAGAATATGTCGCCGGGTTTAAAATCGGTAAGCCAGGGCGATTTGTTTGTGCCTACGCGCACGCGCACAACCGTGGAAACGTGGCGGCCGATGTTGTTGAAAGTAAGCGTGGGACTGTGCTCGTTGCTGTCCTCTATGTGACCGAAAGGAAGCAATCCCAGCTTGATAAGCGCCTGGAAACCGTTGCAGATGCCTAAAACAAGTCCGTCGCGCTTATACAAAAGGTTTTCCACCGCTTCTTTAAGCGCTTCGTTTTTGAAAGTGTTGACTATGAACTTACCGCTGCCGTCGGGTTCGTCGCCGCCCGAAAAGCCGCCAGGGAACGCAATAATCTGGGCGTTGTCTATGCGGCGTTTCATCTCGGCAATCGACTCCTCGATATCCGCGCGGTTAAGATTGCGCATGACGAAGATATCCGCCTCCGCCCCCTCGCGGATAAAGGCGCGCGCCATATCGTATTCGCAGTTGGTGCCGGGGAAAACGGGAATGAAAACCACGGGTTTTGCGGATTTTGTCTTGCTTTTGTAAACGGTGTCTATCGAGTAATCGGACGCAACCGCTCTTCCAGCGGCGGGCGCAACGGTGGGATAAACTCCTTCCAGCTTTGAAGTGAACGCTTTTACCAGATTTAAAACCGATACGGTTTTATCCGCAATCGTGACCGCGCCGCTTGCGTCGACTTTACCTATAAGCCGCGCGTAAGGCGAATTTATTTCTTCGGGGCAAAGCGCGACTATGTCGCCGTACAGCGGACGGAAAAGGTCGTCGCTTTTAAATAGAACAAGACCGTTTCCGCAGCCGAGAACGGATTTAGCGGCGGCGACGGCGTAACCGCCCTCCTCCGTAACACAGGAACGCGCTATTTTTTTGTCCTTTGCGAGTTTTGTGATTTCGTCGAACATATCAAGCGAATAATCAAAGTCGGGATAACCGAATCCGTCGCGCTTGTGTCCGAACAGATAAAGGTTACCTTTGACGTCGAACACGTTGTTGATTATCGTTTCGTCGTTTGTCACGCCCATTGCGAAAGCTATTACGGTGGGAGGAACGTCGATGTTTTCAAACGTGCCGCTCATGCTGTCCTTGCCGCCGATTGCGCCCGTCTTAAGTCCCAGCTGCGCGCAAAGAGCGCCTAAAAGCGCGCTTAATGGCTGTCCCCAGCGTTCGGGAACGTCGTTAAGGCGTTTGAAAAACTCCTGCAGCGACAGTCTTACGGTTTTGCGGTCTACGCCTGCCGATATAAGCTTGCTTACCGCCGCCAGCACCGAATGAATCGCGCCCGTGAACGGAGATTTTATCATAAGCCGCGGATAGCAGGCGTAAGACGACGCCGTGACGCAGTGCGTGAATCCGTCTACGGGAGGCTTTGCCGCCATTACAGTAGAAGGGGTAAGCTGAAATTTGCCGCCGAAAGGCATGAAAACCGACGACGCGCCGATGCTTCCGTCGAAAGTTTCGCCCATGCCCTTTTGCGAGCATACGTCAAGGCGGTTAAGCTCCGCGGTCAAAGCGCCCGCATAATCGCCTTTTTCGATATAATCTTTTATAAACTCGTCAACGGCGGGAAAACATTCTTCGCCGTTATCGTTTATCACGGCGGTTGCGGTCTGCTTTACGCCGTTGGTGTCCAGAAATTCTCTCTTGATGTCTACAATCGTTTCGTCGCCGTAGAACATACGAAGGCGCGCGTTGTCGGTCACTACCGCTACTTTCACCGCCTTAAGGTTTTCCTCTTTGGCAAGCTCAATGAACCTGTCCGCGTCGAGGGGTTTTACCATGACCGCCATACGCTCCTGACTTTCGGAGATGGCAAGCTCGGTCGCGGTAAGACCGTCGTATTTCTTTTCCACGCGGTCGAGGAAAATATCCAGTCCGTCGCTCAATTCGCCTATGGCGACGCACACGCCGCCCGCGCCGAAGTCGTTGCATTTTATGATAAGCCGCGCCGCCTCGCGGTTACGGAACAAACGCTGAAGCTTGCGCTCCTCGGGCGGGTTGCCCTTTTGCACTTCCGCGCCGCAGGTTTCCACCGATTTAGCCGTATGGGATTTACTGCTGCCCGTAGCTCCGCCGCAGCCGTCCCTGCCCGTATCGCCGCCGACAAGAATAATAACGTCGCCCTTTTCGGGTTTTTCGCGCCTTATGTTTGCTGCGGGCGCACCGCCGATGACGTAGCCCGTTTCAAGTCGCTTGGCCTTGTAGCCCTCGCTGAAAAGCTCGTGTACTCCGCCGGTGGCAAGCCCTATCTGGTTGCCGTAGGAGGAAAATCCCGCCAACGCCGTGCGGGAAATCACGCGCTGAGGAAGCTTTCCTTTAATTGTCTTGTCAAAGTCCTCGGTGATATCCGCAGCTCCCGTCACGCGCATCGCCTGATAGACGTAGGTTCTGCCCGAAAGCGGGTCGCGAATTGCGCCGCCGAGACACGTCGCCGCGCCGCCGAAAGGCTCGATTTCCGTGGGGTGATTGTGCGTTTCGTTCTTGAACATGATAAGCCAGTCTTCGTCCTTGCCGTCCACGTCCAGCGTGACGCGTACCGAACAGGCGTTTATCTCGTCCGAAACGTCGAGGTTGTCGAGATATCCTTCCTTTTTCAGCTTTTTGACGGCAATCGTAGCCACGTCCATAAGGCAGGCGTATTTGTCCTTGCGCGCGGAATAAAGCTCCTTAAACAGTCCTTGATAAGCGTCAAGCGCGTCCTTTATATGATAATTGGGCGAATTAATCTCGATGCTTTTAAGCTCGGTAAGGAAAGTCGTGTGGCGGCAGTGGTCCGACCAGTAGGTGTCTATAACCTTGATTTCAGTAAGCGTGGGCTGACGGTTTTCCGCCTTGAAATAATCCTGCACGAATCTGAGGTCGGCAAAAGTCATGGCGAATCCGAATCCGTCGTAAAACTTTTTAAGTTCCGCCTCGTTTAGCCCTATAAAATCCAGCTCCACGCGCATTTTCTGTTTTTTTGCCGCCGCGCGCTTTAATGTTTCGGGCAAGACAAGACTTCCCTCCTTGCTGTCCACGGGGTTGATAAGGTATTTTTTAATGCGGTCGAACTCCTCTTTCGTCACGCCCGTAATGTCGTAAACGGTGGCGCAGCGCACCTCGGGGCGAACGCCGCCGGTAAGGAACTGCACGCACTGAGCCGCCGAATCGGCGCGCTGGTCGTACTGTCCGTCCAGATACTCGACGACAAGCACGTCGCCCGAAAAATCGGGCTTTTCGGTAACGTCGTCCACGCAAGGCTCCGAAAACACGGATACGACCGCTTTGTCCATTTCCTCGCGCGTAAGTCCCTCTACGTCGTAACGAATGTATTTTCTTATGCCCGCGGGCGAAATACCCAAAAGGCTTTTAAGTTCTTCCTTAAGCTTTCCCGTGTTGCCGAACTCGGGCTTTTTTTCGGTATAAATTCTGTAAACCATAATGTTTTTCCTTTTGCTCCGATTGAATATAAATCGGTTTACGCCGTGTTTTTACTGTTTTTCCGATATTTTTCGTTAAACGAATTGAATTAAACCTTGCCGATGTCGGTACGGTAACGAGATTCGGTAAAGCTTACCTTGTCAATCTCGCGGTAGACGATTTTGCGCGCCTCCTCGATATTGTCCGCAACCGCGGTCATGTCGAAAACTCTGCCGCCGTTGGTGACAAGCTGTCCGTCCTTGATTGCCGTGCCCGCGTGGTAAAGAGTAACGCCCTCAAGCTTACCTATCGTAACGGGATAGCCTTTTACGACGTTGTCGGGATAGCCGCCCGACGCGATTACCACCGTAAAGCCCGTTTTATCCAGCCATTCGATATCGGTTTTGTCGAGAGTCCCGTCGATGCACGCTTCGATAATTTCCGTAAAATCGGTTTTGAGTAGCGGCAGAATCGCCTGAGTTTCGGGGTCGCCGAAACGCGAATTGTATTCGATGACCTTTATTCCCTTTTCCGTCATCATAAGTCCGAAGTATATGACGCCTTTATAGACGATTCCGTCCGCTTGAAGTCCCCTTATCGTGGGCAGGAAAATCGTGCGCATCGCTTCGGCCTGCTTGTCGGGGGTAAAATAAGGAGAAGGTGCAAACGCGCCCATTCCGCCCGTATTGGGACCTGCGTCGCCGTCATAAGCGCGCTTGTGGTCCTGACTCGAGGGCATACACTTTACGGTATTGCCGTCGGTAAAGGCAAGCACGGTCACTTCCCTGCCCGTCAGAAATTCCTCTATAACCACCGTGGAGCCGCTTGCGCCGAACGCGCGGTCCAGCATCAGTTTTTTAAGTCCCTCCTCCGCCTCTTCAAGGTTTTTGCAGATAAGCACGCCCTTGCCTAAAGCAAGTCCGTCAGCCTTCAGCACCAGCGGAAAATCGGATTTGCGGACGTAGCCGAGCGCCTTGTCGTAATCGGAAAAGCACTCGTGCCTCGCGGTGGGAATACCGTGGCGAATCATAAAATCCTTGGAAAACGCCTTGCTGCCCTCCAGTCTTGCCGCCGCTTTTACGGGTCCGAACGCGCGTATACCCGCAGCGTTAAGCGCGTCCACCATGCCCAGGCTTAACGGGTCGTCGGGCGCGACGAACACAAGGTCGATTTTATTTTCGCGCGAAAAAGAAACCGCTTTATCTATATCGGTGGCTTTTCCGTCCACGCACACGGCGTCTGAAGCTATACCCGCGTTTCCGGGCATACAGTACAGCGCGTCCACGCGCTTGCTTTCCTTAAGTTTTTTGACGATTGCGTGCTCTCTGCCGCCGCCGCCGATTACGAGAATTTTCATATTCCGTTCCTTTTTTCCGTTTTTTACGGGCGCAGAATAAGTTTACAAGACTTTATAAACCTTCGAACGCACCTTTATTAATGAGTTTTTTTTAAGTGTAAAACAGCGCAATCTGCGTTTCCGCACTTAATGCTTTTTTATACTCAATCGCATTATGCGGCTTAATCCGATTTTCCGTCGGATTAAAACAAAGACGTTTCCGTCAAAGTAAAAGACGGGTAAACAAACTTTTTTCTTAATTTAAGCGGAAAAACGCGGGGCGCAATAAATTAATGCTTGAAATGTCTTACGCCCGTAAAGCACATGGCAATGCCGTGTTCGTCGCAGGCTTTGACGCTGTCCTCGTCGCGGATACTGCCGCCGGGCTGAACGATGGCTTTTACGCCCGCTTTAGCCGCCTCTTCCACGCAGTCGGAGAAGGGGAAGAACGCGTCGGACGCAAGAACCGCGCCCTGAGCGCCGCCGATGCTGTGCTCCACCGCCTGGCAAGCCGCCCAGATGCGGTTGGTTTGCCCCACGCCTATGCCCAGAGTGCGTTTGCCGCGTGCAAGCACGATGGCATTGGACTTACAGTGCTTGACGACCGTCATGGCAAACTTCATGGACTCGAGGTCCTGCTTGTCGGGCTGAGCCTTTGTCACGGTCTTTATCTCGTCGTAAACTCCGTTGTCCGCCTCCTGCACGATAAGCCCGCCGTAAACCTTTTTGAACTCCATGGTGCCTGCGGGGTTTTTCTTGGCGACGTCCTTTATTTTAAGCACTCTTAAATTGGGTTTTCTTTTAAGAACCTCAACTGCCTCGTCGGTAAAATCGGGAGCGATGACTATCTCGAGGAAGATTTTGATCATTTCTTCGGCGGTGGCCTTGTCCACGCACGCGTTTACCGCGACTATTCCGCCGAAAATGGAAACGGGGTCGGCTTCGTAAGCCGCTTTATAAGCGTTGAGAACGGTGTCCGCGCACGCGACTCCGCAAGGGTTGGCGTGTTTTACCGCTACGACAGCCGTTTCGTCAAATTCTTTCAAAAGCTCGATTGCGCCGTTTGCGTCGTTGATGTTATTGTAAGAAAGCTGTTTGCCGTTAAGCTGAACCGCGTTGATAAGCGAGTTGTATACGGGAATAGCCTCTCCGTACTCGGCGGCTTTCTGGTGCGGGTTTTCGCCGTAACGCATTTGCTCCTTTTTTTCGTAAGCAAGCGTAAGCTGGTCGGGAAACTCGATACCTATCTGATTTCTTAAATAGCCCGAAATAAGCGTGTCGTAAACGGCGGTGTGCTGGTACACCTTGTACATGAGATATTTGCGCGTTTCTGTTGTCACGTTGCCTTTTTCAAGTTCATTCAGCGCCTTTTCGTAGTCGGCGGGGTCGACGATTACCACAACGTCCTGATAGTTCTTTGCCGCGCTTCTCAGCATTGTGGGGCCGCCGATGTCGATGTTTTCCACAGCCTCGGCGAAAGAGCAGCCCTTCATCACCGTCTGCTTGAAAGGATAAAGGTTTACGATAACCACGTCTATGGTGTTTATCCCCAATTTTTCAAGCTGAGTTATGTGCGAGGGATTTGAGCGCATTGCCAACAGTCCTGCGTGCACAGCGGGATGCAAAGTCTTGACTCTGCCGTCAAGACACTCGGGAAATCCCGTGATGTCGCTGATGTTTACGGTTTTTACGCCCGCTTTTTTAAGCGCTGCCTCCGTGCCGCCCGTCGAAATAATTTCGTACCCGAGCTTTTCAAGGCGTTTTGCCGCCTCCTCCACTCCGGTTTTGTCAGATACGCTGATAAGTGCTCTTTTTTTCATAACCTTTCTCCTCGTTTATCCGAAAATTTTTTTCTTTATAAATAATGAATACCGCTTTTGCCGTAACGACGAATACCGCACTTCACGCGAATTTAAACGCCTCTGTACGTCAGTCACGGCAAAGCTTTGCCACCGTTTCGGGCAGCAGTCTGTGCTCCAGCTCCAGAACGCGCGCCTGAAGCGACTCGGGCGTGTCGGAGGGGTAAACTTCGACTTTTTCCTGTGCGATGATTTCGCCCGTATCGGTGCCCTCGTCCACAAAGTGAACGGTTGCTCCCGAAAATTTTTCCTTGTTTTCGATGACGGCGCGGTGTACGCGCATACCGTAAAAGCCGTTGCCGCAATACGCGGGAATAAGCGACGGGTGAATGTTGATTATTTTGCCGCGGAAAGCCGAAACGATATTGGGCGTAAGCACGGTAAGATACCCCGCCAGCACGATGAGGTCGATGTTCTTTTCCTTAAGTAAAGGTATAAGCGCGTCGTACATTTTTTCCGTACTTTCGTAGTCGGATTTACTGAATACGACGTAAGGAATACCCGCCTCTACGGCACGCGTAATTGCGTAAATATCGGGTTTTGACGCGACCAAAAGTTTTATTTCCGCGTTTATAAGTCCCTGTTTTACTCCGTCTATAATGCTTTGAAAGTCGGAGCCGGAGCCGCTTGCGAAAACGCAGACGTTTTTCATAGAATGACGCCCTCGCCCTCGACGACTTCGCCCAAAGACACGGGCTGCTCACCCAAAGAGGCAAGCTTGGAAAGCACTGTTTTTTCGTCCTGTTTGCTTACTGCAAGCACAAGTCCTATGCCCATGTTGAAAGTGTTGCACATTTTTTCGTAAGAAATATCCGCGCGGCGCTGAAGCTCTTTGAAAAGCGCGGGAATTTCGTAAGAGTCGCGGTCGATTTTCGCCGCCAGACCTTTTGGCAGGATTCTGGGAATGTTTTCGATGAATCCGCCGCCCGTGATGTGCGCTATTCCCTTTATATCCGCGGTTTCGATAAGCGACAGCACGGTTTTGACGTAAATGCGCGTGGGAGTAAGCAGTATTTCCGCAGGCACGCCGCCGATTGCGTCGCAGTATTCGTAAGTCGCCTTATCGGAAGCGGGGAACAGTTTTCTTACAAGCGAATAGCCGTTTGAGTGCACGCCTGAAGAACGCAGTCCTATAAGGCGGTCGCCCTTGACTATGTTACTGCCGTTGATTACCTTGTTTTTCTTGACGATGCCTACCGAAAAGCCCGCAAGGTCGTACTCGTCCTCGGGGTAAAAGCCGGGCATTTCCGCCGTTTCGCCGCCGATAAGCGCGCACCCCGCCATGCGGCAGCCCTCGCTGACGCCCTTGACGATAAGCGCGACTTTTTCGGGGATAAGCTTACCTAAAGCGATGTAGTCGAGGAAGATAAGCGGTTTTGCGCCCTGGCACACAATGTCGTTGACGCACATAGCCACGCAGTCGATGCCTATGGTGTCGTGCTTATTGAGCGAAAAAGCATATTTAAGTTTTGTACCCACTCCGTCGGTGCCCGCGACAAGAACGTCGCCGTCGGGTGAGTCCGAAAGCGCGTAAAATCCGCCGAAAGAGCCAAGGTCGCCCACAACGTTTTTATCATAGGTGGACTTTACGTATTCCTTCATGAGTTTTACCGCGCTGTAACCCGCCTCAACGTCCACACCCGCGTTTTTGTAATCTATTGCCATAATTGTTTTCTCCCGAATACGGTTAAATTTCCAAAACGAATTTACCGCAGTTGTATTTTTCGATTGCTATCGGATAATCGCCGTCGAAGCACGCCGTGCAGAAATCCTCTTTTTTGCCGCCGCACGCCTTTACCAAACAATCCATGGGAAGATAGTGCAAGCTGTCCGCGCCGATGGCTTTGCAGATTTCCTGCTCGTTTTTATACCCGCCGATAAGTTTATCCTTGGACTCCATATCCACGCCGAAAAAGCAGGGAAAAGCGACTACGGGCGAGGCGATGAGCATATGCACTTCCTTGGCGCCGTTGTCTCTGAGAAGCTGGACTATTTTACGGCTGGTGGTGCCGCGCACTATCGAGTCGTCTATAAGAATAAGCCGCTTGTTTTTGATATTGCCCCTTATTGCGTTAAGCTTGATTTTGACGCTGTTTTCACGCATTGACTGGCTGGGCTGAATAAACGTCCTGCCGATGTAACGGTTTTTGCTGAGCGCGTCTATATACGGCACGCCCGACACTTCGCTGTAACCGCGCGCCGACACGATTGCAGAGTCCGGCACGCCCGCCACCACGTCCGCGTCGATTTTAAAAAGCTCGGCAAGCATTTTGCCGCACTCGTAACGCGCGTCGTACACGTTTACCCCGTCGATTTTACTGTCGCTTCTCGCAAGATAGACGTATTCAAAAATGCAGGAACGGCGGTTTACGCCCGAAATGAACGAAGAATGCATCTCGAGATTTTCGTCCACAACGACGATTTCGCCGGGCTTAAGGTCGCGTATGACGGTGGCGTCCAAAGAGTCCGCCGCGCAGGTTTCGCTGGCAAAAAGTATGTCGCCTTTTTTGTCGCCCAAGCACAGCGGCTTAAGACCCAGAGGGTCGCGCACCGCGACAAGCTTATTGTCCGCCATGATGACAAGCGCGTAAGCGCCGACAAGCTCCTCGCAAGCGCGTTTAACGCCCTCTTCCAGGCTGTTTTCGCTGTAAAGATTGATTAGCGCGGCAATAACCTCGCTGTCGATGGAGCTTTGAAAAATATGTCCTTGCTTAATGAGCCTTGATTTGATTGCGTCGCAGTTGATGATGTTGCCGTTGTGAGCAACCGCCATTCTGCCCCATCTGCCGTAAAACACCACGGGCTGAGCGTTGACAACGTTACTTGAGCCCGTAGTGGAATAACGCACGTGGCCTATACCGCAGTTGGTATCGGGAAAAGCGGAAAGCTTGTCCTCGTTGAACACCTCGTTGACAAGCCCCATTTTTTTATAATAGTAGACCTTACGCGGCTCGTAAGCGACGGCGATACCCGCGCTTTCCTGCCCGCGATGCTGAAGAGCGAACAAGCCGAAATACAGGTCGTGAGCCATCTCCTTTTTTTCCTTGGAGATGATTCCGATTATACCGCACTCCTCCTGCCTTTCAAACTCGTTTTGCGGCAATACGACTGATTTCATTTACACTCTCCCGTAAGTCTTCTCATGACTTCTTCGTAGGCTTCCTCCACTCCGCCAAGGTCTCTTCTGAAACGGTCCTTGTCGAGTTTTTCGTGGGTTACGCTGTCCCAGAGGCGGCAGGTGTCGGGGCTTATCTCGTCGGCAAGAATGATTTGTCCCTTGTATCTTCCGAACTCCAGCTTGAAATCAATAAGGTCAAGTCCGATTTTCTTGAAGAACGCGATGAGAAGTTCGTTAATCTTAAACGCCATGTCCTCAATCGTCTTTATTTCCTCTTTGGTGGCAAGGCCGAGGCTTAACGCGTAAAAATCGTTTATCATCGGGTCGCCGAGGTCGTCGTTTTTATAGCTGAACTCAAAGCCCGTGCTTTTAAGCGCGGTACCCTCTTCCACGCCGTAGCGCTTGGAAAAAGAACCGGCGGCAACGTTTCTGACGATTACTTCAAGCGGAACTATCTGCACTTTTTTGACAAAAGTGTCCGTGGGGGAAACCTCTTCTATGTAATGGGTGGGAATGCCGTGCTTTTCCAACATCTTGAAAATGAGGTTGGTGCAGCGGTTGTTGATTACTCCCTTACCGGAAATCTGGCCTTTTTTAAGTCCGTTGAAAGCGGTGGCGTCGTCCTTGTAGGACACAAGCACAACGTCGGGATTGTCGGTTGCGAATACTTTTTTGGCTTTTCCTTCGTAAAGCTGCTCGCGTTTTTCCATTTTTATATTTCCTCCGATAAATTGATATTCGAATTTATTACGTCCTGCGCGGCTTTTGCGCGGTATTCCTTAAGCGCGGTTTTAAGCTTTTCGTCGCCTATTGCAAGCATCTGAAGCGCCAAAAGTCCCGCGTTTACTCCGCCGTTGATGGCCACTGTGGCAACGGGCACGCCGGGCGGCATCTGAACGGTGGACAAAAGACTGTCAAGTCCGTCCATGGTGGAACTTTTTACGGGCAGACCAATTACGGGACGGGTGGTGAACGCCGCGATAAATCCCGCAAGGTGCGCGGCTTTGCCCGCGGCGGCGATAAACACGTCGAAGTCGCCTTCTTTACCCGAGGCGTAATCGTGCACGACGTCGGGCGTGCGATGCGCGCTCATGACCTTTACGGTCACGTCGACACCGAAATTTTTGAGAATCTGAACCGCGGGTTTTACCGCGTCGAGATCGCTTTTGGACCCCATTGCGACAAGTACTTTTGCCATATTAAGTAAACTCCTTTCAAAAAAAGAAACGCAACTTTACAAAAGTCACGTCCCTGCAATTATACTGTAAAAACCTGCTTTAAGAGGGTGCAATACTCCGCTATAAATACACTGCCGCCGTTCTCTACGCCGCCGCAGGCGACCTGACGGGATATGAAACGCACCGCGTTTAACTTCCTCTTAATGCAACCCATGAAAATATGATAGCATAAACTCAAAGATTTTGCAACCGAAAAAAGGGCTTGTTCGCAATCATATTTTACCGAAATTTTTTATATGCTCTGCTCGACGAATTTACCGTTTTTCATCACCGTTACGCTTTTAAAACCCAGACTTTTAAGGTATTGTTCGCCGCTGTTTAAGCCGTAAGCAATAAATTTCGCGTCGTGACAGTCGTTGGTAACGGTTACTCTGCCGTTTTTTTCCAGAATTCTTTTAAGCAAAAACTCGTCGGGATAGGGAGATTTTACTTTACCCCTTGCCACCCCGCCGTAATTTACTTCCACTATTACGCCGTAATTAAGACACTCGTCGATACATCCGATTGCGGCGTCGGTATAATCGCGCGAGCAAAAGTCAATAATCCCGCCCCCGCACAGCCTGATTATGTCGAAGTGACCAAGTATATCCGGTTTTTTGCGCGCGCACTCCACCATGTTTTCGAAATATGCCCGATAAAAAGCGGCGGGAGAAGACGAAAAGCTTTCGTCTATGCAGCGGCTGAGAACCTTGCCCGAAATATCCACGGCGTAAATTTTCCCCTTACGCTCCACATAATGGACGGAGCCTATTATATAATCGTATTCCTCGCGGAAAGCGACGGGGCAAAACAAGTCCTCCTCCGTCCCCAGATACAGATTGACGGGTAAGTCGTTGTTTTTTATTACGGATTTTATTTTTTCGATGTAGTCGCGCTCGTCTTTTACCGACGCGCCCATGTCGAAAGACGCGTAAGAATGTGACGAAAAGCCGAAGTCCGTTATTCCCGCCCTGAACGCGGCGGCGGCCATTTCTTCGGGGCTGTCTTTGCCGTCGCAAAGATTACAGTGATTGTGCAGCGAAGAGGTAATCACTTCATGGTCTCCTGTTTGACCTTTTTGTCCACGACGTGGCGGCTGTCAAGCTCCTTGAGGATTTCGTCGGGAGTGATGCCGCGCGCCGTCATAAGCACCAGAAGGTGGTATGCAAGGTCGGATATTTCGAAAATCGTTTCGCGGTTGTCTTTTTTCATTGCGGCGATAACCACTTCGGTGCACTCCTCGCCTACCTTTTTGAGAATTTTTTCCTCGCCCTTTTCGAAAAGATAGGTGGTGTAACTGTTTTGCGGCCGCTTTTCGTTGCGCTCTACCAAAAGCTTATACAGCTCCGATAAAGAAAAGTCGTTTTTCTCGCCGTAAACGGGAGTTTCGAAGCAGCTGTCCGTGCCCATGTGACAGGCGGGGCCGTCCTTTTTGACAACAGCAAGAAGCGCGTCGCCATCGCAATCCGCGGTAAGAGATATAAGATGCTGGTAGTTTCCGCTGGTCTCGCCCTTAAGCCACAGTTTTTTCCGCGACCGCGAATAAAAGCACGTCAGCTTTTTTTCCAGCGTAATCGCAATGCTTTCCGCGTTCATATAGGCAAGCGTAAGCACTTTTTTGGTTTCGTAATCCTGAACGATGCAGGGAATAAGTCCGTTTTCGTCAAACTTGAGCTTTTCGATTTCCAACATTATTTTAATCCTCTGTTTTTGTGCGATTGTTTTTTTTTAATAAAATTCCTACTCGGCAAAAGTAAAAACTTTATTTTCCGTAATAAATAATATTTTTCCGCTTTTATTTAAAGTACTTTATTATATGAAGCGATTTCGCGTTTAAAAACCGTTTTAACGTTTCTTCCCGCCGTTTATAAGGTATTGATAACAAAAATCGGCTTAAACAAGGCGCACGGGTACGCCGTTTTCGCTAAGCAGTTTTTTAAGGTCCCGAATATCCACTTCCTTAAAGTGAAATATGCTGGCGGCAAGTCCCGCGTCCACGCCTTTTATTTGGAAAAGCCGGATAAAATCCTCCGCTTTGCCCGCGCCGCCCGAAGCGATGACGGGTACGTTTACCGCGTCGCAGAAAACTTCAAGCATCTCAAGGTCGAAGCCGTTTTTCACTCCGTCCGTGTCGATGCTGTTAAGCACTATTTCGCCCGCGCCCGCCTTTACGCCGTTTACCGCGAACTCTACCGCGTCAAGTCCCGTATCCACTCTGCCGCCTTTTGCGAACAGCCTGAATCCTTTGTCGACCCTCTTTACGTCCAAAGACAGCACCACGCACTGACTGCCGTACTTTTCCGCAGCCTCCGCGATGAGGCGGGGATTTCTTATCGCGCCCGAATTGACGCTTACTTTATCCGCGCCCGACTTAAGCACGCGGTCGAAGTCGTCTACGGTGTTTATGCCGCCGCCCACGGTAAGCGGAATGAATATGCTTGAAGCAACGCGTTCCAGTACGTCGGTAAACAGTTTTCTTCCCTCGGAAGAAGCGGTTATGTCGTAAAAAACCAGCTCGTCCGCGCCCATGTCGTTGTACGCCGAAGCAAGTTTTACGGGGTCGTCTACGTCCGCGACGCCCTGAAAGTTGACGCCTTTGACCACGCGTCCGTCGCGTATGTCCAAACACGGAATTATACGTTTAGTCAGCAATTTTCCACTCCTTCCGCCGCGGCGATGCACTCACTAAGGTCGAGTTTTCCTTCATATATGGCTTTACCCACAATCGCGCCGTAAACTTTTTGTGCTTTTAAAGCTTTGATATCGCTTAAAAAACTTATCCCGCCCGAAGCTACGACGTCGATTCCTGCAATTTCCCGAAGTTTTGCGTAAGCGTCGAGGTTTGCGCCCGAAAGCGTGCCGTCCTTGCTTATGTCCGTGTAAATAACCGTTTTCACTCCCTCTTCGGCAAGCTCGCGCACAAAAGCGTAACCCGTTTTGTCGCTCAGCTTAGTCCAGCCGTCTACCGCGACAAACCCGTCTTTGACGTCCACGCCCACGGCTATTTTATCGCCGTACGCCTTTACTGCGCGCTTTAAAAAAAGCGGGTCCCTTACGGCGGCGGTACCGAGTATAACCCTGCCCGCGCCCGAAGAAAGATAGTATTCGATACGGCTTTCGTCGCGGATTCCGCCGCCCACCTCCACAAACATATCGGTGCTTTCGACGATACGGCGAATCACGTCGCCGTTTCCGGTTTTGCCCGATTTTGCTCCGTCAAGGTCCACGACGTGCAGATTTTGCGCCCCGAAGCCCCTGAAAGAAGCCGCCTGACTTACGGGGTCGTCCGAATACGTTTTGGCGGTGGAGTAATCGCCCTTAACAAGCCTTACCGCCTTGCCGCCGAGTAAATCTATTGCGGGAAAAATCTTCATAGTCACCTTTATAAGTAAATAAAATCCAATCTGATCAGCGCCGCCCCTATCGGTTCGGCCGCGCTTTATCCGCCTTATAATAAAAACCGCTTTAAGAAAAGTTTTGCAGTTATTTTTAAAGAGCGCAAAACGCTTTTAATATTTTCAGTCCCACATTGCCGCTTTTTTCGGGATGGAACTGACAGCCTATTACGTTGCCCGCAGCCGCAACGCCCGTAACGGGTACTCCGTAATCGGAATAAGCCACGGTATATTCGCCTTTTGGCGCGTAGAACGAGTGAACGTAATACACAAAGTCGCCCTGTTTCAGTCCTAAACCGTTATTGTCTGTTTTGACGAGGTTAAGAGAATTCCAGCCCATGTGCGGTACCTTGTAATCAAAGCCCTTTTCTTTAAGCGCGTCTTCAAGCGGCAGGACCTCGCCGCGAATCAATCCTAATCCGTCCGTCACGCCGAACTCGTAACTTTTATCGAACAGCAGCTGCATCCCCAGGCAAATGCCCATCACGCTTTTACCCGTCGCCGCATAATCCTTGACGAAAGCGTCCAGTTTTTTTTCCTTAAGCTTGTCCATCGCCGCCCTGAACGCACCTACGCCCGGAAGAATAATCCTGTCACAAGCGCGAAGAACCGACGGGTCGGAGGACAGCTCAGCCTGCTCTCCCACCGCTTTAAGCGAACTCATAAGGGAAAAAAGATTGCCCACTCCGTAGTCTATAACGCCCGTCATTTACAGCACTCCTTTGGTGGAGGGAATTTCGTCGCGATGTTTTTCGTCGATGGACACGGCGGTTTTAAGCGCGCGCGCCATGCCTTTAAAAGACGCTTCTATGATGTGGTGGCTGTCGTCGCCGGCAAGCTGGTGGAAGTGATACGCCCCGGGACACTCGCGCGAAAAGCCCGCCCAGAACTCGCGCGCAAGTTCCGTATCGAAATCGCCTACCTTTTCGGCAGGAATATTGAGCGAGTAGTTAAGCGCGCATCTGCCGCTTAAATCCACGGCGGCAAGCACCATGGTTAAATCCATCGGAAGCGCGAAAAAGCCGTAACGCGTAATGCCGCGCTTGTCGCCGAGAGCCTTATTAAAAGCCTGACCCATGGTTATTCCCACGTCCTCGGTGGTGTGGTGAAAATCCACTTGAGTGTCGCCCTTGGCTTTGACGCAAAGGTCAAACCCTCCGTGACGGGCAAACAGCTCCAGCATATGATTGAGAAATCCGCAATCGGTGTTTACGTCGTACTTACCCTCTCCGTCGAGATTAAGCGTAACCTCCACTTCCGTTTCGCCTGTTTTTCTTTTTACGTTTACTTTCCTCATTTTTCCGTTTCTCCGAAAATCTGCGTTCCGGCGCGAAACCGCTTCCGCGCCCGTTATCTGCCTTACTTCAGAAATATTATAACATACAAATCGGGTTTTACAAAACCTTAGCGTCCGTAAATTTCCGCGACGCACGCAAGCAGCGTTTTTACCGACTTTTCGTCGCCCACGGAAATACGGCAGAACTCGCTTATCCGCGCCTCGTCCCAGTACCTTACAAGAACACCGCGCTCTCTCAGCGACGAGTAAAGTTTTTTGCCGTCTTTGTCGGGCGGCGACGCGAAAATGAAGTTGGCACGGCTGTCAAGCACTGTAAAGCCCGATTTTTTAAGCCCCTCCGTCAGCAGCGCGCGATTTCTTATGACGGTCTGAATGGTCGTTTGAAAATATTCGTCGTCCGCTATAGACGCCGCGCCCATTGCAAGCGTGACCGAATTGACGTTGTAGGGATTAAACGAATTTCTTACTTTTTCCAGATCGGCGATAATTTCCTTTGAAGCAATCGTAAATCCCAGTCTGCCGCCCGCCAGCGAGCGCGACTTGGAAAAAGTGCGCACCACCGCAATGTTTTTGCAGGCTTTTAACAGTTTTACCGCGCTTTCCGCGCCGAAATCAACGTAAGCTTCGTCCACGACGACAAGACGGTCGGGATTTTGCAAGGCAAGTTCCGCTATGCTTTCCGCGTTTAAAGCAATGCCCGTGGGGGCGTTGGGATTAGCCAGAAACACCGTGCCTGTTTTATCCGAGTAATCGCTTACCGAAACGGTAAAATCCTCCCGAAGAGGAACGACAGCGGTTTCCACGCCGTAAAACCGCGCGAAAACCTTGTAAAATCCGTAAGTTATGTCGTTTATCGTTGCGCCTTTGTCGCAGAATCCCGCGAAGAAAAATGCAAGCGCCTCGTCGCTGCCGTTGAATACCGCGACGTTTTCCCTTTCGACGTTAAGCGCGGACGCTATCGCTTTTTTTAATTGCGAAGCGTCGGGGTCGGAATACAGATTGAGTTTTTTGACAGCGGCCCTGCCTGCTTTAACAGCTTTGGGCGAAGGCGGAAAAGGGTTTTCGTTGGTGTTGAGTTTAACAAGGTTTCTGATATTTTTCGGTTGCTCGCCCGGGATGTAAGGCTTAAGCTCAGAAAGCCGCTTTGAAAAGAAATCGCTCATTTTTCTTCTCCGTAGGTATCTGACAGTCTTGCTTCAATCGAACGGGCGTGAGCGTCGAGTCCCTCTCTTTTGGCAAAGTCCGCCACTCTTTCGCCGTTTTCAATAAGCGCCGCGCGCGAATAAGAAATGTAACTTGACCGTTTTACGAAGTCGTCCACTCCCAGCGGCGAAGAAAATCTTGCCGTGCCGGAAGTGGGAAGCGTGTGATTGGGTCCTGCAAAATAATCGCCTATGGGTTCGGGCGACCATTTTCCCAGAAAAACGCTGCCCGCGTTTCTGACTTTTGCCAGGACCGATTGCGGGTCGGCAGTCATTATTTCAAGATGTTCGGGCGCGAGAGCGTCGGAAATTTCCGTCGCTTCGTCGAGATTTTTCACCAGAATGATTTTACCGTTGTTCTCTATCGAATGTGCGGCTATCTCGCGGCGAGGCAGTTTTTCCAGCCTTTTTTCGATACAATCGGCGGTTTTTTGCGCGACGCTTGCATCGGTGCACACAAGCACGGCGGAGGCAAGACGGTCGTGTTCCGCCTGGCTTAAAAGGTCGGCGGCAAGGTAATCGGGGACGGCTGTTTCGTCCGCGATGATTAAAATTTCACTGGGGCCTGCGAACATATCTATGCCCACGTCGCCCGAAACGGCTTTTTTGGCCGCCGCAACGTAAATGTTGCCGGGCCCCACGATTTTATCCGTGCGTTTTATGCTTTCGGTGCCGTAAGCAAGCGCGGCAACCGCCTGAGCGCCGCCTGCTTTATAAATTTCGGTAACGCCCGCAATGCGCGCCGCCGCCAGAATTTCGTCCTTTATTCTGCCGTTTTTGTCGGGCGGCGTGACCATGACTATTTCCTTAACGCCCGCAACGACTGCGGGAATCACGTCCATAAGTACCGTCGAAGGATACGCCGCCGTGCCGCCGGGGACGTAAACGCCCGCACGGAGAACGGGCAGAATACGCTGCCCTAAAACCGTTCCGTCCGGTCTTTTTATTGTAAAGCCCTCGCGTTTTTGTTTGAGGTGATATTCGGAAATATTGGCAGCCGCCGCTTTAAGCGTATCGATAAAATAATCCCCGACATTTACAAACGCTTCGTCGATTTCCTTTTCGGTCACGCGCATATCGGAAATATCACACCCGTCAAAACGAAGAGTGTATTCCTTTACGGCAACGTCGCCGCGCGCGCGCACGTCGTTTATTATCTCCCGCACGGTTTTTTCGGCTTTTTCAAGGTCGTTTTGACCGCTTCTTGAAAGAATTTCGCTTTTGTCTATCTCGGACGAATTGTATATTTTAATCATAATGCCTCCAGTTTTGCGGCAATCGAACGTATCATGTCGCCGCCCAGGTTATACGCGCTTTTGTTTGCGATAAGCCGCGCGCTGGACTCGCCTATCACCGAATAAACGCAAAGGTCGTTTTCCTTGAGCGTCGCGCCCGTTTCCACAATGTCCACGATAACGTCGCTCATGTCAAGGATGGGCGCAAGCTCGATAGAGCCGTGAAGCTCGATAATATCGATTTTACGGCCTAAGGAATCGTAATATTTTTTGGCGATGTGCGGATATTTGGTAGCAACGCGTAAAGCAAGCGACGGGTCGTCCTTAAAGCCCACTTTACCCGCAACCGCTATACGGCACTTGCCTATGTTAAGGTCCAGGATTTCATAAACGTCGGGACGGGTTTCAAGCATTACGTCCTTGCCCACAACGCCTATATCCGCGGCGCCGCGCTCGACGTACACCGTGACGTCCGACGGCTTTACAAGCACATAACTTACTTCGCCGTTGTCGGAGCGGAACACGAGTTTGCGGTTATCCTCCTTTATTTCGCGGCAAGGATAGCCTATAGATTCGAACATCGCGTAAACTTTATCGCCCATTCTGCCTTTGGGTAACGCTATTTTCAGCATATCATTCTCCTTTTACGAACACGCGCTTGTCTGCAATCAGGTCGGGGCGGTCCTCATTAAGCACCAAAGTTCTCAGCCCCTGCGAAACGTATTTTTCCGCTTCCGCGTACAACCGCGCGGCGGGTGCCGAACCTATCACGATAACGTCGTAAACGGACTGCTCCTTTACAAGGTTTTCGGCGGCGTCGGCGTCAATGGCAAATCCCACGGCGCGCGCGGGCTTACCCATTCGGCGCAGAATGCTGTCGTATCTTCCGCCGCTTATAACGGCGTTTGCCGCACCGCGAACGTATCCGCAGAAAACTATGCCGTCGTAATACCTTAAGTCCTCGATAATGGAAAAATCGGGTTTGATTTTGTCGCCCAATCCGTTTGCGGCAAGCACCCCGAACACTTCTTTCAGCTCCGCCACCGCCCTTTCGGCTTTCGTACCCGCGGTTAGCTTTTCGGCATTAAGAATTATATCTTCGGCATTTCCCTCAAGCGTAAGAAGGCTTATGAGTTTTTGCGCCGCTTCCTCGTCGGCGCCCGAATCGGCAAAAAGCTTTTTAAGCTCGTGAAACGATTTTGTGTTTATTAACTCCAAAGCGCGCGCTTTCACGCTTTCGCTTGAAGTAACCGCGTCGGTAAGCGCCTCCACCGCGTCGAGATTGCCCACGCACAAAACGCAATCCTCGTTAAGAAGCGACAGCGATTTTAACGCAAGCGTAACTGCCTCGCATTCGGGATATACCCCCTGTCCTCCGATATATTCCACGCCTATCTGATGCTGCTCCCGATACTCGCCGTTTTTGTCGCGGCGGAATACGTTTTCGTCGTAGTAATATTTCTTTTGCGCATTGTCCGCCGTAAGATTGTTGACTATGCTTAAAGTGACGTCCGGCCTCAGCGCCAAAAGTTTCCCCTGCGAATCGGTAAACGTCACTATCGTGTCGCCGTCGATGTAATCCTTGTTTTTGAGATACACCTCGTATGACTCGAATTTCCCCATGCGGTATTTTTCATAGCCGTACAGACGGAAAAGACGCGTAAGCTTGCCGCTTATGCGCTCGTCCCTGCTTTGTAATTTGTCAATTGCTTTATTCAATGCCGCCTCCCGTACCGATAAAAATTTCCCGTCCCAAAGACGCACTTACGCTTTATCGTAATAAAGTATGGTCATTATAACACACTTTTTTATATAGGTCAATACTTTTGCGGGCACAAAAACACAGTATTTTTTATAAAAAGAATAGTATAAGCAAAAATTTACGGCGATACGGAATTAACAAATAAATATTTAATTCCGAAAACACACAAAGTCAATTGCAAAGAGTCGTCTTTTATCTTATCTCGTCAGTCTTAGTTACCGACAAACTTATTAGAAAACAATATGTTGACGGGATTGGGTTTTTTAGATGAATTTTACGGCGGCAAATAAAAAAGACCCGTAAAAATACGGGTCTAATCTGGTCTGAGTGAGAAGATTTGAACTTCCGACCTCCTGAACCCCATTCAGGCGCGCTACCGAACTGCGCTACACCCAGTTACTCAACGGACAAGGCTTTCAACCTTCCGTCGGGTAATTATTATAGCACAAGGTTTTTTTAAATGCAAGCGCTTTTCGGGATTTTAACGAAATTAAAAGTATTTTTATCCTGAGTTATTTTTTTAATGGGACGATTTTTATCACAGTGTCCTTTTCGTCGGGTAAAGTTGCGCGCGGAAAAGAAAGAGAAATATCTTCCGTTGCGGCGTCTTGGTTCCAGAAAGTGTTTAAAGGAACTTCCGTGTTGTCCTTAAGCCGCAATGCATAATCCGTTTCATCGCGTTTTATCCCCTTTAACGTGGTACAAAAACCTGTTTTTTCGAATATGTGAGCATAAAGGTATTTGCCGTCGGTAGTATATCTGCCCCACTCGGGAACGCCCAGTCCGGCGTCAAAGCAGCCGTAAACGCTTTCCGAATTGTCTTTCATCCATCTTCCCACTTCCTTCAAGACTGCAGCCGCTTTATCGGGAATTCTGCCTTTCCCGTCGGGCCCCACGTTGAGAAGCAGATTGCCGCCTTTGGACACGCAATCGACAAGCGTGCGCACCGCCGCACCAGACGTTATGAAATCTTCGTTGTCCGCGCGGTAACCCCAACTGTCGTACTGAGTAGTCAAGCAAGCCTCCCAAGGCAAGGGCCGCCTGGCGGAGTCCTTCAATCCTTCCGACGGAATAAACTGCTCGGGCGAGCGGAAATCCCCCGCGTAAAACGGCTCGTCGTCGGGGTCTTTAGTCTTTTCGCAAACAAGGCGATTGTCGATTATAATGTCCGGCTGAAGCGAGCGCACAAGATTGACGAGTTTCGACGCCTGCCATTTTTCGCCCGACATATTTCCGTAGGAAAAGTCGAACCACATAATGTCAATTTTGCCGTAATTCGTGCAAAGCTCGCGTACCTGATTGTGCATATACTCGACGTAACGCGAAAAATCTCTTTTTTCGTCCGTATAATCGGGATTGCCGCGCATCGGATGATGAGAATCCGAAAAATGCGGGTAATCCTCGTGATGCCAGTCAAGCAACGAATAATAGAACCCCACTTTCAGTCCCGCGGCGCGAAAAGCCTCGACATATTCCTTTACAAGGTCGCGTTTGGCGGGAGTGTTTGTAGCTTTGTAATCGGTGTATTTACTGTCGAAAAGGCAAAAACCCTCGTGATGCTTGGTGGTAAGAACCGCATATTTCATGCCGGCATCTACGGCTATTTTCGCCCATTCCGCAGGGTCGTACCCCTCCGCCGTAAACGCGTCGAAATATTTTGCGTACTGCTTGTCGGTCAGTCGGTCACGGCTTTTGGTCCATTCGTGTTTACCGCGTACCGAATAAAGCCCCCAATGAATAAACATTCCGAATCTGTCGCGACGGAAATCTTCCGTCCTTTTCATTATCTCTTCGTATCTTCCCATCTCAGTCGTAGTTCCTCCCTGTTTTCGTTAGAAACATTATAATATCTGTCTCTTATACACATCTGACGCTGCCGACGAACTCTAGGGTGT
>UQSP01000009.1 GCA_900543755.1 uncultured Eubacteriales bacterium
ACGAGATCTGCGCATGTCTCGTGGGCTCGGAGATGTGTATAAGAGACAGACGTAACGCTTACTTTCTAATTCAGCAATAAAGCAATTGCTTTTGCTGATATCTTCTATAAATTTATATTCCTTATAAACTTTTAGAAATGCTATTTTTGCAACAACAAAACGATAAGCTTCCAAATCGCTTTCATCTATAATTATCATAAATGCCTCTAATCTCTTGTAATATATACTGTAAAGGCGAACCCGTCTCCTAAAGGAAACGGGTTCGCCTTTAACTTGTTTGGTGAACTGTCTTTTGAGATGTCCGAACACATATTCGGCGGTGTTTCGCGGACTGATTTATCTCTGCCGTCGTCTGTTTTGGGAGGCATCCTATTGAGATAGTTGAAATAAATCTCAAACCTGTCGTCGTACACCACGATTTTTTGTATCAGGTTTTTGATGAGAAGCCGAGGCGACTGCCGCATCGTGTGCGTCAAATATTCGACGACCTGCTCTTTCTTTAACTGATTTTGCGCTTTGTACTGCTCGATCATAATTTTATCTTCAACTTCTGTAAGCTGCGTTTCTAACTCATCCATGCGGTTTTTCGTCGTCGCATTGAATATGCCTTGCTCAACAGCTTTCATAATATTGGCAAGGGCGCGCTTGATGTCGTCGCGCTCATTGTTCAGAATAGAAAGAAGCGATTTATCGTTCATTCGTTTCGCATGAACTTTCAAAATCTCATCCGCGATCGCCGAAATGCGTTCAGGCGTCCCGAATACCTGCATCGTTGCGTCAATGATCGCCCGTTCTAATTTTTCCTTCGGCAGGATTTCCTTTTCACAGATATTCTTTTTCTTCCGGCCCATACACTTATAGTAATAAATGCGTCTTCCGGATTTGGATGTGCCGCTGTCGCCTTGCAAGTGATAGCCGCAGTAGCCGCATATCAATTTTCCTTTTAAGAGGAATTCAACTTCTCTGCTCGTGCCGCCGTGTTTATTTTTCAGTAAAATGCTGCCTACCTCTTCAAACAACGCTTCAGGCACAATGGGCGGAAAGATATTTGTATAGACTTCACCGCCATACGCCAAAATCCCGATATATTTTTTCATCCGGAGCAAATTGTAGAGCGTATTCAAAGCAAACGGTCTGCCGTGATTTGTGATGCCTTTTTCCTGCAACTGTGCGAGCAGCTCTCTGCCCAGAACGCCCTGCGCGTACTGCTTAAATATGGAGCGTACGATTTCCGCCTCCTCTTCATTGACATATACGTGTTTATTCTCTACACGATAACCGAACGGCACAACGCCGCCGGGATAGAGACCTTTTCGCAATGTTTCATACATTCCGCGCTTTACTTTTTGCGAAAGCTCCGCCGAATAATACTCAGCAAGTCCGATATAGACGTTTTCTAAGAGGATGCCGTCAAGGTTCTTCGTGCCGTCGATATTCTCCGATGTGCGCTGCGTGGCTGAAATGAGCGTCTTTTTATGTTTTTTCAATCGCTGTTTATTGACGGCGATCTCAATGGAATTGCGACCGAAACGGTCAATGGCATACACAAGCACGATGTCCCACGGGACAGCCTTTTCGCAATCGGCGAGCATCTGCTGAAAAGCGGGGCGATTATCGTTCGTTCCCGTCATGGCTCTGTCGATATATGTATCCATTATGGTAAGCCCGTTTGCTTCTGCGTATTGATTACAGATATGGAGCTGCCCTTCAATGGATTGCTCGTTTTGTTTTTCGCTGGAATACCTTGCATAGATAACTGCACCTTTCATTGTAATTCACCTCGTGTTCGGATTTGTAGTTCTGATACTATCCTTTTGGGGAAGGGAATGTTAGCAAGCGGGCCTATAAGGTTTCCCAACTGACCGAGGCACTTGCATAAATCTTCCCAAAATAACCAAAAGAACAGGCAAACTTTTTCGTCGAACTTTTTTCTTTCGACAACACGAAGCAATCGGGAAAAGACAACGCCGTCAAGGGCGTCAGGGGCGCCCGCCCGAAAAATTATTGCATACGGATAAAGACGAAAAGCCGACTCGCGCAAGCAGATCGGCTTATAAGTTTTCAGCGATAATTTTTCCCCTTGACGGCAACGGCTTTTTCCGATACCATCCGCCAAACGAAAGACTTTGGCGAAGCCCTCCCTTATTTTGGGAAGATCATAGACGGTGTTATTATGATTTATGTTTCTGTCGGAACAAACTATGCGTTTTGTATTGACCGCCTATCTAACATTTTGATTCCGAAAGTTGTACTCTCCAAGAAAAATGCGGAGGTGTACCATGCAGGAGATAGAAGTCAAAAACGATTTTGATGCGAAGATCTTCATAAACGGCGTTCCCGATCATCAGCTTATCATTGCCGACAAGGAATCCGGCTTTTTAGAGGCGCTCGAATTGCAGATCAGCGAGTATTTCAAAGAACAGAATAAAGAGTAAACGGGAAGCCGAGCAGTTACCTGCCCGGCTTTACGAATTTTCAGCAATAATTTTTCCCCTTGACGGCAACGGCTTTTTCCGATACCCTTTCTTCTTTCAAAAGGAGCAATCTCTCTATTCTTTGGTTATAGGTTTATTTAGATTATATGTTCGTCTAAACTCTAAGGGTTTTAATTGAAATTTTTCACGAAAAACCTCCGCGAATTTTCCTTGTTTTGTATATCCGGTCATATATGCTATTTCGGAAATCGGAAGTTTTGTTTCTGTCAGAAGTTTTTTAGCATATTCCATTCGCAGGTCACGCAGATAGTCTGAAATATTTTTGCCATAAACGCCGCGAAAATAATTCTTCAAACTGGTTTCACTTACGTTAAGCTGTATTGCAATTTCTTTTATTGGAATATGTTCTTTCAAATCCATGGTCAGTAGCTGCTCTGCTTTTTTTGCTATCTCCACCTGAACTTTTGTATAAAACGTAAGCGTTTTCTCAGGTGAAATAGTCGTTTTATCTAAGAGAAGATGCAGGAGCTGCAACACAGATATTTTCATGTCAAAGGCGGAAGGCGTATCGTTTAATTGCCATAACCGTTTGAGGACTGACTTCATTTTATCTGAAGAATCCGCTATATAAGTATCTTTCTTATCAAAATATAGCTCTGATAAAAGGTGCAGATCTAAGTTGAATAAGGAAGTCAGCTCTTTGTTGGCATCTGTAAAAAAATCCGGATCGAAGTAAATTGTAATGCCATGATAATATTTCGTCGGAAAGAAAGATTCGTTTTGCGATGTTTGACGGCTAATGCAAAAGTCATTCTCTTGTAAGTAGATATATGAATTATCATCCAAGAGTAATTCTATTCTGCCGCCAACACAATAATTAAATTGCAGCGGATGGAATGAAGCATTTTCAGCAATTTCTCCGGGCAAGGAACTGGCGTGTATATCAAAGAAAATCAAATGCATATACGGAAGAATATTGTATAGGCTTGTTTTGCTTATTCCGTCTGATGAATTGATTGTGAATGTGGTGCTATTTGGACCTTTTTCAAATTGAATATTTGATGCTTCTAAAAAGTTTTTTAGCATAGTACTCAGTATATCGCCCATGATTGCATCCTTAAACAGCTTATTTTAGACAACATTATATACCAAACAGGTAAATATGTCAATATAAGATGTTTCAATCCGTGGTTTTTCTCTATATAAATTCATTGCTATATGGGGCTAAAATGATGAATAAGGGATAGAACTTTCTGATTATATTTGGTAAACTATAACGTGGTTAGCAGATGCTAATCAATAAAACTTTAAGGAGTCAAGAATGAGTAACAGATTGCAAGGCAAAGATTTCATCAGTATTGGTATTTATACCGCCATTTATTTCGTAGTGAACTTCATCGTATCGCTATTAGGTTTTATACCTATTTTTATCCCTCTGACGGCGGTATTGGTACCGTTGATCGGCGGCATTCCTATGATGTTATACTTCACAAAAATTAAAAAGTTCGGAATGTTAACTATTACCGGTCTTTTGATTGGTGTTCTTATGCTTTTGACTGGTATGGGATATTGGTGCATCATCACCTGTGTCGTATTTGCTCTAATTACGGAATTTATATTGAAGGGGTCGGGCTATAAGAGTGCAAAAATGGAAATTTTGGCACACGGTGTTTTTTCCATCTGGACCATTGGTGCATTCATTCCCATCATTTTCTTCCGCGATAGTTATTACGCCAACTTGGTCGAACTTGGCAGAGCTGATTACGCCGATGCACTTATGAGCTTTATGCCTGATTGGATCCTGCCCATCTTGATCGTAGGCGCTTTTGTTGCCGGTATTGTAGGCGGCATCATTGGCAGAAAAATATTCAAGAAGCATTTTGAACGCGCGGAGATTATGTAAATGACTTCTGAGTTGCTGGCAAGCAAAAAGAATAATACAGGAATACAGTTTGATCCGCGGACTAAAATGGCGGTTCTGTTCACCCTCGTCATAATCATATTGGGCGGTTCTTTTCAAACTACTTTATATTACACTCCGGCATTGTTGCCTTTGCTTTTTTTCCTTTTTTCAAAAATGTGGAAAAGTGCAGCGATTTATGCCGTAACTTTTCTTGCCTGCCTATGTCTGCAATTCTTCGCTGTACCATATGTTCCTGGAATACCGGGCTATTTATTGATGATAATTGTTTTGTTGCCTCTTTATTTTAGCCCAAGTATTGCCATTGCATATTATTTTGTAGCAACAACAACCGTAAGCGAATTTATTGCTGGAATGGAACGCTTACATATTCCTCGGCAAATTACTATTCCCATGGCTGTGATGTTTCGATTCTTCCCTACTGTAATGGAAGAATGGAAGGCTATTGGGGATGCTATGAAAATGCGAGGCATTCGTTTACGTGGAGGAAAAGCCGGTGCTATTTTAGAGTACCGGTTTGTTCCCATGTTAATGTGCTGCGTTAAAATAGGCGAGGAACTTTCTGCTGCGTCCTTAACAAGAGGATTGGGAGGTCCGGTCAAAAGGACAAATATCTGCAAAATCGGTTTGCATATCCAAGACATTTTATTTCTGTTGATTTGCCTAGCCGGTTTAGTATTTCAAATTATTCTTTGGATTATAGGATAACCAACTTATATGATCGAATGTATTGATGTCAGCTATTCTTATCATGGCGATCAAGAAAAAGCTACTATTTCATGCAAAGGCGGAACATTAAAAAATATCAATTGCAAAATTGAAAATGGCACCTTCGTATTATTATGTGGGGCATCAGGTTGCGGAAAAACAACACTTACAAGATTGTTTAACGGGTTGATACCCCATTATTATGATGGGGAATTGTCAGGACAAGTTTTGTTGGACGGGAAGGAATATAAAAGTCTTTCACTTTTTGATATTTCAGAAAAAGTTGGTTCTGTATTTCAAAATCCGAGAAGTCAATTCTTTAACGTCGATACAACGTCAGAGCTTGCTTTTGGCCCTGAAAATCATGGTTTACCGAAAGATGAAATTCTTAATCGAGTAAAAATAGTTGCCGAGCAGCTAAAATTAACCGATTTGATGGATCGAAGCATCTTCTCTCTTTCAGGCGGAGAAAAACAAAAGATTGCCTGTGGTTCTGCGGCGACCATCGAGCCTGAAATATTTGTGTTTGATGAACCGTCTTCAAATTTAGATGCGTTTGCTATAAGTGATTTACGTAAATTGCTTATTACTCTTAAAGCGCACAACAAGACGATCATCATTGCGGAGCATCGTCTTTATTACTTATACGACTTAGCGGATCGAGTCCTCTATTTGAAAGATGGGCAAATTGAAGGCGATTTTATAGGTAAAGAATTTGCCGAGTTTTCATCTACTCAGCTTGAAGAGATGGGACTCAGGCCGCTTGTTTTGGATACTCTAAGTCAATTAGACACACAAAAGAGATGTTCCCTTGGCTCACCTTGGGTCGTTGACAACTTTAGATTTACTTATAAAAAAAGCAAAAAAGAAACTTTATTTCTGGATAAAATCGAACTTTTCCCCGGAAAGGTTGTTTCAGTTATAGGACACAACGGAGCCGGTAAAACTACCTTCTCTCGATGTCTTTGTGGTTTGGAAAAACGCTGTAAAGGCAACGTCATACATGATGGTAAAACCTATAATCGCAGACAACGGCTAAAGCTATGTTATATGGTGATGCAGGACGTAAACCATCAATTATTTACTGAAAGCGTCAAGGAAGAGCTTCTCATCAGTATGCCGAAGGAGAACGAACAAACCGTAGATTCTATTCTCACGGAAATGGATTTATCAGAGATGAAAGAAAGCCATCCAATGGGTCTCTCCGGTGGCCAAAAACAGCGTGTAGCTATTGCTTCGGCGATTGCATCGCAACGTCCTATTATTCTCTTCGACGAGCCTACAAGCGGACTTGATTTGTTTCATATGAGGCGGGTAGCCGATGCAATCAATAAGCTGGCAGAATCGGGTAAAACGATCCTTGTTGTCACACATGATCCGGAATTTATTTTACGGTGTTGTGATTGCGTTATACATATCGAGGACGGACACCTTAAGGAGCATTATGAACTTCAAGAAGCCGAAGATCGTCAACGATTATTGAGCTTTTTTGAATAAACAAGGGAGGTTATTTTGATGGAAAAACAAAAAAAGCAATCCCCGTTGGGTATATTATGGGGATGGGGCAAAGCTCATCACGGGAAATTCATTTTGAGCATTGTATTGGCAATTTTGGGAGTTGCCTGTCAAATGATCCCGTATTTTTGTGTTATTAACATCATTTCAAAGTTATTCGCCGGCGAAAAGTCTTTCCTGCCTTATTTGGCCGTATGCGGAATAGGTTTGGCAGGATATCTTGGGAAGGTATTGTTCTCAAATTTATCTACTGTTATTTCACATAATGCTGCTTATAAAACATTACGTGACTTACGAGAACGCGTGATCAATAAATTAACTAAAGTTCCTATGGGAACGGTTTTAGACACCCCTTCCGGTTACTACAAGAGCATTATTGTTGACAGAATTGAAAGCATGGAAGTTCCATTTGCCCACCTTCTGCCTGAAATGACTGCTAATATATTGGTTCCGTTTTTTATTATAGTGTACCTGTTTGTTTTAGATTGGCGTATGGCGCTTTTTTCGTTGGTTACTCTTTTCATTGGACTAATCATCATGTCTTTTGGAATGCGTAATTATGCAGAAAAAGGCGCGGGCGCTTTGGCTGCCAGCAAGAAAATGTCTGATGCCGTGGTTGAGTATATTGGCGGTATAGAAGTAGTCAAAACATTCAGTCAGTCGGCGGGCTCTTATAAGAAGTATGCTGACGCAGTACGCGGAAATGCCGACTACTATATTGATTGGATGGCAAGCAGCCAAAAGACGATGTGCTCTTACAATGCGGTGATACCTTCTGTTCTCTTATGTGTTTTGCCTGGAGGGATGGCATTATGGCTAACAGGCAATATCACAACAATGGTTTTCTTGGCAGCTGTCATTTTTTCTTTGGGACTTGTAGGACCTATCATGGAAGCTTTTTCCTTCACAGGCTCGTTATCAATGCTTGGAAAAAACACAGAGGAAATATGTAGCCTATTAAATGCTAATGAGTTAAACCACTCTGAAAATCCCGTAGAACTTAATGACTTGTCAATTCAATTGAATCATGTAAGTTTTTCGTATGACAATGAACAAGAAGTTTTGCACAACATAGATCTTTCCATTCGTCCTAAAACAATGACAGCTTTGGTAGGGCCGTCCGGTTCGGGAAAATCAACAATAGCAAAACTCATTGCAGGATTTTGGGATGTAACCGGCGGAAACATTTCATTAGGTGGTCACAAATTAACTGATATTCCTTTATTCCAAATTGCCGAGCAGATTTCTTATGTTTCTCAAGATAACTATTTGTTCAATAGAAGTGTTATGGAAAATATACGCATGGGAAATCCGAATGCGACAGACGAAGAAGTTAAAGATGTTGCCATTAGAAGCGGATGTGATAGTTTTATTCGTGGTCTGGAGAAAGGTTATGAAACCATTGTTGGGAGCAGCGGTTCGCAACTTTCCGGCGGTGAAAGGCAACGTATAGCCATTGCCCGAGCTATGCTAAAGAATGCACCTATCGTTATTCTCGATGAAGCTACGGCTTTTATCGATCCAGAAAATGAAGCTATCATACAGAGAGCTATTTCAGCGTTGACTGCGGGAAAAACGTTAATCGTCATTGCTCATCGCCTTTCGACAATCATAGGAGCAGACAATATCGTTGTGGTAAATAACGGTAATATTGAAGCTCAGGGTACACATGACGAACTATTGAAGACTTGTCAATTGTATCAAGATATGTGGCGTGCTCATATCGGTTCAAGAGATGAGGCGTAAGGAGGTTTATTTATGCTTGGGACATTAAAGAAAATTTTTGCTTTTGCAGGCAAACGAAAAGGGCTCCTGATCAAATCGTTGGTTTTTTCATTCTTGAATGGCATCTTTGCATCTCTTCAATTTGCCGCCCTTTATTTTATCATTGACGCGCTGGTTTCTAACGATCATAGTCTCACCTCTGTTTGGCTATCGTTAGGAATGATGGTGTTGTCTGTTGCCGGGCGTATTTTTGCTTCATATTTTTCCATGAACGAGCAAACCGTCGTTGGTTATGGTATGGTAGCAGATAAAAGAATATCTATTGGAGATAGATTGCGCTATATCCCTATGGGATACTTCAACAAAAACAATATCGGGACGATTACAGGTATTGTTACGACCACTTTAGGCGATGTTGAGGGGGCCGCTCCTGTTGCTCTTGTCAATATAATCGGCGGTTTTTTCAATTCTATTGTATTGATTCTTTTCCTTTTTATTCTCAATTGGCAGCTTGGGCTTATCGCTTTGTTTGGCGTAGTTTGCTATTTAATCGTAACTGAAATAGCCACAAGAAAATCTACTGCTACAGCAACAAAACGTCAGAATGCTCAGCGCGGATTAGTAGAATCCGTGTTGGAATTTATTCAAGGTATGAGTATTGTAAAGTCGTTCGGCTTTGAAAAAAAGAGTTCCAAGTCGATTACTTCGGCTATTTATAACAGCAATAAGAACAATTTGAATTTGGTTTATTCGCTGGCGCCGTATCTTGCTTTACAACAGTTTGTGATTCGCCTATTTAGCGTAATTCTTTTGGCAATGACGCTCTTTCTCTATACGCAAGGTGTATTTACTATTGTTTTTGGGGTGCTGTTTGTAATTCTATCCTTTACCGTTTTTAACAGCTTAGAAAGCGCGGGAAGTCAAATCACTATGTTGCAAATGTTGGCATCCTCTATCGAAACTGCAAACTCTGTAGATAATACTCCGATTATGGATGAGAATGGAACTTCTATTTCGCCAAAATCTACCGATATTGAGTTTGAAAATGTTGATTTCTCCTACTCTACGCGCAAAATTTTAGACAACGTTAGTTTTTCCATTCCGGAAAAAACGACAACGGCTATTGTTGGGCCCTCTGGTTCTGGGAAAACAACGATGTGTAATTTAATTGCCCGTTTTTGGGATGTAAACGGCGGTAAAATTACAATTGGCGGAATAGATGTTCGTGATTATACGTTGGATAGCCTTATGAAAAATATTTCGATGGTTTTCCAAAACGTTTATCTCTTTGCCGATACAATCGAAAACAATATTAAATTTGGCTGCCCAGACGCAACTCATGAAGATGTAGTTGAAGCAGCAAAAAAAGCTTGTTGTCACGATTTTATCGTTGCCCTTCCCGATGGTTACAACACTATCATTGGTGAAGGAGGAGGAACTCTGTCAGGCGGGGAAAAACAACGCATATCAATTGCTCGCGCTATATTAAAAGATGCGCCTATTATCATCTTAGACGAAGCAACGAGCAGTGTTGATCCAGAAAATGAAGACGAACTGCAAAGAGCCATTGAAGCCTTAACTCACGATAAAACTATTATTATGATAGCTCATCGCTTAAAAACAGTTCGTAATGCAGATCAGATACTTGTACTTAACAATACACATATCGTACAACGCGGTACTCATAACGAATTGATACAACAAAATGGGTTGTATTCTGATTTTGTTAAAGCGAGAAAGGAAGCTATCGGTTGGAAGTTGGCTAAATAATGGAGGTGATTCATGTCTTTGACCTCATCGATGGAGGACTATTTAGAGGCCGTTTTTATCGTTCAAAAGAGATGCGGCACCGTCAGAAGTATTGATGTTGCCGAACAATTGGGATTTACAAAACCTTCCGTCAGTCGTGCTGTTAAAGTGCTTATAAATTCAGGGCACCTTATTAAGCAGGAAGATGGTTGTCTTGTTTTAACAGATAAAGGAAAACTAATAGCCGAACAAATTTATGAGCGGCATTGTTTTTTTACCGATCAACTTATAGCAGCTGGCGTAAATCCGAAAACAGCTGAACAAGACGCCTGCAATATAGAACATTCAATCAGCGCCGACTCATTTCAAAAGCTGAAAACGGCTGTTGAGAAAAAGGAAGATTTGCATTGATCGTTCCGCGTCTAATATTTTGGGAAAGCATTTAGAGGCAAAAATGAAACTATATGTATCCTGCCCGGTGTGCGGGCGCAGGCTCTGTAAGGCAGACAATGGCTCAGAAATTGAAATCATCTGTCCCCATTGCGGAAAGCTCATTTGCATCCACGTGGGGGCAAATGAGGTCAGAGCGATCCCGTCCGAGCGATATACAAACAAATCAGATTCACAAAAGACCGTTGCAGGGAACCCCCTGCAACGGTCTTCTCTCTAATCGCTATTATTGCTGAAACTACATAATACCTGCGCGGAAATATATCAGCCTACGTTGATGTAAACTATTTACAGAGGTTGATATACTATGTTGAGTTCAAAAGAATTATATGAAAGAGTCGATAAATTGCGCAGGGAAAAAGGAATGTCCGTAAATGAGCTGAGTAGTGCGGCGGGCATCTCTCATTCTACGCTCAATTCGTGGAAACTTCGCGGCACAATGCCGAAACTCGACGTATTGGACGGAATTTGTTATGCGCTCGGCATTCATTTAATGACTTTGCTCTACGACATGGATATAGAAAACATTTCCGCAGATGAAGTCGAACTGCTTGCACTATGGAAGCCGTTGGATAAAACACAGAAGGAAGCCGTACTCACGATGATGAAAGCGATGAACGCAAAAACTGAATAGCTGATATAGAGTTAAAATCTGCTCGAACAGATATAAGCCTGGCATACGGATCAAACCCCTTTCTGGGGCTATGTACGCATGCCCGGCTTTTTTAATTTTACGCCCCTCGGCGGTGTTTGATTCGCATTGAACGCCGTCGGGGGATTTTTTATTTACATAGCCTTTCGGCGGCAGCCGCCGTCGGGCAATTACATATTACCGCGCACAGGTTCAGACCGATGGCGAGAAATCGTTATCGGGGGAAAACTGAATGGCGCGTATCCGCTATTTCGACGGCACCAAGCACGTCGAGATCGAAGTCACGGAAGAGTTTGCGGCCGAGTACGCCGCAATGGAACACAGGGACAAGCTCGTCGAGCGCAAGGAAACACGGCGGCATCAGTCGTTGGACAAGTCAATGGAACACGGCTGGGATATTGCGGATCCGTCCGCAGACGTCGATGCACAGGCGGAACGGCGTGAAGATACTGCCCGTCTGCGTGACGCACTGAAAACGCTTACGGAAAGGCAACGCATCGTTTTCCTTACATACGCGGAAGAAGGCAAATCATTCCGCGAGATAGGAGAAATGCTCGGACTGCAAAAAGATACCGTAAAGGAGCATTATCATGCCGCTATAAAAAAGTTGCGGAAAATTTTGGGATAATACCCCCTCAAAACGGCGTTCCCGTGGCTATTAGGTGAAGGGCCTCGGCTCTATCTCATTTTTAGGAGGCAACCTATGGTGCCATTGGATAAAATCAGAAGCGACCTGAAAGAGATCAGGTACTACTACTCCCGCAAAGCCATGTTCGACGAGTGCAAGAACATCGTCGTCGGGAACAGCGTGACGGAAAAAGTACGGCGGTATAACGAAGCCGTCAAGAACGCACCTCCGCGGCTGTACGACATCTATATGATGCTGTACGTAAAAGGTTATACGCAGGAAGGGCTGTCGGCGGAACTCAATTACACGCCCGTCTATATCCAGATGCTCAACAAGCAGCTCCTCTTATTCTTGCAGTCAAAGCTGGACGGTTAAAGGAGAACGATCATGAAAGAACGCATCCCCGATTTCATCAAAGACGCGACCAACGTATACCGCACGAAGGACTATATCGTCAGTCAGGTCATAGGCATTCAGTACGACTGCAAAGAGAACAACGCCGTGTTCAGCCACGATACCTATTACAGGCGGACGCCGGAACGCGACCGGCAGTATGAGATATTCTTCTGCCATCGCAGGCATATCGACGGCAAGCGCTTGCCGTCCACCATGTATGCGAGAACGTATAAAGATTAGCAGAGAAGCCCCGTTTTTCGGGGCTTTTCGTTTTATGGAAAAGTTGTGGTTTTCTTATGGAAAGTTAGGCAACCATTGAAGCGCTTTCGAGGTTTTGTATAGGCGCGCTATCTGGTTTTCGGCGGCGAAAAGCCCTATAATGACGGTGTACTCGGGAGCGAGAGAAAAGATCGATCCGACTGCGGTACTTGCAAGCGTAAGAGCGGCCGCTCACCGTAAAGAATCGCAGGAAACGGAATGTTTCAAATAATGCTGTCCCGGTACTACAACTGAATAGGCTGCGCTATCGGCCACACGGGCAATTATTTTTGGAGGTTTACAAATGCCCAGAAACAGCAGCGCCGGGAAATCTTCTTCCGGCAACGACGGCAAATACAATAATCGCCGCTGGTACATCCCTTCCAAGCGCGCCAAGAGCTATGCGGACGAGCGCAAGGCAAAAGTCCACCAGCACGGCCCCAAGGAAGGCAGGCAGCTCACCGACTACGAGGCGGGCATCCGTTCGGGATACTTGCAGTGCCAGACCGACCATAGCGGCATCTACAAGTACAAAAAGGCGCTCGCGGAAGGTAAGTCTAAAGAGGAAGCGCGGGAGATCTCCCAGCGCAGAGGTAAAAATTAACAGGAGGAATTTCAGATCAAGATGGCAGAAAAGAAATCGCAACCCAATCAGCAGCTCTATGTACAGAAAGAACCCTTCGAGTACAACGGCAAGACGTACAACCACTACTTCATTCAGGGAGTCGTGCGCGGCAGAGAGGTAAAGATCGACCTCGCCCCGCCCAATAAGGATACGGATATGGGCGGCTATACCGTTCTCGACATCGTGTTCGGCGACGCCGACAGAGCCGACCTCATCATCGAGCCGTTCGAGATAACGGACGAAAAGACGAAACAGGTCGTCAGGGCCAACCGCTATATCGTCCGCACGGTGGACGAGGACGGCAAGGTGTACGAATGTACGGTCAAGCCCGCGCGCACGTCGGACAGATCGCTTCTCAATATGCTGCTCGCGGAATAACGGCGGCATAGGCACATCCGGGAGTTGGAGCTTGCGGGGGAAACCGTGAGCTCCATATTCCCTAAATCAATTCAGGAGGTAAAAATGAGTAACTATAACGACAATTCTTCTTGGTCGGACAAGTTCAGCTGGATCATCACCATCGTGGCAATGGTGCTTGTGGCCATCCTTTCCATCGGTCTTCTTTGCGCGCTGTTCATTCAGCCGAAGGAAGATGAGCAGGACGAACAGGCAGAAGTTCAGCAAATATCCGTCATGGACGGCGCAGGCAACGCGATGGACGCAGATACCGTCTATGCCATGCCGGAGGCAATGTCCTTCTCGGCGGCTTCGCTATTAGAGGCAAGGGCGCAATTCAATGAGCCGAGCGGCACGACCGTCACATCGGACGAGAGTGTGGATGTGCGCATAGAGGCGTATGTCCGCCCGGACGATGCGGCAAACAAAAAGGTCGATTTCTCCGTTGCATGGGGAACGGCGCCCACGCACGGCAGCGAGCCGGTCGAAAACTATCTTACTGTCACGCCTGATTCGGACGGCAGCACAACCGCGACCGTATCCTGCAAAAAGGCGTTCGGCGACGATACCATCCTCATCACTGTAACCACCCGTGAAGGAGGCTATACCGCGACTTGCACCGTCACATTCACGGGCATTGCGGACGGCATCTCCATTTCGGGCAGCACGGCAACGAAGAAGTCCTCTTCGGGACGCAGCGAGTATTACGAAGTCGGCACGAGCAAGACGTACACCTTTAACATCTCGCTCACCAACGCTTTTGACGACGTGGCAAGCGACTTGTCCGTAAAGGAGATCGGTGGCGTCGGCACGATGTATTTCGGCAACGGATCGTATAACGACGGCGGCTATATCAATTTCTCCAACGTCACGCAGAAGGACATCGGGGATCTGGCAGACGAGTTCATCACCTCGGCGACCATTTCCGGAAACACGCTTACCGTAAAGACGGGCTCGAAGATCTTGGAGAACTACTATTCGAGCTACGGCCCCGACGACTACTTCATCACGGACATCTTCTATGACCGCTACGTCATTGAGATGAACGACGATTGGAGCATCAAGGACTCTTCCGACTCGTTCAACAATCAGAATGCGAAGTATAACGCCGAGCACATTGGCGATTGCTACTTCTATGTGACGGTCGAAGATGAGATCAGCGGTCTTACGCAGACGGTCAAGCTGTGGCTGGTCAGCTCGGTGAGCGGCGTTTCGCTCTCGCCTTCCACGCTTGAATTTTAAGGAGGTGAACTATGCAGAGCAAAGGTCAGATAGCGGCAAAGGTCATAGGCGTTATCCTTGTCCTTTTGCTGCTGGCGGGCATTGTTGCCGTCATTTACCGCTTTACCAACGGCTTCAACGAGGACTTCAAGACCTTTTATGTGGAGTACGGCGGCGAGCAGATCCTCACGACGGAGAGCGAAATGCATCTCGTTTCGGGGAATACGCACCGCTTCGACGTCAAGTACACTTTCGATACGGAGAACGCTGAGCCAAAAGGCTACAATGTAAAAGTTGTGCCGAACGCGCAGCGCGACTTCGATTTCATGGTGGACGGCGAGCGGTACCTCTACTCCAAGCAGGGCGACATGACTGCCGCCTTCGGCTTGAAGAAGAGCGATACATATTTCGAGCTTGTCATTCCGGAAGATTTCAGTTTGGAATATGCTCTGCAAAGCTGTTACCCCGACAAAGAGGTCATCGTCCCCGAAGGAGCGGACACTGGGAATTTACAACCCTATATGCTCGTCATTTCTTCGTATAACGACAGCGTGGTCTATCATATTGCGCTGTCGGTCGGAGCGGAAGTTACGGGTGTGACGATAGATCCCTCGCAGATCATCTTTACTGGCTCACCGGCATAAGGAGGCAAAACATGACGATACGAAGCATAAAAGTCAAAATCGCAGCGCTTTTACTCGCAGTGCTTGTATGTTTCGGTGTGGCCATGGGCGGGCAAGGTTTCTTGTCCGCTTTTGCCGCCATCGACGTACAGACGGCATACGAAAACACAAACGTATTGGACAATTTGGACGGAGCGACCATTGGCGGAAAAACGTTCGACATCGCGGACTATCCGCACAACGACGAAGGCAGACCGCAGGTCATCTCCCTCGTGGAGTTTTGCTATTCGTACTATGCGGACAAGCAAGGCGACTTCGGGCTGTACGTGTATGTGTATAACCCGCAGGACATCGCCTTCGATATGGCAACGGACAGGAATAAAATACAGCTTACATACGGCAACAAACAGAGCTATTCCAAGTACACGCTGGACTTTCTCAACTACTCTACGCGTGCCGGCTACGAGGGCAGATTTTACAAGTTCAAAGTACGGCTCACGGATGCCGAACGGAAGGATATATTAGCCGCCGTCAACGACGACGGGCGCGTGTATAAGATCAGCGGCATCGAACTTTCGTATAAGGGCACCGTTACGGAATATCCCTGCGGGCAGACCTATACATATTCCGGCTATGCCGAAGGCTACGGCTCGGAACTTGCTGCGGGCGATACGCTTTCCTGCACGGTGGACGGCTTCGATAAATACCTCACGCTCGACGTGCATTCCACCTACTACCGCCCGGAAGGGACCAACGGCGAAGCCTATGAGCGCGACACGCTGCACTTGGTGTACTTCTCCGTTCCCAATGAGATCATTGCCGAGTACGGAGAGATGACAGCCGTCCATGCAACGTGGCTGAATGCGCGTACTTCGCCTATACTTGTGACGGGTAACACGGATGTGTATAACGCTGTTCTCCCCTATGTCGGGCAGACGGTGGACGGCGGCGACTTCACGTACGCGAAGGACGATGCCTCGCCCGTGCCGTATGCGCTCATCGCGTCCAAGTATATCGAAAGCGCCTCATGGAACAATGCGGCTTACAGCCTCTCTTACATGAGCTACAACGCAAACCGCACATATACGAAATCGGATACCGACCTAAACGCGCTGTACTACTGCTTCCTTGCGGAGAACGGCGACGCGGACAGCTACACGCTGCCTGCGGAAACGCTGGTCGGCAACAAGGCAAAAGGCGTAAAAGGCTATTTTGAAAGCTATACCGAAGAACATGGCGGCGAGCTTATTAACGACAGGTTCAGCAAAGGTTTATTTGAAAGTGTGGCGAGTTCTTTTACGGACATAACCATCTCCAAAGACGACACCTTCGAGCTGACGGATGAAGTCATTTCCCAAAGTTTATGGCAGAAGTTTGTCGGCGGCGGTTACAACGTGTCCGGCACAAACACCTATACCGTGTCTGCGATCCGAAAGGTAGAGAGCGGCGATTTCAAATCAACGGCGGCGGCGACCTGCGAAACACTGTATATCGACGAGAGCGACTACGATGAGTTCAAAGATTACTTCGAAAAGGCGACGGCAAACAATGAAACAGTGTATCTGTTCCGCTACTACCAGAGCGACTACACCTGCTATGAAGTTGCGGAGTATATGCGCGGCGAAGGTACGTGGACGTTGCTCGGCACGCAATTCGGGTATGAGTTTGTCGATTCCAACGCCTACCTCATGCAAATGTGGGTACAGTTGGACTTCGATATCATAGACCTTACTTTCACGAAGAACGGAGTAGATACCATCATCCCCGTCGTCATGTCGCCGATGGATATTGCGGCAGACGGAGACGCTCCCGTCATTACGACCAAAAACGACTTGAAATGGTGGCAGATCTTACTCGCTGTCATAGCGCTCGTCCTCGTGCTCATCATGCTCTTTAAGTTCGCGCCGGTCATCGTGTATGCGGTCGGCAAAGTCATTGCCCTGCCCTTCAAGGCGATAGGCGCGCTGTTCAAAAGCAAACCGAAAGAGAGTAAGGAAAATAAGGAAAGTAAGGCAAATAAAGAGCCGCCCGAGGATACGGACGGCGGGGAGGTGTAAATGAAAACTGTCAGGAGGATACTCGCAGTTCTCCTCTTGGTAGTTGTGGTTTTGGCGGTCGGCTACCTGTGTTATACGGGCAGCCGGCTTGCCGACACACAACAGGAGGTCATTTATGAGCAGACGATTTCAAATTAGCGTAACGGTCATTCTGTCCGTACTCTTTCTTGCTCTCACCGCCGTGTTCTGGCAGTCGTATGCGAGGTTTTGGGAAGCCTGCAAGGACTTCGGACTGTCCGTCGCCTATTATGTTTGCGAGCTGTTCGGCATAGACTATTCGTTTACGCCTACGGTCACGGAGTATTCGCACGTTTTGCAATGGGGAATATTGTTGCCTGCGGACTTCGACGCGTTCACCGCCTCGGCGGGAAATTACTTTTCGCTTCTCATAGACGGAGAGAACTTCGCCGGGTATTGGGCGGCCGTCGGCGAGGTCATGCTCGTCGTGGCAAAAGTCATCGCTGTGGCGTTGCCCTGCGTCATTGCGCTCATCCTCGTCGTATTCCGTATGTACAAACAGGGCAATACAAATCACAATCAAGATACGATGCCACTGCGGATATTCAAGGCAATTTCAAAGTACACCTACCAACCCGTCAAGCGTGCGGTGCTTTCTTATCGCGATTATCTGCGGGAACATAAGGCGGTATGGGTGTGCTGGGTGGTTTTGTGGGTGTTTCATCTCAACCTTGCAAGTATCGTCATGGCGTTCTTTGCTTACTACTTCTACTTCGTGTTGAGCTTCGACGTCGCAAACCTCTATGTGCAGGTCTGCAAACTATTCATCGACTTGCAGGTCATCTTCCGCCACTTCCCGTGGTGGAGCATTGCAACGGTTGCATGGCTGCTGTTCAACCGCTGGCGCAAGAATATCGCGCTCAACCGCCTGCGGCACTTCGAGGCGCGCAACTGCGGGCTTATAAACGAACTGCCCATCGTGTCAATGGCATGTGGTAGTATGGGAAAACGCAAAACGACGCTCATCACGGACATGGTACTCTCGCAGGAGGTCATGTTCCGGCAGAAAGCATTGCAGATTTTGCAGGAAAGCGACATGAAATTCCCGTACTTCCCGTGGATCTCCTTCGAGGACGAATTGCGCTCTTGCATGGAACACGGAACGGTGTATAATCTGGCTTCGGTCAAGACATGGGTGGCACTAAAGCGGTCAAGGTTCTTGCGACACGCAAACGCACAATGGCAACTTTACGGATACGATTATGCACGTTATGGTACCACGTTCGACGATACGTTACGAGTAAACGGACTGTTTGACGTCCTCGAAACTTACGCGCAGGCATACTTTATTTACGTTATGCAGAGCAGCCTGATCGTGGCAAACTATTCGATACGGACAGATAACGCACAAGTGGATAACGGTAACTTTCCTTTATGGCTTACAGACTTCTTTCCGAAGCATCGGCGGCAAGACAGCCGCCATGCGCATATCCTCGATTTCGACGTGCTGCGCCTCGGCAAAAAGGTGCTGGAACACAATCCGATTGCGGGCAGTTTTGAGTTCGGCGTCGTCGCCATTACGGAGATCGGCAAGGAACGAGGCAACAATCTTGAATTGAAAGAAGTCAAGAAGGGCACAGACGAGGCAAATCAGAAAAACGACCTGTTCAACAGCTGGCTCAAAATGTGCAGGCACAGCGCCACCGTGGATAACTTCCCCTTCATCAAGGTATTTACGGACGAGCAGCGGCCCGAAAGTTGGGGTGCGGATGCCCGCGACCTCTGCGACGTCATCCACATCGTTTCGTCCGGGGATATGCGCCTTGCAATGCCCTTTTACACTATCGAAGAGATGCTCTCCGAGTGGGCGTTCAACCGCTTTATGCGCCTTTATGAAGACTTTCGTTTCCGCCGTGGCGACAACACGCTTTTGGTACATATCCTGAAAAGTATCACGGCTTGGCTATGGCGGCGAAACTTACGTATTTACAACCGCTTCGGCTATTCGATTTTGAAGATAGAGAAAGAGCGCGGCACAATGGACGGCAAAACGGAGAACAAAAAGTATTACCTTATGAATGCAAAAATTTACGCAAATCGTTTCAGTACGGACTGCTTTTCGGACTATTTTAACGACATGGCAAAAAAGAGCAAACTTGGACTTATGGATTATCTGGAATATATGACAGAAAAAGCAACGGTAAACGAACTTAAAATGCAGAACAGCTACTTTATCAATTCTCTGTACGGGAACGCCGGCAATGGTTCTGCGTGAAAGTAATGTAATGGTCAGTCGGCGCTCCTTGTGCAGTGCAAGGAGGTATGTATGCCGTTTGCAAAATGCAAGGTATATTCAGACGGCGGTCACTATATCGCCATTCCGCACACGACGCGGCCGTACAGACCGCGCCGGAAGCCGAACGAGGAAGTGATCACCGTCACGGACGATGCTGCGGAACAACAGCAAAATGTGGAGACCGGTGCGCCTTTGGTTGAGGACGCGCCTGTTTCGCTTGCCAAGGCGAGCTTCGAGGAAGTTTACGACGAGGCGGAAAAACCGCCACAGAAAGCCGATGAGCCCGTCAAAATCGAGCGTCAGACGACGCGCCGCGAACTGTTTGACGAACTCTACCTGAAATATCAGAGCCTGCCGCGCTATAAGCGCAAGGCTGCCATACTCAAACGAATGCGCCCGTACTTTCCAGACGCGGACGCCGCCAAGCTCTATGTTGAAACAAATACATGGCGCAAGATGCGCAATCTTATTTCCCGACGCGTGCGTATGGTACGGAAAGTCAATTTACAGACTTTTAATTATTTCGTAACCCTGACGTACAACGGTGAACTCCATACGGAAGAGAGCTTCAAGCGAAAACTCAAAAACTGCCTCTCACACTTCTGTACGCGCAAAGGGTGGAAATATATCGGCGTCTGGGAGCGCTCACCGAAAAAGCAGCGCCTGCACTTTCACGGGCTGTTCTATATCCCGGACGGCACGATGCCGGGAATGATGCTGGAAGTAAACGACTACAATTTTAATACGCATAAAAGGCAGATAACGCATCAAAATTCATACTTCAACGAAACGTTCGGCCGATCTGATTTCAGGGCGGTAGACAGCACATATATGCTGGGCAATGCCATAGCGTACATCATCAAATACCTGGAAAAGACGGGCGAAAAGATCGTCTATTCCAAAGGGTTGCCGCAATACTTCCTCTCCGATATTATGGACGAGGACGTCGTATGCCGTATAGGGTTGGAAGATAAAAAGCTGCTGCTTTTCGACGACTTTTTGTGCTGGGATGAAGGCGTCCTCGTCGGCGCCGTGAGCAAAGACGTTATAAGCCAAATGCCAAAGGCAAACTAAACTGCGGATGTGCAAATACGGCTCAAAAACGGAAATGGCAGCAACGGTATGCGCGCGGCGATCGCCAAGCGGTTCAGCGGCGATGCCGCGCCCGTTCTGCTCCGATTTTTCCGTATTTCAGTCGGGTTCAGCTTTCGGGGCGTGTGCTTGTCCGCGGCGCGTAGCGCCGCGCTTGTATCAAGACAAGCACACGCCCCGCAGCCACTCCCCAAAGTAAACCATAACTTTTCCCAAAGTTTCTGTAAAGGTTAGGCGCATGAAAAAAGAGGGAGCAAAACTCCCTCTTTTTGGCGGCGTATTCGGTTCTTATTCGTCGTCTTAATGATTTACCGTGTAGCATTTGCCGTTGACTTCGATACGATCGTCTTTGACGAGCGGCTGTCCTTTTGCGCAGGCGCGTAAAATGATTTTGTCCTGTTCGACAGGGGCTCGGTTGAAGTCTCCCTCGAGGAATTTATCCTCCCCGCCGACTTCGACGATTTTGAAGTCCTTTTGAACGAGATGGGCAGAGAACTGCCAGAGCTTTTCAAACCTGCCGTTGCTGTCAAAGACGGCGCAGATGTTCTTTTCGGGATTGTAAGCTGTAATGCGAAAGTAGTTTTTCATAGTTAAATGCTCCTTATGTAGTAGGTAAAAGTATATGATTTTATGCTCCGTACAGAGTGCAATAGCGGGCGCGCATCTTCGTGAAGTATTCGTACACGGTAGACGTTGCGCGGGAAAGAAGACGGCCTATTTCGGGATAGCTCATCCCCGCCATACGATGTTCGAGGGCGAGCGTCATATTCTCCGTCAAATCGAGAGACGCAACGATTTCATCGGTACGGGTGTAATTTTCATCGTCTTTCGGTTCCTCAAAATCGACGGCAACAACGGTCGTTTCCAATGTCTTGCAGCGCTTCGCCGTGCTGTATTTGCCGCATAGAACGCGAGTCATCAGGAGATAACATTCGCGCTTCAGCGTGATACGCTTACCGTTCTTTTTCGTGCAAAACAAATCGTCAAGGTGCGCCCCGTAATGCTCGCAGAGGAAGAGCGCGACGCTTTGCACTAAATCATAGCTGTCCGACAGTACATAGCCTCGCTCATCTTTCAGGAATATATCGCGGCAGAGATTCAAATGCGCGTTCTCGGCGAATTTGCCCATATAGCACATGAGCTTTTTCGTTGCGATCATCGCGAGAAGTTCCGACATTTCAAGGACGGTTTCAGGAGAAATCTCTTCATGCAAGACTGCGAAGTTTCTTATCGTTTGATTCATATTTTTTACCCTCTGATTTTTCTTTTGCCCTTCGGCAGGGTCTGAACCAAACGAAAAGACGTGTGGCAAAAAACTGAACGGCGGCACATTCCCGAAAGTCAAGGGCGGCGCAAAGCCGTGCATTTACCCTTGACTTTCGACGGCTTTTCGTTTAGGCTGCATCTCTTTTCCTTTCAAATCGACCTGAAAAAACCGAAGGGAAAAAGAGAACTTCTACAACCAAACATCTGCGTCTTTCTATGCGGCAAGTTTTTTGATTTCTCGGTTGGCATACGGCAGCCAAACTTTCTTGACATAGTGTAAAACGGCATCGCTCGGTTTATGGTCGTGTTCGCCATAGCATTGCAGCACCTTATGCGTCTTTAAGGAATATTCAAGCGTGACGAACGGCGTATCCGGCCGTTCCTTTGTACGCACGAAGAAGATGAGCGAGTCCTCGCGGATCATTTTCTGGTCGTAATTCATTCGTCCAACGCAATGGTTGAGCAGTTCTCCTTCGCGGATGAGGTCGGCGGGAGAGTGCGCGATGATGCAAATAAACGCGCTGCGCTTGTCGTGTTCGAGAGGCAGGTATTTTTGCGCGATAAGCGAAAACTTTTCGTAAAGCTCCTGCTTTGTCTTTCTGTCTGATTCTGCCCGTGCCGTCGCGTATTGGTCGATGCGGACGTCGTGCCAGCGCATGAAATCGTGCGGCAATCTGTTTTGAGGAAGCGACATATCCAGCTGTAAATGCTCGCAGGCGCGGAGATAGTCGAGATACAGCCTCGGCGAGATCTGCTTCTCGTCGATATAACGGAAGAACTCTTTGAGCTTCTGCCCGCGAAACAGCCGGCGGATGGGCTTATAGTCCATCTCACGTTCAAAGCACTTTTTTCTTGTAAGGAATGCCTGTATTTCCTTAATGGGTTTATTTGTCTTATAGGCTTGCGTGATGGTTTCTATGTAGAGAGGAAAAGGCGATGCGGTCAATTCCAACCGATGACGGATCAGCCATTTGCAGAATTGCTTATCCTCTCCAATGCGTTTAAGAATGGTGATGCTATCGTAATACATACCCAGCCCGGCTTTCATGAGCATTTCGAGCTGCGGATAGCTTTCATACAACCGCAGGTATTTCAAAAGTTTTGTGCCGCGGTAGAGCTTATACGCGCTGTATTTATATTCGGGCAACTTGTCGATGACCTGCAAATTGACGATGGGCGCCCACGGATCATAATACCGGTCTTTTGCCCAACACACGCCTCTTTCGTACCAACGCTGTTCTTTCTGGATACCTTCTTCGTGCCAGCCGACACGAAAGCCCATGCTGCCGCAGTAGCAATATTCGAGGTCTTTTATATAGCATTTCGGCGAATGAACGCCGTGCCAAGCGACGGCTTTGCAATACCATTTTTTGCGGTAGTGCTTGACGGCGACGGTAACTTTGACGAGTTCCTTATGCCATATCGCAAGATAGGCGTAAAATCGCAGCTGTTTATTCGGCGTCGGGAAGTCTTTTCTGTCTTCACGCTCTATCTGGCGCAGGATATATTTGGGAATAGGTTTAATGTCTTTTTCGGTCATAGTTTTTACCTCAATGTAATTTCGTTTCCGAACATCTCGTCGAGAACGGCGAGCGCTTCGGTATCAAAGGCGGACAAGTCAAATTCCGGTTCGTCGTCCGTCAGGTCAGGTTCTTCAATGTCGCCGTCAAACGCTCGCATCTCTTCCTCGGAGAGGATCTCGCCCGTTTCGGGGTCGACGTTCTGTTCGGCGGGCAGTTCGCGCACATTGCCGTCTTCGAGAACGACAACGGTATGCCCGTTCTGTAAGATCTTTTCAATGTACATATCCGAAGCGTGGTACGGAAAGCCGACCATCGGGATACGCTCTTCAAGTCCGCAGTCCCGCCCCGTAAGGGTAAGCGGCAGCTCTTCGGCAAGCAACTTTGCGTTGTCGCCGAACACCTCATAGAAATCGCCCAGCCGCATGGCGATGACGGCTTGCGGGTACTTTTCCTGCACGTCCAGATATTTGCGATATACGGGCGATACGGAAGCCTGCGGCTTGGGTGGCTCCTTGATGGCCTGTTCCGCTTCTTCGTAATCCTCATCCGTCGGTTTGTCATCGGGTTCTTCGACGGGTTCTTCGGCTTCTTCCGACTTTGCATCCAAAAGGTCGAACATGGAAAGCTGCGGTTTGGGCTGCGGCTTGGGCGGTGAATATTTCACCGCCGGGGCCTTTGCCGTAACGCTCGGCTGTATCTTGTATTCGGTTCCATCTTCGTTAAAGAGCGTGCCTTCGATGCTGCCCTCTTCAAAGTAATGGATAGCCCAGCCATACACGACTTTATCTTCCACGCAAGCGGAATTTGTACCTTTGGAAGCAAGTTTCCTCGCCTCGTCGCAGGCAAACTTCATAAAACCCGCCAGCGTCTTTTTGCTTACAAGCGTCTTGCCGTCCTTTTGGATCCGCACGCCGTTGTTGATTTTTTCGGTAAGTGTTTCCGAGGCGTTTGCCTCCAAGTACGCTTTGATTTTTTGTTCTGCGGCTGTTGTCGCTTCCAAGTTAAGTTTCATCGTGTGCCTCCTTAAAAGGGCAGGTCGTCCAACAGCTCGGCGGCCTTTGCGGGCAGCTTTTCCAGCGTCGTGTAGTGGTTGAAGCCGCCGCGGTAGTCTTGCTCGTTTTTCGCCGTTCGTATGAGGATATGCCCGTACCATTCGTTCGTGAAGTAGCGCACGTCCGAGATGGAGAGATACACGCACTTATTTTCCGCGCTCTTGATGAACGCCGAAAAGCAGTAGTGATTTTTCCCGACGTTGACGAGCTGCCAATGGTTTTCTTTACAGACGGCGCGCAAGTAATTCAGATATTTCATCTGAAAAGCTTTGTAATCGTCCCCGGTGTAGCAGCCTGTGGAAAATTCGTGAGTAAGGTACTTTTTGAGTTCTTCGATTTTAGCCATTGTATTCATCCTCCTTGACGATCCTGTAAATGTCGTCTGCGTAGAACTGACAGACGAACCAATTAAAAAGAGCGTGACACTTCACGCCCTTGTAGTCCACAATGTAGTCGTTCTCGCCGACCTTTTCCAAAACGGTTATCTCGTCCATCTCGCCTTTGAGGGAGTGGATGTGTGCAGTTGTCTTGTAAGCGTAGTCGTTCATTGTTGTTCCTCCTTGTTATGCAATTCTCTTAATACCGCCGCCGAAGCTCTGTACCATTACGCTGCCGAACTCGCTGCTCCAGTCGTCGTCCTTGTTCCAGACGTAGGCAAAGGCGGAATGCTTGTTTCCCTCGCTCCACATAAGCGTCTTCCATTCCGACCTATAATCTGTTACGATCAGAAAGGAGTAGCACTCGCCGAAGGGTGTAAATTCATGCGTCACGGCATATACAAGGCAGCTGTACTTCTTTTCCAGCTCCTTCATCTTGGCGTACAGCTCCGGCTCTTGGTCGATCCAGAACCCGCCGAAGTTTTCAAAAAAGCACACCATGCCCTTTTCTTCAAAGCCCTTGATGTACGGCTTAAAAATATCCATTTCCTTCAAAAGCTCGATCGCCTTTTCTTTTTTAGCAATGTTCTTGTTTTTCATCTTCGTTTCTCCTTAAATTTTATTTCGCAAACATTCAAAGTTGTAGCCGATAGCCCTCAGCGTTTCCTCAAATCCGAACCACGCCAAAAGGTTTTGATTGTAGTCATCCTGCGCGAGCGGGTCTTCTTTATCCCATTTATCCCCGAACAGGTCGGAGGGAGCATAAGAACCCATCTCCTCCATGAGACGATACAGAAGTTCGTTGATCTCCTGCCGATACTGCTTGTAGAAGCGCACCGTATCCGAGTAATAGATAAGCTCGCCCACGATGCCCGACTGACAGCCGTAGTGCAATACGTCCGTGAATATGCCCGATTTATCGCTGTAATCGCCCCAGCGGCCGATGACATAATTGCAGACGCGGCGCGTTAATGGGCTTTCCGTGTTGCGCTTCACTTGTCTGATATTTGCAAGCGTAAGTTTCATAATCAAGCCTCCTCAAAGTCGTCGATATGGATATGTTCCCGGCCTGCAACGCCGTACTCGAAGTACAGACCGTTTTCGTCGGAATGCAGGTCGTAGTCGGTGACGGTTATCTTGCCGCTGCGGGTGATCGCCACGGTGATTTTGTCGCTTTCGACGGCAACTATGTTGAAAATAACGGTGTCTTCACCGTCGAAAAACTGAAATTCTTTGAGATAAAATTTGTTCATTGCAAGCCTCCTTAGTCAACCAGCTTGTACCAGATGGAATACTCAACTTCGATCTCTCTCGTTTCATATCCGGTGCTTTCGCCGCTCGACGTTTTCTTTTCAAATTCGATTTCGCGGATCTCGTAGTGCGCACCCTTGAACTCGCCGTCGCGTCCCTGAATGGCGTGGCAATTCTTGACGCAATCTTCGAATACGCGGATATACGCATTGCCTTTCTTGCTCACGCAGGCGATGATGAGATCGGCATCGGTGATGAAACCGACACCGGTCAGCTTGTTGCTTCCGAACCGGTTGTTTCTGGAAACGGAATAAACTACTTTCTTCATTTGGAACTACCTCCAATTATTTATTTTTGCCTTTCGGCAGGGCGGAAAGGGCACAGCGGGAGTTTGTAATCTGTCCGTTTGATTGCCCGTCACGGAAGTCAACGAGGCAAGAAAAATTATTGCGTACAAGTCCGAAAAACCTGACAGAACGCAAAAAAGCCGAGCAGATCATCTATGACCTGCCCGGCTTTCCTGTTTTAAGATATTCAATTTTTCAGCGATAATTTTTCGCGTTGACTTACCGCGCCCGACTGTGCCAAACTCCCTGCCCGAAACGGAAAAAATGATTGGAATTAGTCTTTTTGAGGCAATAAAAAAACTACCCGAACCCACTGCTCTGTAATAGTGGTGTTCGGATAGTTCCAATTTGGTGACTCCAGCGGGAATCGAACCCGCGTTACCGCCGTGAAAGGGCGATGTCTTAACCGCTTGACCATGGAGCCATACTTATTCGATACAAAAATCGGCAATTGACGGGCGCGCTTAAAGCCTCGGAATGCCGACTTCTGGGGTATTATAGCACGTTTCGACGATATTGACAAGCGTTTTTAAATAAATTTTGATAAGGTTTATCATAAAATTCTCGCTTTACGAAAAAAAACGGAAAAACACAAGCTTAAAAATCACGTTACGGCTGTAATTTTTTTGATTTACGCTTAACTGAATTACAATCGTTTAGCGGCGCAATAGCGAAATTAAAAAACTGCACTTCCCTCCTCTTTATTAAAAAAAATGACAGCGGCTGCAGGACGCATACCGCCGTCTTTAACATTTAAGTTGGTTTTAAGTAAATACGGGCACCGATGACTTAATCCTTTTGGGGAATAACGGGATAAAGCTGTATGCTGTTTCCGCCGTCTATAATAAGTTCCGCCCCCGTAGTATTTCGTGCGTGCTCGGCAAAATACCAGATTCCGTCAGCAATATCCTTTCCTTCCGCCACATCGCCCAAAGGAGTGAAAGCGGACGGAACGGTTTTGTACCACTCGGGATTTTTCTCCCACCTGTCGGTGCGAATCATGCCGGGAAGCACGGCGTTGACGCGAATGTTGTATTTACCCAGGTCAAACGCCAGCCCGCGCATCATACCCAGCTGTCCGCCTTTGGACGCCTCGTAAGCGATACGGTCGGGAATGGCGCGGTAAGCGGTGTTCGAGTTTATAAACACAATATTCCCGCCTCCGCGCGATACCATGCGTTTGGCGGCGTGTTCCGCGATACAATAGTTCCATACCACGTTGGTGTTGATGACGCGCATAAAATCGGCAAGCGGGTTTTGGAAAATTTTCTGATTCAGTCCCTGGTCCGCCGCGTTAAGCACTACGCATTCGACAAAAACGCCTTTTTCGTCCAGAATAGCGAAAAAATCGTCCACCTCTTTTTCGAGAACGTTACCGCAGTCGTCAACCGAATCCAGCACATAACCGTCTATTTTCACAAGAGGAAATTTTTTTCTGTAATCGGCTTGCGCCGCGCTTACCTTTTCCTTACTGCGCCCGGTAAAGACGACGTTATACCCTTCCGACGCGAATTTTTCCACAATGGCAACGCCCGTATTTACGCAAGCGCCCGTAACAAGCGCCGTTTTTCTTTCCATAATCACTCCCGCAAAAAATTTATCGCTTTATTATTCCAAAATCGTGAAACCGAAAAAACTAATCCTCATTATCGAACACGCGCACGTAATCGACGTAAAAGCGGTCGGCCATCACTTCTTCGGTGCACTCGGCGGTAGGCGCATTCCTGCGATATCCCTGCACCTCGGTCGAAATTAAAATAAACTGTTCCACCTCCGAAACGGGAGAAGAAGTACGCGCCGTTTCCTTGCCGTCGAGGTAGAAAACGTAACCGTCTTTAGACCACTCCATGCCCACGCGATGATATTCCCCGTCGTTTACGAAAGGATACCTTACGCGCGCCGCCTCCTGAAACTGTTTGCCGTAGCCGCCGTAAATATTGCCCGAAGTAAGCTCTCCGTTGCCGAAATTTTCTATGACGTCGTTCTCCACGCCGCATAAAGCGGGATTGTAAGCCGCGCCTATGGAGGGTGACTGCAGCCAGAAAGCACTCCACCAGAAATTGAGTTTCTGGAATTTAACGCGCGCCTCGTAATAACCGAATCTGTGCATGAACTTGGGTTTACTGAGCGGCTTTAAGGGCCACATCTCTATTTCGTCTTTCCATGGATTGTCGCCGTGCTTTTTATTAATGCGATTCTGAATTGCTTCGAAATTCAATTGATCGAAACTGTTTCCGCCTGTCTGCAGCTGCGACGACCTTAAGCAGCCGTCCTCGAATACGGGTTTAAAAACCGCATTGCTTTTGCCGTCGAGATAAACGCCCTTGTCGGTATAAGCCGCGAAACGCTCTCCCCAGTAATCAAGGCGGTAACTCCACTTGCTTTCGTCAAGCTTTTCTCCGTCAAACTCGTCGCTGAAAACCAATTTCCACTTTTTCCCCTCGGGCAGTAAACTGTGTTCATGCCCTTTTACCTCGAATTCAACCATTATTTTGCTCCTTAAAAATATATTTCTTTGTTAAAAGATTCAGAAATAAAATTTCTTGTTGGCGGGCCGTATGTCCGTAAGCGCACCCGTATAATGTCTTAACTCATGGCGAACGTAAGGATGTTTAAGACATTCTTTTTCGTTAAGCTCTATGCCCAGTCCGGGTTTATTGCCGATTTTTATGCGGCCGTCGATGCACTCGAGCGCTTCATCGGTTATATCCGACCTGTAATCCACGTCGCTGTACATAATTTCCAGCATACAGAAGTTGGGACAGCACGCCGCAAGCTGAAGCGTAGCCGCGTTTGCGACGGGTCCCGACGGATTGTGCGGTGCAAAAGGAATCTGCATACTTTCCGCTATTGCCGCTATTTTTTTGGTTTCCATTATGCCGCCCGCGTGCGAAACGTCCGGCTGAATGTAATCCGCCGCACGCAGCGCAAACATTTCCCTGTATCCGCAACGGCCGTAAAGTCTTTCGCCCGCCGCAATCGGAACGGGCGACTTGTTGCGCACGGCCTTAAGCGCCTCGAGATTGTCGGGCGGAACGGGCTCTTCCAAAAACATGGGCTTAAAAGGCGCGATTTCGTTTGCCACGCGTATAGCCGTGGGCACGTCGAACCTGCCGTGAGCCTCGATAAGAATATCCGCGTCGTCGCCTACCGCCTCGCGCACCGAAGCAATACAACGAATCGCCGTATCCAATTCCTTAACGGACAACTGCCTGTACGCCTTGCCGAAAGGGTCCCACTTAAGCGCCGTAATTCCTCTTTTTACAACTTCTTTTGCTTTTGCGGCAAACTCTTCGGGAGTTTTTGCCCCGCTAAACCAACCGTTGACATATATTCTGCAATCGTCGTTTGCTTTACCGCCCAAAAGCTGATAAACGGGCACACCCAAAGATTTACCGAGAATATCCCATAAAGCCGTTTCCACGGCGGAAAGCGCGCTCATAAGCACGGCGCCGCCCCGCCAATATGCGTCGCGGTAAATATCGTGAAAATGTTTTTCTATAAGGCGCGGGTCCTTGCCTTTGAGGTAATCGGCAATATGCTCTATTGCGCCCACAAGAGCCTTTTCCTTGTATTCCAGCGTACCCTCGCCCACTCCGTCTATTCCTTCGTCGGTATAAACCTTGACGTATACCCAATTCGTGCGGAAACAGTCCACAACGAAAGTCTTGACGTCGGTAATTTTCATCAGGCGTTTCTCCTTGCTTTAAAACTTGACTTTTATTATAATCGATTGGATTTCGGCAATCTACACAAATCTACATAAAAATTATCAATATCTTACGATTTTATTGATTTTAACGGGCTATTTATATTATAATATTAATATAATCGCAAGTATCGGCACAAAACGCGGGAAATAAAGACAAGGGAGAATATAAATGTTTATCGGAAAAATAGATTCTTTCGGCATTTTCGATTTAACGGATTTGTTTAAGAGAAACAAAAAATCCAGAACTCGTTGCCGCAAAGTGGAAATGTTTGAATTCGAATACATTGTTTCCGACGGTGGCATCACCGTGATAAACGACAAAAAATACTGTCTGTCCCCCAATACTTTCATACTTCGGAAACCCGGGCAGAAAAGTTACAGTCTTCGTCCGTTTAAATGCCAGTATTTTCACATTGCGATTGACCGCGGCGGAGAATATTTTAAGGTTTTGAAAAGTTTACCCGATTTTTTCCCGCTGACGGACGGGACCAATTGCCGCAACATAATGGAGTCGCTTATACTGCACCTTACCAACAACGGCGTCGACCCCTATTGCTACTATACCAACGCCAAACTTCTGGAACTGTTTTACCTGCTTTCGAATTGCGCCGACCTTAAACACGAAACTAATGCGGAGTTTTACGCTCCGGCACGTCTGGAGTCGGTAAAAAAAGCCGTGGAATATATAAAAAATCATTGTGAGGAACCGATTAAACTTAAGGACCTTGCGTCATTGACGGGATACTCCCCTAATTATTTTCACAGCGTTTTTTCCGCCGCGACGGGAATCACCCCGCAGCAATTTATAATGAACGAACGTTTGAAAAAAGCAAAACGCCTGCTTGCCACTACGCAGAAATCCTTGCTGGAAATCTCATGCGAATGCGGTTACTCCTCGCAGTCATATTTTACCGAACAATTCAAAAACGTAATGCTTTTGACTCCGGGTGAATACAGAAAAATGCTGACGGCGCAATATGCCGTGCCTTTTAAAAATCAACTGTGAATTTTTAAAAGGCATCGGTTAACAAAAATGCTTGATTTTTAAAAACATTGTACGCAAAAATATTGCGCGCATTTTTTGTGCTAATAAACAAAAAATAAAAAACCCCATTAAAGCCAATCCAATAAATCCGCTTAAGTGTGATTGAAAATTATTTTACGTCAAACTAAACCGCTCTCTTTTTTATCAAGCGGCAATACGCAATAAAAAAATTTTTTGATTTAAATCCGATTGCAATTTTCGTCCGCAATAAGGCAACAAAAAAAGAGAGAAAAAAATCCTCTCTTTTTAACGTGGTTTCAGCGTGAAAAAATCTGCCTTTATCCGTTATCGGTAATTGTTACTGTATCACGAAGCTTACAATAAAAAAAACCTATTGCCGCCCAACCACATGGGTCCGGATTGCAATAGGTATACAATTTGGTGGCGGCGAATAGATTCGAACTATCGACCTGTCGGGTATGAACCGAATGCTCTAGCCGGCTGAGCTACGCCGCCACAAAATCAGCCATAATATAATATCACAACGAGAGAAATATTGCAACAAAAAAAGGCGACATTTCGCTAAAAAAATTTTTTCTCCTTAAGCAGAAAAAAACCCGCTTTCATAAAAGCGGGTTTTTGTAATAAGCTTAGTGCTCGAACTGACTGGAATAAAGCTGCTCGTAAAATCCTTTCTTTTCCATAAGCTCCGCATGAGTACCCTGCTCCACTATGTCGCCGTCGCGCATAACCAGAATCTTATCCGCGTTTGTTATGGTGGAAAGGCGGTGTGCGATTATAAAGCTGGTACGCCCTTCCATGAGAGTAATCATGGCGTTTTGTATAAGCTGTTCGGTGCGGGTATCGACGGAACTTGTCGCCTCGTCCAGGATAAGCACTTTGGGGTCAGATAAAAGTGCGCGGGCGATGGTAAGAAGCTGTTTTTGCCCCTGAGAGATATTGTCCGCCTCCTCGTTGATGACAAAGTCGTAACCGCCGTCAAGCGTGCGGATAAAGTGGTCCGCGCTGGCAAGTTTTGCGGCGGCGATAACCTCCTCGTCGGTGGCGTCAAGGCGGCCGTAACGAATGTTATCCATAACCGTACCGCTGTAAAGCCACGTGTCCTGAAGCACCATGCCGAACTCTTCCCTCAATGCCGAACGCTTGTAATCCGCGATATCCCGTCCGTCCAGCAGGATTTTACCGCTGCTTAAGTCGTAATACCGCATAAGAAGTTTTACTACGGTGGTTTTGCCCGCGCCCGTGGGGCCTACAATCGCTATTTTCTGTCCGGCTTTAACCGAGCACGAAAAGTCTTTAATTATGATTTTATCGGGGTCGTAACCGAAATGAACGTTACAAAATTCCACGTCGCCTTTAACCGACTGAGGAACCGCTTCGCCCGTTTCCTTTTCGTCCTCCGCCTCCAGGAAACCGAAAACGCGCTCTGCCGCGGCAACGGTGGACTGAAGCGTGTTGGCGATGTTTGCCACCTGTCCTATGGGTTGATTGAACTGTCTTATATAAGTAACAAATGCCTGAATGTCACCTACGGTTATCTTGCCGCTTGCAGTAAGCACACCGCCGATAACGCACGCCAGAACGTAGCCTATATTGCCCACAAAATTCATTATCGGGTGCATAAGTCCGGAAAGAAACTGAGATTTCTGCGCCGTTGCGGTAAGCTCCTTGTTGTAAACGGCGAATTCGGCAACGGATTCGTCTTTACGGTTATAAAGCTGAATGACTTTGTTGCCCGCGTACATTTCCTCTATATGACCGTTTACCGCGGCAAGTGCGGCTTGCTGGCGTCGGAAATACTTCTGGCTGAATTTGACTACCGTTGCGATAAGCGCAAGCGAAACGGGCACAATTAGCACCGCGACTCCCGCCATAATCCAGCTTATGCTTATCATCATTACAAGCACGCCCACGATGGTGGTAATACTGCTTATCAGTTGGGAAAGGCTTTGGTTAAGCGTGGTGGAAATCGAGTCCACGTCGTTGGTAAGATAGGAAAGCACGTTTCCGTTTGTCGTGCCGTCGTAATATTTAAGCGGCAGTTTGTTGATTTTCACGTCGATGTCGCGCCTCAGCCTGTAAGAAGTCCTTTGAGCGACGCCCGCAAGAATAAAGGACTGCGCGTAAGACACCGCCGCCGAAACGAAAATAAGCACCGTGATGACGGTAAGCAGTTTTATGATGGCGTCAACGTCGATTGAGGGCCGCTCGTAAAGGCTCATGGAAAGCACGCCTTCCGCGTAGTCGCCCAGACTTTTTTCGTATTCTGCTTTCTGGGAAGCGGAAATTACGCCTTTTTCTTCCAGAACGTCAAACAGCTGATTGAAATCGGAAATTCCCTCCGCGTAAGCCAGCGCTGAAATAGAATCGTAAGGAATATTCTGATTGTCGCGAACCATGGCGTCCGTTTCGTCGTAAATCTGCCGCTGCATAAAGCCTTCGATCAGTTTATCGGTGCTGCTGCCCAAAAGTTTGGGAATATTAAGTGTAAGCACGACCGAGGCAGCCGCAAACAAAAGCGAAAGTATTATCGCAGGCAAAGAAACGCGCATATACTTCAGTAATTTTACAAGCGTGCCCTTAAAATCCTTGGCTTTTTCGCCCGGGCGCATGGCAGCGTGTCTGCCGCCGCCCATGGGTCCCCTCGGGGGACGGACCGAATTTCTGTCTTCACTCATTTTGCAAGTTCCTCCTCCGATAACTGAGAGCGCGCGATATCCGCGTAAACGGGACAGGATTTCAAAAGTTCTTTATGCGTGCCCATTCCCGCGATTTTACCCTCGTCAAGTACGATTATGCGGTCGGCGTTCATTATGGTTCCAACACGCTGAGCCACAATAATTACGTTTTTGTCTTTTTCGTTTTCCTTAAGCGCGGCACGCAAGGCGGCGTCGGTTTTAAAGTCCAGCGCGGAAAAACTGTCGTCGAACACCAGCACCGGCGCGTCCTTGTAAAGCGCGCGCGCAATACTGAGTCGCTGTTTCTGTCCGCCCGAAACGTTACCGCCGCCCTGAACAATCTCGCTTTTGTACGTATCCTCTTTTTCGGAAATGAATTCCTCCGCCTGAGCGGTCCTCGCGCTGCGAATCATTTTTTCGTCGCCGTCGGGGTCTTCGGGCGAAGCGAATTTGATATTGCTTTCGATAGTCCCCGAAAACAGCAGACTTTTCTGTAAAACGTAACCGATGTTGTCCCTGAGCGACACAAGCGTATAATCCCTTATGTCTTTTCCGTCAAGGCGGATACAGCCTTCCGTCACGTCGTAAAGGCGCGGTATGAGTTTGATAAGCGTGGATTTACCGCTGCCGGTGGACCCGATAACCGCGGTAACTTCACCCGGCGAACACTTAAAGGAAATGTTGCTTATGACGTTTTCCTCGGCGCCTTCGTATTTAAAGCTTACGTTGTCGAATTCCAGTTCGCCGCGAATGTCCCGGGCTTCGACGGCGTTTTCGCGGTCTTTTACGCTGATATCCCGGTTAAGAGCTTCCGCCACTCTGCGCGCGGAAACGGCTGCCCTCGGGGCAAGCACAAACACCATGGTAAGCACCATAAAGGACATTACAATCTGAATTGCGTAACTCATAAACGCCATCATGGCGGCAACGTCGGTGACATCCAAAGCAAAATACGCCGCAATCCATACCACCGCTACGGAAACGCCGTTCATGGCAATGTTGATGACGGGGAAAAGTCCCGCCATAACCCTGTTGGTAAACAGGTTGACTCCGGTAAGCTCTTTGTTTACGCCGTCGAAACGCTGTTCCTCATGCTCTACGTTGTTGAACGCCCGAACGACCATCATTCCGTTAAGCCCCTCGCGCGCGACGCCGTTGAGTTTGTCTATCAAAGTCTGAAGCTTAATAAACTTTGGCTGAACGACAAACAACATTATCATAATCGTCAGTAAAACCAAAGCCACGGCGGCGACGATTACCCACAGCAAATAGCGCATGTTACGGCTTAGGGTAACGGCTTTGACTATGCCGCCCGTCGCCATAATGGGCGCGTAAATTACCATTCGTATGAACATAATGGAAAACATCTGAATCTGCGTAATGTCGTTGGTACTGCGCGTGATAAGCGACGAAACGGTAAATTTATCTATTTCCGCCGCCGAAAAAGAAGAAACTTTCTCGAAAATAGCACTTCGCATATCTCTTGACGCGCGCGAGCCTATAACCGACGCAAGATAACCCACACCGACAGACGAAAGCGTAACTGCCGCGGCGTATGCAAGCATTACTCCGCCGTACCGCAATATAACTCCCGTTTTTTCGGTTATGGATATGTCGGTAAGCGTGTTGACGATATTCTGCATATACGTAGGAAGTTCAAGGTCGCACAAAGCCTGAACTACAAGCAGCGCTATCGCACACAGTATCAGATACCAGTACTTTAAATAAAAATATTTTATTTTAACTTTTTTCTCGCTCATCAGTCGATTTCTCCGAGTCCATATATTTTCCCAGCCAGTCGTCAAACATTCTGAAGCCGTCGATAATTGCGTTTTTTTCCGATTCGTCCATAGCCGCGTCCATCGCTTTATTAAGCTTGTCATAGGCTACGCCCGCTTTGGCGATTGCGTCCTTGCCCTTATCGGTAACGGTAAGCACCACCCGCCTTCGGTCGCCCTCGTCACGCTCCCGCCGAAGCATACCCGTGGACTCCAGCCGCGCGCAAATATTCGTCGCGTTTGACAGCGGAGTCTTAAGCGCCCTGCATACGTCGCTTACGTTTACTTTGCCGTCCGAATTAACGACAGCCTTAAGCGCTATCATCTGCGGCGGAGTAATGCCCGATTTTTTAAGCGGCAATACCAGAATCTGCATTATTTTCCTATGCGATGACCGCATAAGTTCGTGTACTTTTTCAGGAAAATCCGTCATTTAAGCCCTGCTCTCCTTTATTTTATACCTTGCGGCAACAAAAAATTACATAAATAATTATCACGGTAATTATTATAACGATAATTATTTTACTGTCAAGCGATTAATTTAAAAACAATATGAAATTTATTTTCACACAATTTTATAACGAATAAATTATTCATATTTAAAATCACATAAAAAAACCGCCTCTCCCTTTTTGAGAAAGGCGGTTAAACTCCGCTGTATAATTATTCGGAAAGCACGTCCGTAAGTACTCCCACGAATTCGTCGGGTTTTTCGATATCCATACCCTCGGTGATAAGCGCTTCGGCGTAAAGAATTTTGGCGTAATTTTTCAGCTTGTCCTTATCGGAGTCAAACAGCGATTTGAGTTTTGCAAAAAGTTTATGGTCGGGATTGATTTCCAGCACTTTTTCCGCCGTCACGGGCACGGGCGAAGCGTTTTTCATGGCTTTGAACACTTTTTCCATTTCCAACGAAACTTCTCCGTCCGCAGTAAGGCAAACCGCGTTGTTCTTCATTCTCTTAGACAGCCTTACCTCTTTGACGGCGCCGTCAAGCGCGTCTTTAATAAAATCGCAAAGCGGCTTGTTTTCCTCTTCTTTAGACTTGATTTCTTCTTTTTCGGCGTCGCTTTCAAGTCCCAAATCCTTGGCGCCCACCGAACGGAACTCTTTTTCTTCGTAACTCATAAGCGTTTTAACGACAAATTCGTCCACGTTGTCGGGCATGTAAAGAATCTCGTAACCCTTATCCTTAAGAATTTCGGTCTGGGGCAGCTTGGAAATCTTTTCGACGCTGTCGCCGCAAGCGTAATAAATGTATTTCTGGTCCTGTTTCATTCTGCCGACGTATTCTTTAAGCGAAACAAGCTTGTCCTCGGTGGAGGAATGGAACAAAATAAGGTCTTTAAGCTCCTCTTTCTTTAATCCGAAATTGTTGTACACGCCGAATTTAAGACTAAGCCCGAATTCCTTGAAAAATTTGTCGTAAGTTTCGCGGTCGCTTTCCATGAACTTTTTCATTTCCTGGACAAGCTTTTTCTCCAGCCCGTTTGCAATCGCCTTAAGCTGACGGTCCTTTTGCAGCATTTCGCGCGAAATATTAAGGCTTAAGTCGGGACTGTCCACAATACCCTTGACAAACCCGAAGCAATCGGGAAGCAGGTCCTCGCATTTGTCCATGATAAGCACGCCGCTAGAATAAAGCTGCAGTCCCCTTTTATAATCCTTCTGATAATAGTCAAAAGGTGTATGCTCGGGCACAAACAGCAGCGCCGTATAGTTGACGTTACCCTCTATAGTGAAGTGGAACACTTTTACGGGGTCGGAAAAATCGTGAAATTTGTTCTTATAAAAATCGTTGTACTGCTCGGAAGTGATTTCCGTCTTTTTCTTCTTCCAAAGCGGTACCATGCTGTTAAGCGTTTCCGCCTCGGTATACGTTTCGTATTCGTCCTTATCCCCTTCTTTCTTATCGGGATTTTCCTTGACGCGCGATTTGGTCACGTCCATGACTATCGGATAGCGGATATAATCGGAATACTTCCTTATAAGATTTTTAAGATAGTATTCCTGTAAAAACTCGTCGTAATCGAAATCTTCGTCCTTATCCCTTAAGTAAAGTTTGATTTCCGTGCCGACGGTGTCCTTTTCGGCTTTTTCCACGGTATAACCTTCCGCTCCGCTGCTGGTCCAAAGGTAAGCCTCATCCGCGTTGTATGCGCGGCTTTTGACCTCTATTTTCTTCGCCACCATGAACGCCGAATAAAATCCCACGCCGAACTGTCCTATAAGGTCGGTCTTTTCCTCCGACTTGTTTTTAAAAGCAAGAGTACCCGACTCCGCAATCGTACCCAGGTTTTTCTCCAGCTCTTCCCGAGTCATTCCGATGCCGTTGTCCGATACGGTAAGGGTGCGTTCCTTTTTGTCCGCCTTGATTTCGATTTTAAAATTACTGTCTACATTGCCGTCCGTAAGCGAAATAAAGTGCAGCTTGTCTATGGCGTCGCTGGCGTTTGATATCAGCTCGCGCAGAAAAATCTCCTTGTTGGTGTAAATGGAGTTGATCATAAGATCGAGTATGCGCTTGGATTCCGTTTTAAACTGTTTCATCTTAAAATATGCCTCCGAATTATTATTTAGCAATCTTTTTGTCTGATTATTAGCAGTCTTGTTGTTTAATTGCTAAAATATTATACATCTACTTAACCGCGTTGTCAAGATATTTAAGGAAAAAATTGTCCGATATTTTTTTAAAGTCCGCTTACAGAAAAATTCGGGAGTACGAAAAAAGCGCGGTATAAAATTTACCCGCGCCCTAAGTTTTGTTTTTTTATTCAATAAACGGGAAACTCGTAATCGGTAAAGAAAATAAGCATTGCCGAAAAAGTAAGGTGAAAAAGCGCCGTATTCCACTTAAGGTCCTTGCCCCACGCCTCCATCGTTGCGGTAGCGCCTTCGTTAAGCATACGGCCCATAGCCTCGTCGCTTAAAATAAGCTCTTTCATAAGCTCCTCCTCTTTCCACCGTTTAAGCAGCGCAAGGAGGGGAAAACTGCCGAAAATGTTGCAGCAGGCAAGCCTTTTTTCGCGTATCAGGTCAAGCGTGTTTTGCCTTAACCGCTTGTCGCCACCGATACCGAAAAACAGCGGAAAAACGTTGGAATGAAGCGCGGAATGCGTCGTGGTTTCGCTGTCTATAAAAAGCGCTCTTTCTTGGTCGTAAAACGCGTTTATAAAAGCTTTTTCCAATTCTTTTACCGGCAAAGCGGGTTTTCCCGCGACGGCGGCGCAATAGTTGCGCGCTTTTATCGCACCGATGTAATACGCGTTTATTACGTTATGAAAGCCCGTGCAGATTGTATTTTCCTCAAGCCTAAAGTCGTATCCGTCCCTTAACTGCGGCGGCCAGTCCATGACGTTCCACTTGTCGAGATTGCCTATAAGCCCGTCGGTACGCGAAAAGCCGCGGAAATAATCAAGCATTTTGTCAACGAAAGGCAATAATTTCCGCACCGTATCCGCGTCCTTACTCAGTCCGTAATAATCCGCAAGAATCCGCGGAAACAACAGCGAAGCGTCGGCAATTTCCTGCATATGGGCGCAAGGACCCTGCGCGGTAAGCCCGGGGCAGATAAAAGAAGTAGCCGCCTGGTTCTGAAGCATTTTCCGCATCATGGCAGTGTCGCCCGTAAGAAGAGAGTGCGCAACCGATATCGTCCAGCCGTCCTGAAAATACTGTCCCTTTTCGCGCGTGGGACAATCCATATACACTTCTTGAACGCCGTACTTAAGCGTGTTTTTGCACAGCTCCCAAACCTGTTTCGCGCGCTTGTCCGCCCCCTCGTAACGACGGAATTCCTTAAACGGATAATGTCTTACCCGCATTCGGACGCTTCCTTCGTCGAGGTTTGCGCCCTTTTCCGTCGTAATTTCGAGGTACCTGAACGCCTTGTAATCGAAAGCCTCGTATTTGTCCTTTCCGCCCGAAAGCGTAAGCGTATCGCCGTAGTCGCAGCCGCAGCGAAGAGGATTTTTTATATTTCCGTCGTCGTCAAACTCTTCTCCCGCCACGACCGTGACTTTACTTCCCTTTCTGCCGCTGACCGTAAACTCGGGATATCCCACGCGTTCGCAGCCGAAATCGAACAAGACCGAATCGCCGCGGCGACGGACGGAAACGGGCTTTTCCTCGTAATACGTAAGGTTTTGAACGGGCGCGGGCACAAGCGTATAATCGGCGTACTTGCTTTGCTCCGCGTGAAACCAATTTTCCGCGGAATAATTTTCCTTCATAAAGCCGTTTTCGGGAGAACTGAAATCGTAATTTTCTTTGAACTGTGTATTGTATCCCGTCACTTCCGCCTTAAGATAACCGCTGTGAGGGGCGCACAAAAAGCTCTCGTCGGAAACAAGCGCGTTTTTGCCGTCCGCTTCAAGCTCCAGCCACAAGCCTGTACGCATATCGCCGCTTACGGTAACGCGGTTAAGCACTCCGTAATAATAGGTATGCACGGCAACAGTGTTGACGCCTTTACGAAGATATTCCGTGACGTCGACGGTATTGTAATACTGACTGAAATAATACCCCGGCACAGGCCCCGACAGCACGAAATTGCCGTTGACGTATAACTTGAACAAGTCGTCTGCGGTAATTTTTATCATTACTCGGCTGAATCCGTCAAGAGTAAATTTTTTCAGAAAAAGCGTGTGTATATTCTTCATATCCTCGGGGTGAGAATACGAAAAATTATTATCCAGCTGTTTGTGAAATACGTTTAACGGCTTTAGCTTAGCGTAAAGAGGATGCGTAATCCATTTTCCTTTCATAATAAAAACCTGCCTTTTGCCGAATATCGGCAGCGTCTCGGAATAAACCCGATCCGCCCGAATTTTTTGTGCTGCGTTATCGGCTTTAACCGATAAGAAGCCAAATCGGCTTCTGCCGCAAAAACTAAGAACTCGTTTAACTTTTTTACAATTTTTTGCGTTAATAAAACAGAACTCGTTTTTTCCTCGTCAAATCGTCCGCGAACGCAAAAAAAGTTTTAACTTTTAAAGTTTATACCGCCAAAAAAAGGAAGCGCGTTTTTTGCACGCTCTTCCCTTTTTATGCGAATTAAATCGGAATTTATTTTATAATAAGGGTAATGCTGCCCTTGCCTTTTTTGGGGGCTTCCCACTTTTCGTCCAGCACCGGTCCGCAGGAGTGAGAACCTATGCCCGACATAAAGAAGTCAAGACTGAGATACGTGCCGTCGGATTTAGGCAGCTCCCAATCGTGGGCGCAGTCTGTAAGCGTTTCCGCCGAATACGGAAGCGCGGAGAAAGAGAAATTGTCCTCGGCGCGCAAAACCGTTTTGCCGTCGGTGATTTCCATAAACTCGGTGCCGTAGTGACTTCCGTTTTCCTGCGGGCGGACGTAAGACACCATCAAATCTTTGACCTTATCCTCGTAAACGTCCTTAACGGAGGCGATTCGCTTGTCGATATACGCCTCGTAAGGGCCAAAGCCGTAATATTTGACTTTATCGAATTTTTTACTAAGCTTGGTCTTTAATCCCACTCTCGGCGGGTATTTTGCGTAGGAAGCAAACTCGTAATCGATTTTTACCGAAACCGCATTGTCGTAGAACTCGTAAGTAAGCGTGTAACTCGATACGGGTTCAAGCTTGACGGGAGCAATGTGTCCGGTAAAACGCACGACGTTGTTTTCGACGTCCACGCGCCTTACTTCGCTGAAAATTTCGTAATAGCGGCACTGAATCCAATCGTTTTTGACGTTACGGTCGTTGTCGGTGGGGGCGCGCCACAAGTTAAGCTCTATGGGTGACTCCAGAATCTCGCCGTTTTTGCCCTCAATAGACACGACGGCGGCGTTGGTTTTATCCAGTTTATAGGAAGCGGAAGCGGTTTTAACCGTGATATATCTGCCCTCGTCGGCAATTAAGGGAGCAGCCGCCTTCTTTTGAGTATAAACGTCCACCCTCTTCGTCCAGCCGCCGCGCGCAATTTCATGACCTTTCTTCAAAAGGCCAAAGTCGGATTTAAGCGTAATCGACGCGATGAGGACGTGGTCGTAATCCACGTCGAACGTCACGGTTTCGGCAGGCTGCAGGCACAAATCGAAATTCTCGCGCTTGACTTCCTTGCCCATGTTTTTGTATGTAAGCGTAAGCGTACCTTCGACGGGCATAAAGTAGTTAAGCGATTTTACGGTCAGCTTTCCGTCCTGAAGGTTAAAGCGCACGGGCTCGTAAGCTTTTTTCATCTCCATGGACTTTTGCGTAAGCTTTCTGTCTGCGGTGATGATGCCGTCCATGCAGAAGTTGCCGTCGTGCAAAGTCTCGCCGAAGTCGCCGCCATATCTTAATCCCTTGTCGCCGTAAAGCACGCCGTGGTCCGCCCACTCCCAGACGAAAGCGCCCATATAGCGGTCGGAAGAATAAATTATATCCCAGTAATCTTTAAAGTCGCCGGGGCTGTTGCCCATCGAATGGCAGTACTCGCACAGCACAAGCGGACGGTATTCGCGCGGGTCTTTAAAATACTCTTCGGCCATCCAGGAATACGGCGGATACATACGGCTGACCATATCCACGGGCTCGGAGTAATAATAATCCTCGCCGCGTTTTTTGCGGTCATAGTGCCACAGACTTTCGTAATGCACGGGACGGTAGTCGTTTGCCTTGACCCATCTTAACGCGCGCGCGAAGTTTTCGCCGTAGCTGCATTCGTTGCCCAGCGACCATATAATTACGCTGGGGCGGTTTTTGTCCCTGCCTATATTGCATTTTTGTCTGTCCAAAATCGCCTGCATGAACTGCGGGTCGTCGGCAATCTGGTCGTAATTGGCGTTTTCGTAACCCGTAAAGCGCGAAACCACGCCGTGGGACTCAAGGTCGGACTCGTCCATGACGTAAAAACCGAATTTGTCCGCAAGCTGATAAAACTCGGGCATATTGGGGTAATGCGACGTACGAATGGCGTTGACGTTGAGCTTTTTCATAAGCGTCATGTCTTCGATAACGTTTTCCACCGTGACGGAAGCGCCCGTGCGGCAGTTGAAGTCGTGGCGGTTTACGCCTTTCAGTTTTATGGGTTTACCGTTCAGAAGATAAACGCCTCCGCTTACTTCGGTGGTGCGGATACCCACTTTTTCACCGATAACTTCGTCCTTGTAAGTAATGGTCATATCGTAAAGGTAAGGATTTTCCGCGCTCCACAAAATCGGGTCCTTAACCTTGAAAGTAACGGTTTTACCCGCGCTTACCTTCTTTTCCTCGCCCAAAAGGCTTACGGTAGCCTCGGTTCCGTCAAGCAACGTGAAAGTAACGGTTCCGTCAAGGGCGGTTTGGATTTTGTAATCCACAACGTGACCCGCGGGGCGCGACAAAAGATATACGTCGCGGAAAATACCCGTAAAGCGCAGTTTGTCCTGGTCCTCGAGATAGGAGCCCATGCACCACTTAAGCACCAGAACGTCCAGCTTGTTTTCGCCGTCGGTAAGATAATCCGTTACATCGAACTCCGACTGACGGTGAGCAATCTGAGAAAATCCGACGAAACGGTCATTGACGTAAAGATAGAAGCAGGAGTCCACCCCTTCGAAATTCAGGTAATACTTCTGATCGGCTTTTTTAAGGTCGAATTTTCTGCGATAATGATATGTAGGGTTCTGATTGGGGACGTAAGGCGGATTATACGGAAAAGGATAGTTGACGTTGGTATACTGGAAATGGTCGTAGCCGTAGTACTGCACGCAGCCCGGAACGTCGATTTCAGCATTCGTTTCTTCAAGATAAAAGTCGTCTTTTACGTCAAGAACGCTTTCGTAATCCTTAATCTGCCACTTGCCGTCAAGGTCGGTAAACCTGCCGCTTTGCTTCCTGTCGGCAAAAGCGTCCTCGCCCGCATTGAACGGTATGTAATACGCGCGCGTATCCAATACACCCACAAAGCCGCTTTGTTCATAATACTTTTTAAGCATCTTTCCTACTCCTTTTTATCTGAGCTTTTTATATTATAACTTTTTGTCCATTAAAGGTAAAGCTTTTAAAACCCTTTTCCGAAAAACAATATTGTCGAATTTACCGCAATCAAAAAGTCAATTTTGTCCTGTTTCATTTTTTATCGCCGCGATAAGTTCGTCAACGCAATCGATGGTCATAAGGCGGGCTTTTATTTCCTTTCCTCCCTTTACGCCGCGAAGGTAATACCCAAGGTGTTTGCGTATGTTTACGCACGCATAACGCTCGCCGTAATTATCGCGCATAATTCCGATTTGGCGCAAAAGCGTATGATAAACGGGCGGAGTATCCGTTTCCCCCGTCAGACGCGAAAAAATCCACGGGTCCCCTATCGCCCGTCTTCCCACAGCGAAAGCGGCCGCGCGGTCAATTAATTCGCCTATGTTTTCCTCACATACGTCGCCGTTTCCTATTACGGGAACGGAAACCGAGTCGGCTACGCGCGCGATGGTATCCCAATCGCTTTTGCCGCCGTAGCCCTGGGACCGAGTTCTTCCGTGAAGCGTAATCGCTGCCGCGCCCGCCTTTTCCAACGTGCGGCAGAACTCGACCGCGACGTTTTCGTCCGCGTCGAAGCCGATGCGCGTCTTTACCGTAACGGGCCGAGTGCCCCCCGACTCCACGCACGCCTCCACGATTTTCGCCGCCAGCAACGGATTTTTCATAAGCGCGCTGCCGTCGCCGTTTTTCACTATTTTCGGCACGGGACAGCCCATGTTTATATCGATTATATCAAACTTATTAAGACAGTCGAGTTTAAGCGCTTCGCGGAAATAATCGGGCTCGTGCCCGAACAGCTGAACGCATTTTATTTTTTCCGCGTCGGAAGTAAGCAGCAGTCCGCCGCATTTTTCGGCGTTGTAAACCAGCCCTTTCGCGCTGACCATTTCCGTTACCGTAAGTCCCGTGCCGCCCTCCGCCGCAAGCGCGCGCATCGCCGAATCCGTAAAACCCGCCATGGGCGCAAGCGTAAGACGGTTTTTTATCATTACGTCTTTTATATAAAAGGGTCGGCTCAGTTTTTCCGCAACCGAAGCCTCCGTCGTTGTGTTTTTGGCGTTTGGCATTTTCCTGATTTTACTTTCATCCTTTTTCAGATTTTTTCGGACGCGCGGTTAAGCTCTCCCGCGGTTTCTGCGGCTTTCATGTCCTCAATGAATTTTGACGCGCGCTTGTTAAGCTCCGCCTCGCAATCCGCGCCGCTCTCCGTCGCAAGAAAACTTGCAAGCAGCAAAAATCTGCCCGCGTTTTCCTTACCGATACCTTCTTTTAATATGCCGTTAAGACGGCTTAAAACCGCTTCCTTACTTAAATCTGCGCCCGCTTTTACCGATTTTTTATAAGCTTTTGCCGCTTTAAGCAGCGCGGGAAAACTGTCGGGCAGTCTGTCCAGTTGCCCCGAAAGCGAGTCGTAACTTTTTTCCTTTGCTTTGGCCTGTTCCCAGAACCCCAGCGCCGAATCGGCGTCGGAAGCCTTGTTCTCCCCGAAAATATGCGTATGCCTGGTCACGAGTTTGTTGACAAGCTCGCTGACCGTGTCGCAAAGGGTGAATTCTCCCGTTCGCTCGGAAATATTGCAGTGGAAAACCGCCTGCAAAAGCACGTCGCCAAGCTCCTCACGCAAATTGTCAATGTCGTTTTTGTCAATGGCGTCCACCGCCTCGTAAGCTTCTTCAATCATGTTGATGCGTATGCTTTCGTGAGTCTGCGCCTTATCCCACGGACAGCCGTCAGGCGCCGTAAGCCGACTCATTACTTCCATAAGGTCGCTTAATCCGTAACGGCTTTTTTGTGTCAAAGACCTTTTCCCGCTTATAAAAAGCGCGCCGCCCTTGTAGCTTTTCATGCGGTCAAGCTCGTAAAGGCGAATGACGGACCGCTCCTTTTTAGAGGAATAAACCGCCTCCGCTTCGTCGCCGTACCTGTCCATAAGCACGAGTTTAAGGTTGCCCGCAATCAGCTTGTCGTCAATGCCGTACACGATAAGCGGAACCCTTGTGTCGATAAGAGTATCGCCCGTAACGTCGTAAGCGGAATAAAAAACCGCCTCGGAGTCGGGAGTTCTGCCGCGGTATTCGCTTACGCCCGCAATTACGTTAACGGTGGAAATTTTTGCCATTTCGCTGACTGCCGAGTCGGTAAATCCGTCGCCAAGGGCGCAATACACTACGTTTCCCGATTGTTTTTCCGCGTCTAAGACCTTATTTGCGATAAGACTGTCTAAAGCTGCATAATCCGAAACGTCGGGAAATTTATCCGCAAGCACCTCGGTTTTAAACCAAAGCTTAACGCGCGAAAACACGCACGCCGCCTCCTTTATCGCTTTTCTGCCTTTTATGGTAATATCGCCTTTTTCCAACCCCACGCCCACAACCGTAATCATAAACACACCTCGATAAAATAATTCCGATACCGATTATCGCACAAAAAGCAATATTTGTCAATTTGATTCCGTATATGCCGCAACCCTATTACGCATAATAATCCCAGAGGAGGTAAAATCACGATGACGAAGCTTAAAAGCGGAGACACCGCACCTGTTTCGGGCACTTATAACGTCGTAAACGAAAACGGCACCATGGTCGGCACCGTTTACGTGCGCAAAGGCGACACCATGCCGCCCACGCAGTCCGAAGGCGATCACTTTGAAATTTAAGGAAACTCAAACCTGTTTTGATTTTTCTTAAAACGAAATCCGTCCGCGTTTAATACATTCGGGCGGATTTCGTTTTTTTCCGTTTATCTCGTTTAACTTTCCTTTACTGCGCTCAGCCGCCGCTACAAAACGAAAGCGGCATCAAGTCAGTCGATTTCCGTAACCTTATAGCCCGCTTTTTCCACAGCTTTCTGAAGCGCGGAAGAAGAAACCTCTTTTTTAAGCGTTACCGTCGCTTTTCCATGAGCATGAGAAACCGTTGCCGACTCTACTCCCTTGACGTTTTCCAAAGCGGACTTTACGCGAGCCTCGCAATGGGCGCACATCATGCCCTCGATTTTCAAAGTTTTTTCCATTTTTATTACCTCCTTTGATTTTTTATCTGATTTTATTGCGCTTTTTGTCCTTAATTTACGCTCCTTATCGGGATTGAAAAGATTAAGCCTTAATGCGTTAAGCACTACGCAAACCGAAGAAAGGCTCATTGCCGCCGCGCCGAACATGGGATTAAGAGTCCAGCCGAAAATCGGAATCCACAGTCCTGCGGCAAGCGGAATTCCTACCACGTTATAGAAAAACGCCCAGAAAAGGTTTTCGTGAATGTTGGTAAGCGTGGCTCTTCCCAACCGTAACGCCGCCGCAACGTCTTTAAGACTGTTGCTTGACAAAACTACGTCCGCGGAGTCCACCGCAACGTCCGTACCCGCACCCACGGCAATGCCTGTATCGGCTGCGGTAAGCGCAGGAGCGTCGTTGATACCGTCGCCCACCATGACGACTTTGCCGCGCTTTTTCAGGTTTTGTATTACTTCTTCTTTTTTGTCGGGAAGAACTCCCGAAATTATCTCGTCCACGCCCACGGCTGCGGCAACGGCTGCGGCGGTGCGTTCGTTGTCGCCCGTAAGCATGACAACGCGCTTACCCATGTTTTTAAGCTGCCGTATAGCCTCGCGGCTGTCGGGTTTAACGGTATCCGCGACTGCGATTATCCCCGAAAATTTGCCGTCGGACGAAAAAAACATGGGCGTTTTACCCTGATTTGCAAGTTCTTCCGCCCGCAGTGCAAACTCTTCAGGCACGGAAACAACGCTTTTTATCAGATTATAATTGCCGCCGTACACCTTTTTTCCGTCCGCAATGGCCGTGACCCCGCTGCCCGACAGCGCGGAAAAAGAAGTCGTCTCAAGTGCGGTAACGTTATTTTCACGCGCATATGCGCATATCGCTTTGGCAAGGGGATGCTCGCTTTTGCTTTCGACGGAATAAGCCGCGCTTAACAAGTTTTTTTCGTCGCATCCGTAAGCCTCGATATCCGTAACCGAGAAATTGCCCGTGGTAATAGTGCCCGTTTTATCAAGCGCCACTATGTCCGCTTTTGCCGCCGATTCCAATGCCGCGGCGGTTTTGAAAAGTATTCCCCTTCTTGCGCCCATACCGCTGCCTACCATTATGGCGACGGGAGTCGCAAGCCCTAGCGCGCACGGGCAGGAAATCACAAGCACGGAAATCGCCCTTGCTAACGCAAATCCGAAGCTTTCGCCCGCGATAAGCCACGCAATCAGCGAAACAAGCGCAATAAACGCCACTACGGGCACGAAGACGCCCGAAACCTTATCCGCGATTTTGGCGACGGGCGCTTTGGTCGCCGCCGCGTCTTCCACGAGTTTTATAATACGCGCAAGCGCGGTTTCTTCCCCCACTCCGACGGCTCTGCATTCAAGATATCCGCCCGTGTTGACCGTCGCCGCCGAAACGCGGTCGCCGGTTTTTTTGTCGACGGGCACGCTTTCCCCCGTCAAAGCCGACTCGTCCACCGCACTTTCGCCTTTTATGACAACTCCGTCGACGGGAACCACTCCTCCGGGTCGAACGATAAACACGTCGCCTTTTGACACTTGGCTTACGGGAACGGTTTTTTCCTCTCCGTCCTCCCAAACGACCGCCGTCAAGGGCGCGCGTTTCAAAAGGCTTTTTATGGCGTCGGTTGCCTTGCCCTTGGCGCGAGCTTCCAGCGTTTTACCCACCGTTACAAGCGTCAGAATCATCGCCGCCGACTCAAAGTAAAACTCGTGCACATAAGCGGAAGCTTGAACAGTGTCGCCTGCTGCCACAAAAAAGCTCATGGCGTAAAGCGCGTAAACGCTGTATAAAAACGCCGCGCCCGAGCCAAGCGCCACAAGCGTGTCCATGTTGGGCGCCCCGCGGAAAAGACTTCTGAATCCGCTTACGAAAAACTTTTGATTTATTACCATTATGACGGCGGCAAGCAGTAACTGAGTAAGCCCCGAAGCCACCATGTCGTTTTCAAGAAAAGGCGGAAGCGGCCAGCCCCACATATTGTGACCCATGGAAACGTAAACAAGCAGTAAAAGAAACGCTACGGAAGAAATAAGCCGCGCGGCAAGAGCTCTGACCGATTTTTTGTCGCTTTCGTCGTTTTGTGCCGATTTGTTTGCCCGTCCGCCCGCGATTTTGGCGGAGTATCCCGCTTTTTCCACGGCGGCAATAACTTTTTCGGAGTTGAAATCGCCCTCAACGCCCATCGACCCCGTCAAAAGATTAACCGTGCAGGAAGTCACTCCCTCCACGCCCGAAACCGCTTTTTCCACGGCGGCGCTGCACGCGGCGCAACTCATGCCGCCGACATCGAATTTTTCCATACTTTTACCTCATAAGTCTGTACAATACGTCCACAAGCTCGTCCACAGTCTCCTTCTTTCCGACTATAATGTCGTCCGTCACGCAGGTGCGTATGTGATTTGCAAGCAATTCCTTGTTGAAAGAGTTAAGCGCAGCCGTCGCCGCCGAAACCTGCACCAGTATGTCGGTGCAATACGCGTCCTTTTCCACCATGCTTTTAATGCCGCGAATCTGCCCTTCGATACGGTTAAGCCTGTTTATAAGCTTATCGTATTCCGATTTGTCGCGGTGTTTGGTTTTTACGCAATCACACTTTATGCAATTTTTTTCGCCGTTTATTTTGTCTTCACTCATATTTGCTTTCTCCTTTTTTACGCTTACGGATTGTTTTGCGGCTTTAACGCTTTTTCCAGCCGACGTAAATTCCTCTGCTTTTTATCCGAAATAAAATATATGCTCTATACCCCTGTAGGGTATTTTCATTATATACCCATATAGGGTATATGTCAAGTTTAAAATCTGTCTCTTATACACATCTCCGAGCCCACGAGACATGCGCAGATCTC